>CAZHQV010000001.1:0-6845 GCA_964534285.1 uncultured Dehalococcoidales bacterium
AGGTTGCCTGATAAAAGTCATTGAGTTGCGTTTTCAACAACTTGCCATTTTGTTGAATTCTGCCGGTGTGAGAATTCGTGGAGTCTGGATGGCCCGTGGTCCGTCACGCTGAAGGGTTACCCAACCAACAGGCCGCCCATTGGCAGGGTCCACAATGTCCTTGGCTGCCGCTAAAGCAACAGCGGCACCGGTTCTCCTGCCCATACACTGAGTGGCTAATTGACCACGTCAGAACTCGTGACACTGTGTGGGTAACCGGTGCCGTCTGCTATCATTGTCGCGCTCTATACAACCACTACGGTTAAGTTGAAAGTCCACACTCCGCTCTCACCACCTTCCCAAGGCCGGCTGTACTCCATGGATACGCTGCAAGTACCCTCCGCAAGCGCCTCGAAAGTCCATACTTCTTGGCCAGGTGTTCCAGGAGCAGGAGGCTCACCCTCTTCGCCTTCGGGAGCGAGGAACTTGTGGTTCGTCTGCCGCAATACAGTTTGGTCACTAATCTGGGCCATCTCTGACCACTGGAAGCCCGTCGACGGGTTAGAGCACAAAGCTACTGTGAACGAATCGCCAACGGCGACTTCCACCTGCTTGCTAATGTGCTCTTGCTGATAGAAGTCATCACAAGAAACCTCTACAGATAGTAGCGCTGAGGCCGGGGAACAGGCGAACAGCAGTGTTGAGATGGCAGCAATAGCAAATACCAGGGTTAGCTTTGATTTCATTTTCGTCCCTCCTTGTTTCAGCCTGTCAATATAGACAACGAGGAAACGCGATTTTGGTTTAGCCCATAGTTGCAAGACTGATATCACCCAGCGAAGGATAGTATGGTCGCTAAGCTGTTTTGTCAATGGTTATGACTCCTTAGGCAATTGGCCACTTTGTGTGATGAGAAAGGCGCAAGAACAGCAATAAGACCTGAAGTAGCCTGTATCTGTGTAACCGCCCCCACCGGCAGAACAATCAATCAGCTTCCGGCCACCAGATCAGGGATTGTCCTTTTGACATTGGCTGACACCACAAGCAGATGTTTGCTTCCGCAGCCATGCGTTTTGCCACGATTGAAGCCTTCTTCAGTTCTGCTGGTCACGTACCCTGTGCAACGTGTCACATGCGGGATTCCCTGCTTCAATTGACGTGGCCATTTGGGACCTGACGCGCCGCCCAATCATTTTGCCCCGCTCCTCTGGCCCGTAATTACGTTGAGCGATCTGAGCCAGCTATGCTATCTCTTGCTCACTGTGGAGCTGGCGGACGTACTGATATTGCCCAAGGTGGGCTCGCCAGTATAGCTGAGTCTCGACGCTCCGCTCAGGTTAGCATCCAGTCTGCCATCCAGGTTTACTGTAGCTTGGCTAGCACCGCTGAGTCTGACATTTGCGTTGTTAACTGGGAGATCAGCCAGGTTCACACTGCTGGCGCCGGAGGCTTCGATCACTATGTCGCTGGCCGAGCCCGCCAGTCCGATTCTGCTTGCTCCCGATAAGTCGAAGTGGCCATCACCAGTGGCCGTTATGTTGCCGCTGACACTGCTGGCTCCCGATAGGTCAAATTTGATATCGCTGGCTGCCATATCACTCATGTGCAAAGAGCTAGCCCCAGATAGGTCAAGGTCAAAGTCCTCTGGGGAGCTGAATCCTTCAACACTGCCGCGTGTTGCCCCACTCAGATGAAGCCCAGTGAGCGCGGGCATAGTGATCTCGGCCCTCAAGGTGCCAGACACATAGCCCGATAGCGGTTTCAGGCCTACTTTTAGTGTTTCGCCTGCTTGAGAAACCTGGATATGTTCGAATAGATTGTCGTCCGCAGTTATACTAACGTGGTACGAATCAGACTGCACGATGTCAACCTCAAAGGCAGATCCAACCTCAATACGCGTAAAACCGGTGAAATCCATTTGTTGACTATCCAGGTTCCCGGAACCTATTATCACGCCTCCCACGCAGCCTGCAAACAGTCCCGAGAGCACAAATACCGCCATCAATACTGCCACTATGGCTTTTTTCACACACAGGCGTTTTTCGTGCTTCATAGTTTCCCCCCCCCCTTCTTAGGTGTTCCATTTTGAAGTTGCGGCACTGTACCACCCGCTGCGGTCGCTGTCAACGCTGCCCCATGCCTCGAAGCCACCGAACAACTTGCGATCTCCATCAAGGAGATCTGGACAAGAGGCTAGAGACTGCAATGGATGAGGCTTTGAAAAGCGTGTCGGCTGCGGCAGCCCTTGCTTCACAGAGCGCCTTTCGAAGTCTATACTAACGGAAATAGGTGGTGAGGCCCCGGCTCGGTGAGAGCCGACGATTCGTGGTATACTCCTCGGTGTCCGTTACAAGAAGGGTACCAGGTACAGCGGAACATGACGAGCGGCCGGGGCTCTCTGTGCCCAACGACTGGTAGGGCGTGCAGAGCACTGGTGAAGTTTACCCACGATCACCATTTCAGAATGGGAGAAAGATGTTAAAAATTGAGGGACTTAGCAAAGAGGCCGTTTACAACCTGATGAGAGAGCTACTATACAGCCTCAACTATTCGTTGTTCAGATTCGAAGATTGGGTAAGAGCAAGGTACCCTGAAGAGCTTGAAGGGGAGGAGCTTCATAGACTTTACAAGGAGTCTGGCTCATATGAGGCCAAACGACTGTGCAAGGCTTTGAATATTTCAGGAGGGGGGGTTGACACCCTGATTCACTTACTCAGGCATTCTCATTGGGCTGTTTTCGAGAACGTTGAAGCAAGAAGGGTAACGGAAAGGAGCTTCATAATGCGCACAATTGAATGTTCGGCTCAGAGAGCAGCGCAGAGATGGGGAACGGAGTATTATGATTGTAGGCTCACCGCCTGGCTGGTTCGCGCCGGGTTCTTTGAGGCGCTTAGCGACAATGTGAAGATTCAACGTATCTTTACACCACCTGAAACTAGGCCTGAAGGCACGCCTGAGAATGTGTCATGCGAATGGCTTATTTCAATAGAATAGAAGAACACTGTCTCCGCAGATCGTCAGGGGAACCGACACAGTTCGGCATCTATGACCAATGGACACTTCTGAGCTTGGACGAGCTCGCCTCGAGGCGGCCATTCGCCTCGGCAGCCACCCTGCACTGAGAAAAGTGGCTAGGGATCTCTTTAGCCTGTCAGGGAGGACTCAGAATCGGCTCGGGTCCCGGTTGACAGGTCGTTACCATCCGTCTCCTTATCTCCAGTGTCACCACTAGCACCCGCGAGGCCAACGTTATCCCTAGTCTCCGCGTCACTGGTATCGCCATCGGCGTTGTCATAGCCAACGTCGTCATGAGTATCCCCACGAGTAGTACTGTCATCCTTGCTGTTGTCGGTAATGTCACCACCAGTGTCGCCGTCCGGAACATCGTCGTAGCTGTCTTTGTCGTCGACGTTGTCGCTAACGTCGTTATCATCACCTTGGCCATCGGTACGGCCATCCTGGGCATCACTATCCGGTGTGCTGGCCTTGATCGGCACTGCTCTTTCTCTAGCCAAATCGGTCGTCACTATCTTCTCCGGGCCTACATCTCCAAGCGGCTCTATTCCGACTACGGCGCTGCTCACCAAGACATCGCCATCAACGTTCAAATTGATGCGTACGAGCCAGCCTCCTCCTTCTACGCTACTGAGTTCTCCAGTGTGTTCCAAGACCACTGTCCCTCCGGATTCACTCCGAATGCTGAAATGCGCTGTCTCTTGGGCAGTGTACCGGAGGGTAAAAACATATTCGCCGCTCACAGGCTGCGCTATGGATATCACCTGCTGGCCACTAGATAGCAATGATGACTCTGAACCTGTTATCTGGTTGAATGACAGACCACTTGGTAGGTACCCTGTACTTGACCCTGTGGGGTCGCGTACCGAGCAGACGGCGGGCATGTCAGCGACGATCAGAAGTTCGGCCCTGGCGGGGGACACTTTCTCGGGAGTGGAAGGAACAGCGCCTACTTTCACCTCAGTCTGATAACTCGCCGTGAGGCGCACCTCGTCACCCTGAGCAATAACACTGACCGACCCTTGAGTTGCCGCGACCTTCGTTCGACCAGTATCGTCCACATCTGTGGCAAACAGGGTTCCCAGTGCCGTCACAGTTGCTGATGGCGTTTGTATCTTGTAGTACGAACCTGGGCCGGTCTTCTCCACACGGCTCCACGTGCTTCCCAACAACTGCTCCACGACAATCGTAACTGATTCCTCGTCAGTGTGTCCCACCTCCCGGATTCCGACAACAGTACTTGGATCAAGTTTGATGGTACTACCTTCGAAGAAGGTGAGTACAGCGTGCGCGTCTGCGGCCGTCCTTATGTCAGTGCCTATGGTTAGCGTCATGCCATCAATGCCCGGTTGCCAGCTATCCGAACCCGCCTTCCCAAGTTCAACTTCACCACTCAGTATGCTGAGAGTGCAGGGAGAGGCCATAGCTGGTGGGGGCGATACAAGATCAAGTATGCCGGGTAGCAGAATACTCCCGCCGAGTGCCAGCACTAAAGCCACGGCCACCGAAATGGCAAGCTTTCTCGCTCGGATAATAGTCTGCCACAATGTAGCCAGCCCATCGCGCTGCAATATGATCCGGCCACGTTCCGACGTCCTACTTGGGACAGACACTTGACGTAGGCGAGTCATCAGGCGGTCCTTTGACGTTCTGCTGAACTCATCCGATGGCGACACCCTAGGGATTAGAGAAATCGACGACGCGATGTACAAAAGTGGCTCAAGCTGCCTCCGTATATCCTGATATTCAGCCAGACACGTCTCAATGGTCTCGCCCTTTTCTATCCGAGCGATGCACTCGTCCAGAATCTCTGATAGGCTGGCTCTCATTCTTATACTTCTTTGTGTAGTCTCTGGCAAAGCGTATTCAAGGCTCTCATTTGCAGTACTCTTATGGAATTCTGGCTCTTGCCCGTAATCTTCTCAATCTCACGGTTGTCCATGCCCTCAACAAACTTCAGGATGATGATCTGTTTTTGTTTCTCAGGCAGACAGGATACAACTTCTAGTGTCTTTTCCCACTCTAACCTTGCCTCTGTTTCCCTTTCTATGTCGCTGGTCTCAGGTAAGCTTTGCGTATTCACCTCTACTGCTTGACGTTTTTGTGTGCTTCGCAACTTGTCAACCATCTGGTTGTGCGCAATTCGATAAAGCCATGAGGAGAATGTCTGCTCTTTGCCTTTGCAAGAATCGATCGCCTTCCATGCCTTGATGAATACCTCCTCAGTGATATCCTCCGCAGTCATCTTATCCCTTACGTGATAGAAAACGTACCGGTAGATCGGGTTGAGGTAGAGAGTGTACAAGTCACCAAAGGCCTCTATGTCGCCACTAGTGGCTCTTTCTACCAACGCCAAGACTTCGGGCTGATCACGGAGTCCAATTCTGTCAATTGCTCGACTGATATTCTCCTCTTCACCCATAGTACGAATTGTCTTCACTGTTTGTTACACCAAAGACACTCATTCTGATGAGCCTTACGGCTCTGCCGCATTATGTCTTCACAGCCCCAATTTGCGGTTCTGCAATCCGCCGCATTGCAAGTCTGTCTCCGTCGGCGCGTAGGCGCTCATTGCCACGAGCCTCGGATGACTTCGCACCGATGGACAAATCCACTAAACCCGACGCAGACCTTTCCTACATTGTAACGTAACGAGTATCAAGCCAAAAAGATAAGAGCCTCTATTGCGGCGTATGGCTCGTAACATTTCCACGCATCTCTTCGTAGTAGTAAGTGGGAACACGGTTAAGGAGGTGACCATGGGCAACTGATGATTTTCGAATAGCGCGCTTGATTGAATGAAGAACAAGGAGGTGCGAATTGAAAAAAGCAATACTGGGTACACTCGCTTTAATCATAGCAGTGGCTATGTTACTCCCGCTCACCGCTGTCGCCGTGGCTCAACCAGGACTCACCAGCGACGTAACGCCAGAGGTCAGACCAGCTTTGGCCATTAAGGCGCCTGAGGTAGCCGGCGTGGGCCAGTGGGTCACCATCAAGGTAGTTGAGGAAAACACGGGCGAACCAGTTCCCAGAGCCGGTGTTTGGGCAATAGACGTCAATGACTTGGAAAGCGAGACCAATGATGCCGAGGCCTACGCTTCTCTAGCCGAGAAGTACGGTTACTTCTTGGGCTGGACCAATAGGAATGGTAACGTGTTTCATCGCTTCAGGGAAGCGGGCCGGTATGTGCTGGTCGCGGTGAAAGACGGATTCATCCCTGGTTTCGCCCAAATAGCAATTAGACCGCTTAAAGCGCTCGCTATTAGGGCACCCGACGTCGCCGGAGTGGGCCAGCTCGTGACTATCACGGTGTATGAAAGGTACATTGGAATACCAGTTCCCGGAGCCGGTGTCTGGGCGGTAGATGTCAACCGCATAGAGAACGCCAGCAATGATGTCGAGGCCTACGCTTCTCTAGCCGAGAAGTACGGTGAGTTCTTGGGCTGGACCGATAGGAACGGCAATGTGTTTCATCGCTTCAGCGAACCGGGGCGGTATATGTTGGTAGCAGTCAAAGACGGGTTGATTCCCGGTTTCGCTCAAATAGCAATCAAACCGCTTAAGGCGCTGGCTATAAGGGCACCTGATGTTGCCCGAGTGGGCCAGTTGGTGAGTATCACGGTGGTTGAAAAATACATTGGAGTACCAGTTCCCAAGGCCGGTGTTTGGGCTGTTGATGTCAAGGACATACAGAACGACACCAACAATGCTGAGGCCTACGTCTCCCTCGCTGAGAAGCACGGTCACTTCTTGGGCTGGACCGATAGGAACGGCAACGTGTTTCATCGCTTCAGGGAAGCGGGGCGGTATGTGCTGGTAGCAGTCAAAGACGGTTTGATCCCTGGTTT
>CAZHQV010000001.1:6855-45824 GCA_964534285.1 uncultured Dehalococcoidales bacterium
CCTGGTTTCGACAGGATAACCATCCTGCCGCTTCAACCGGTATCTGAACAGCCAATCGGCGTTATTCAGCGAGCCAGCGTGTGAATACCGGAGCATCAGGACTCTGCTCTAGGGGGTAGACACGTCGTTCTACCCCCTTCTTCTGAAAGACAAGAAAGGCCTTTCTTGGCGACGCCCTAGCCAATCGTCGTATTAGCTGAGCGTCCTTCTGCTTGGTGGATTGAGTTCCATTTGCTTGGCACCTCAGGTTCTGTTGCTTCATTGACTCACCGAATCCGCTGGTTGCGCTAGGGCTAAGTCTCGAGTCCGTTGCAAGGGGTGGCGTCTTTCCGACGAGGCACAGTGCTCTACTCGCTTGGCCACCCTATTAGGCCCTGGCTCTTTCAGACCTTTGACTAAACCGCTTCCCTTTGAAAAGAGCGCCAATACTTAGCCTGAATCTCTGTCACCCTGGTGAGAATACTCTCCACACGCTGTGCAATCTGATCAGATTCCTGTCTCGTCCCATAGGGGTCATCAAGTTGGAAGTCGTCATATTCAGCCAAGGTCAGAGTGATGGAATAGGAGGAGGTATCTGCTACTTTGAGGTCATAGCCTCCCCCAAGCTCTACCAGCAACTTTCCGCCACAGAGTTCATTTGCCACGTCGCTGATGACCTTGGCTATCTTGGGGTAGCATTGGAGGTCAATACCCATATTGGTCAAGGGGTCCATGAAGTGATTGTCCCCGTTGATGATTGCCAGGATAAGGTCAGGCCGAAATTCGCGAGCTAGCGGGGGAAAAATGTCTTCCAGAGCTGTAAGGTAACTGGGGCAGGTAGTACCCGGGGAAAGTGGCACATTGACATTGTAGCCCTCCCCTTTACCTGTTCCTACCTCTTCAGCATATCCCATAGCACCTGGGTACAGCGTGGCAGGGTCCTGGTGTAGGGAAACATAAAGGACTGAGGAATCATCATAGAAAATGTCCTGGATGCCATTTCCGTGGTGGCAGTCACAGTCTATGACAAGAGCCTTCTTGATATAACCCTGTCTCTGAAGGGCGCGCAAGGTTATTGCCTCCTGGTTGAAGTAGCAAAAGCCGAAGGTTATCCGCTCGTGACGGCGCATGGCATGGTGGCCCCCAAAGGCAATAAGCTGGATGGCGCAGTCGCACTTGCCTTCCATGACAGCCTGAGCTCCATAAAGCAAGCCGCCGGCTTGGAGGCAGGCCCGTCCGTAGGTGCCACGAGGGAGAGGTGTGTCGCCATCGAGTCTACCCCCAGTCTCACTAATCTTCTTGATCGTATCGAGGAGCGACGGGTCATGGACTGCAAGAATATCCCCATCGCATACTCTGGCTTCAGGACTGACCACCTCTATCGCCAAGTTGTCCAGGAGGCCGCTAGACCGCAGGCGGTCAATATAGAGGGTTAACCTCTCTTTGCGCAGTGGGTGTGCAGGCCCGAAATCATGCTCAGCCACTTCTTTCTGAAAGACAATCCAGACGTTCTTCATACTCCTGCTTCTCCTTGTTTGTTCGCTTCCAAATCGGCCTGACCAGCCGAGTCTGACGCTATCAGCTAGCGCTTGACGAAGCTGACTATCAGTTCACCAGGCTCTCTTCATTTAGTTGAGTCTCGCCCGCCAGCTGGTCAAGTCAAACCCCTGATCAGGTTTAGGAGCGTTGGTCCCTTTCGAGTCCTCTCAGAACCAGCGCGGCTGATGCCCATCAGGCAAGGCATACATCCCAGCCGTTATTGTAGCACTTGCACAGGAATTGCCGTATCGGTGATGTAGCAGGGTACAAAGAGTCGCCGCCCCATTCTTCAAGCTAACTGACCACAAGATAACTCGTTGTCCGAGCAAGCTGAATCTCCCCGTCCTATCTAATCCCGTAGGTTTCGGTCGCGGCATCTCCAAAGATGGGCAGTTGCGGAGGAAAGAAGGTGAACACGCCAACACCGACCTTTTCATACCCGCTATTGTAGCCATACTTCCCGTGGTGATGGTAAGCATGGCTGTCTGGCCATGCTCCTGTGATAGCGCCGGCCCAGCTTGTAAGACTGATGTCTGCGGTCAGTCTACAGAAGGTCATTAGACCGCCGCCGCATCATGGCCTTCAAGGACAAGCCCTGCTGGGACGAAAGAAGGTGCTATCGGTTCTGCCTGGAAAGTCGCCAGGCGCTGAGGATTAGTATGCCAGCGACGAGATAAGGCAAGCCGATTATCGACCAGGCAAGGACATGACTGTGCCCGGCGAAACAGCCTATGTGTAAGCCGAAGCCGATAGAAGTCAGAACCAGAAGTATGCCAGCAGTCATATCCCGCCACTAGGATACAGTACAACCAGCCAAGGCAAGTGCTGCAAGTAAGACTAGTGTGACGCTTTCCGTAGTCACTGGTCCCACGCCCTCAGATAGGGCTGAACCAATCAACATGCCCACAAAGAAAACGGCAGCAATTGTCCCGATGGCACGTGCTGCCCATCTTGATAGTCTGGCTAGACGATAAGGCTCGCGTTCCAACATCTGTCACATTCCTGCATCAACTGAGAACTTGTCTAGCTCTGCCGATTGTGAGATTTGATGGTATGTTCCCGGTGATTCCTGGGCAATTCGACTCTTGTTCGGGATTAGGCATCAGGTGCCACCTGGAATCTTCCTTTGTACTCTGATTTGCTCTCCAAATGCTCGATTTCTTTCAGGCCAGCGTTGGAAAAAAGGGTCTGTATTTCGCCTACAGGCATGCCGTGGGATTTCTTGATTGGCTCCCTCACAAAGGCGGTGCCATCCTTTTTCAGCAGCCGCGAAAGCGCAGCCACGGTATCCTGCCTGTCTATGGGAGCAATATCATGGATGACATGGAAAATGGATATAACATCAAAAGAGTCAGCAGGCATATCTAACGCTCTTATATCACCTGCTATGCATTTCACATTAACGTATTTTCTAAGCCTTTTCCGGGCTTTGTTTATCCAGTGATTTGATACATCAATACATATTAAATGTCCATTCCTATTCAGTAACTGAGCGAGACAGCGAGAACCAGCCCCACCTCCACATCCAAAGTCGAGCACCTTCTCATCTCCCTTCAGCTCGAAAGTCCTATAATACGGACTATATAAGAGAGGACCGCCGATAAGGGCCTTGAGTATATCTTCCAGGATAAACAGCGCTGAGGGATTCTCAAAGTCCACTTGCTTGAACTCATGTTCGTTCATTGCTACTCACTCCATCATATTGTTAACATCGGGATGCGCGTTACATTATGACAGAAATGGAGATAGTGGCTCCATAGCATGTAAGGCGAAAACCACTGCTCCCTGGAGGCGCATTCCATTTTTTTCTCAGCATTTTCACGAAAGCTGAGCGCCCCGGGGGCGTAGCGCCTAATTCCAATGAATGACGAGGAATTGCCCAAATTCATTCGCCGAGCGACAAACCAATACTAAGTGAAGCCTGTCGTGAGTATCGACCGCTTCCTCACGGCAATACCTTTTTGCGGAGCAGCCTAACAATGGATTGATAGCCACCACCTACGCAATAGTTGTAAACTTAGATGGGAGCATTCTATCCGAAAGTAGAGCTAATCCTCGTAATGAGATGCTGACAGAAGGATTGTAGCAATGGATACCCTAGCCGAGTCCATGGATTTAGTGGGACACCTATTGGCATCAGAGCGGCTTGCCGTGCTTTCGACGCAGTATGGTGGGCAGCCATACAGCAACCTTATAGCATTTGCCTATACAGATAACCTGAAATATCTAATCTTCGTGACTAGTCGCAACACGCGCAAGTATGGCAATGTGTTGGCAGACAAAAGAGTGGCGGTTCTGGTTGATAGCAGGAAGCACGATACATCTGATTTTAAAGGTGCGATGGCAATAACGGCTCTAGGCACTGCGGAGGAAGGCACAGGCAGCGAAAGGGAGGAACTCTTGCGAGTGTACCTTGCCAAACATCCCCATCTGGAAGGCTTCGCGAACAACAGATCTAGTGCCCTCATTAAGATAAGCATAAGTGACTATATCATTGCACGTTTCGACAGTGTGCGCACTCTGCACATCAGCGATTGAGGCTTGTCCTGTTGTCGCAGCCAGATGAAAATAGGATACCCATGTATTAACTGGACCATTGGATGTAAGGGCGACCGTACGTTCCGTCTGAAATCGTACTCCGAAATGCGTCTCATAGATACGGCTGCTAACAACCTCAACTGCCTGCTCCAGATGCTCAGGTTCAATGTAGACCATGACATCCTGTTCTTCAGAATCACCTCTGACCTTATTCCCTTGGCCTCACACCCTATCTGCCAATTTGACTGGCCCACTTACTTCCGAGACAAGTTGGCTGAAATTGGTGCTTATGTCAGGGCACACCATATAAGGATCTCTATGCACCCGGGCCAATTCGCTGTCATCAATAGTCCGGTTGATGACGTATTTGAAAACACCATCAAGGAACTGAGGTACCACGTAAAGGTTCTTGATGCCATGGGTCTGGATAGCACGGCCAAAATACAGCTCCACGTCGGCGGGGTCTACGGGAATAAAGAAGGGAGTATTTGGCGCTTTGTCCAGCGGTACGATAGCCTTGACGAAGCGATCAAACGCAGGCTCGTTATTGAAAATGATGACCGAGCCTATACGGTAAGGGATTGTCTCCGCATATACGCTGAGACCGGTGTGCCTATTCTCGTAGACGTTCTCCACCACGAACTGAATAGCTCTGGAGAAAGCATTGCACAGGCGATCACGCGCCTCAGCAGGACATGGGGAGAAAAAGCCGGCATACTCATGGTTGACTATAGCTCACAAAAGGGAGGTGGTTCTAGAGGCAGCCATACTGACTCAATTGATCTTGCCCATTTTGAACGTTTTCTCAGAGAGACACAACCAACTGATTTTGACATCATGCTAGAGATCAAAGACAAGGAAAGAAGCGCGTTTAAGGCAGTGCCAGTGGCCAGGAAGGATCAGCGGTTCTTCACAGGGCTAGAACGGTGTTAGGCAACCTGCTGCTCTTATCCACCACGTAGGATTGAAGTCGCCAGCCACCTCCGTGTTTCAAGGATTGATGCCGAAGTATTGTCGCCAGCGTGGATGTGTGTTCCCGTGGCGGCACACCCCTAATGCGTACCATATCATGGGTTCAGAACTCATACGGCAAGTCGCCCTTGCCCCCAGATATCCAAAAAGATAGCTCCATAGATATCGTAAAGACATAACTAGCATCAAATAAGTGTGCGAACAGCAGTACTTGATATGGTGGTTCAGCTTGCTTTCTTCAGAGTCTAGAGGTATTCTGCCGGTGTTCCCCAACGCTCTCTAACATCGTAACGTGGCTCCTTCGCATGGAAATGGACTACTATCGGGGCAGAGTCAAGAGCTGGGTGAGCATCAAAGAAATGTCGATCGCCGAAACGGAATGCCTCCAAAGCACCAGATAACTCCCTCCTGAATATTGCATCACGTAGCTTGGCCGGACCGAAGACCAGCCCTCCACTAACATGGCAGTGTAGCGCAAGGATCGGCTCACCCTGGTCTGTCTGCCATTCAGCCAGCACTTCGTCGCGCATCAACCGTGTATACCACCCGGAGACCTGGCGACGGTCGTAGTCCCTCCCGATTGTCAGGTACAGATCACCCGTCAAATCAGAGTGGGTGAGGGTATAGCGGCGGGGTGTGACCGGGCCATCTTCACCAATCCCTGGTAGGTACCGTGTGCGCAGTTTCTCGGGACGGAGACGACTCAATTTGTTCCTCTTCCCTATCTAGAGTTGGACGCTGATACATACGCAACAAGCGCGGGCTCAGGGATTCAGCACTAGTATAGACCCATTGAGGACCGTTGCGAAACTCACCCAGAGAATATAGGGCACTAGGAGTGCTCCTGCTATTGTAGAAATGCGGAAGAACTTAATTATCGTTACCAGGATCGCGATCCACAGAGCTATTATCACAATTAAGCCGTACAGGGGAGACTGGAGTCCAAAGAAAGCTATTGACCAAAGGGCATTAAGAATCAATTGTACCAAGAAGACCATCAGGGCTGTTCTGGTCTGGCGGTTCTCCAGGCCAGTGCGCCATACTAAGAACGCTGATACCGCCATTAGCAGATATAGTGTGATCCAGGCAGGTGCGAATAACCAGTTGGGTGGTGCAAATGGCGGCTTTTGCAGCGTTGCGTACCAGGTTGGAATAGCCCCCATGGTGAAAATCGAACCAACGATGCCAGCGCACTGACAGGCGACAATGCTTATTACTAGTCTAACGATGTCCTTTGACCTCTTATTCCCAAGCATGTTCGGTCTCTCCTGTGGTCACCTCATTCCTTTCCGCCACTAGCTGCCGCAGGTCGTCGTTATTACATTCCATTTGGCTCTGAAGTGTCTATCCAATTTTCTCCATGTCCTGACCGCAGCAGACAAGAGTACCGCCACCAACCTTGGTTACTGTCACCTCATTGCCGCACACGTTGCACCTGTACCTCTCGCCGACTTTTTCGACTGCCATCTGTTCACCCTCCTTTTCTCTCCCAGACCGGGAGTTCACTCCGCCCGCTCTCAACACCCGGGCTGCCCCGGATGTCCACAACAGCTCTGCCGCTTCACTATCTTTATGAGATTGTTGCGGAAGACCAGATAGAGTTTCCTGTGAACAGGCATGGGGACTGACATATTAGTGAAAAACGCCCTTACACTTGGCATGTTAGCTTGTCACCACCCTACTTGAATATACTCTATCTATTGTAGCATCTATGTCTACAATCTGGTACGTTGGAGTGCTTAGCGCTGGAAAGCCGGTCCTTTCTGGCTATGATTTCCTGTGCTCAGGCTGTATGCCGGCCAACGAGGTTAATGTCTCCAACTTCCTGTTGATGACTTTGGGTGCCATATCTCTCAATCGTCGCCGTGGTAGACTAAGCCTATGTCCATCTCCTTCACCTTCAGGTCCGAAACAGGGAATACTAATATGGGTGGAAATAATGGTGAAGGTGGTTCCGGTAATGGTAACGAGGCAGCGACTCTCGCAAAGTAGCGAAGCTGCGCAGACTCTAGTTGAACAGGCTGAAAGGCCAGCCCTGCAATGACGCAAGCGACATCGCGATTCCAGAAACTGGAATCGTTGCACCCGCTGCCGAGACTGCGTGAGGGTCGAAACGCGCTGAGGCTATCTGTGGATGACCCCTCTGCTTATCTCTCATTGAAGCAAATCGAGCACGGTCGTGTGGAGTCTTCCATTAGAGAACAGCAGGTCGCTTGTTTCTGGTTTCCATGGATGGCCGTCGAAATCGGTTACCTTTCCCCCTGCCTCTTGAACCAAGAGCACCCCCGGGGCCACATCCCAAGGTTCGATCCTGGTTGTGAAGTAGGCCTCCCCTCTTCCAGCAGCTACCCATGAGGTTTCCAAGCCAGCTGAGCCAAGTTTCCGTATGTCCATAGCTTTCGGGTAGACCTTGCTCAAGATGCTGCCGGTTCTCATTCTATCCCTCTCCCCACCCTCGCAGTAGAATAGATAACTGTGCCCAAGATCGGAAGTCTCAGAAACGTGAATCCTTCTTCGATTGAGATAGGCGCCACCTCCTTTTTCTGCCAAGTAGAATTCCCTGATTGCTGGCGCGTAGACTGTGCCTAGAATAAGCTCTCCCTTGTGCATCACCGCTATACAAACCGAAAACAGGGGATTTGAATTGGCAAAACCGCTAGTGGCATCGAGGGAATCCACAATCCAAAGCCAGTTGGGATCCCTCTTCAGCAGACCGCTCTCCTCCGTCAGCAAGCTGTGGTGGGGATACCTCTCCCTGATTTCTTGAACGATGAGATCATCTACCATCTTGTCATATTGAGTTATGGCTTCCTTGACTGAATGGCGTTCTTTGAGCAATTGCTCATCTTTTCCGAAATGCGACAGCAGTGTGTCACCTGCTCGCTTGGCTAACTCCTCGATGAAGTCTATCATTGACACACTCCAATTTCGACAGCATGTTCATCACACGGCAGCCGTACTTCGGCTTGCCATGCGATTGCTGAATGCACTATCCTCTTTTCTAGCCTTCTTAGTCGCCCTGATGAGCTTATGGCTTTCCCTTTGCACCCCTGTAGGCCGCTGGGCTGGTTGGCTCTTATTTTACAGCCTGTGACAACATCAACAAAACATTGCACTGTTACCCTAGCATGTGCAACTGAGGCACTAGTTCCTCATCTGTCTCTGGTATTGTGCTTTCCCATCGTTGCGGCGCATGATTGGGCGTTCCCAGTATTGGGGAAGAAGATAAACCTCTCGTCCTCTGGTCGGTCGGGGGAGTTCACCAAGATACGGCCGTCATTGAATGGCTAGAGTCAAATCATGTGCTGCTGTACCCGCCTGCTAATAGGGCCATTGGCGTACTCTCCCCCTCCACAAATACACCGTAATGAGTAATGGGTTTGAGGTATGATCTAACCTTCAGGCCAAGCTGATTGTTTCCACGGGGTCAAGCAAGAATCGTAGACAATGCCGTGCCTTCAGAGCTACTGAAGGGCATGACTGACGACGTCACGGACTGGTAGCTATTCATTCTCTTGCTACTCTTCATGTGACGAGACTGCTTCAGGGATTTCAGCCGCTTCTTTGGCTATGACCTCCTCCTCTATCTTCTCTTCAGGCCGTGAGGTGATTCTCACTACCACCAGCTCTGGGTCGTTAAGAACAGCAATCTCCTCGCCCACTTCAACGTCTCCTGCTCGTATCACTTGCTCCGGATCGGTGAGGGCACTGAGATCCAGTTCTACGCTGGCGGGAATTTCTGATGGGAGACACTCGACAGTCAGAGTGTTGAGCTCCTGCAGCAGCGTATTACCTCTTGCCCTCGACGCTGGTGCTTCTCCGACTAAAACAACGGGAACCTCTACCTTTATCTTTTCCGCCATTCTAACCTGGTAGAAGTCTACGTGGAGTAGTTCGCCCCGTCGCGACCCTCTCTGAATTTCACGAACCACAACGCTCCTCTGACTTCTGTCGTTACCGAGCTTCAGAGCGACAAGAGCCGCGTGCCCCGATTGAGCCAACACGCGCTGAAGCCCGTCGGTGTCACACTGCAATGCCAGTGACTTGATGTCGCGGCCAAAAAGGTGCACCGGCGTAATCCCTTGTCGGCGCAGGAACCTGACTTTTTTGCCCAGGATTTCCCGTTTGCTAACCTCCAACTCTACTTGGTCCATTCTAGCCCCCTTAAGAGTCGACGCGCTTCTATATGAGGTCGTACTCCCATTTGTGACTTGGCATGCCTCGTCGGCCTTCCTGCATCCTTGACCTTCGTAGCACTCCCCCTGAGAGACACTATCTAGGCCTCTTGCCCCCGTTCTCTGCCGACTTCGCAGATCTCACCTTCGCGGAAGACAGCGCACACGTCCCGGGCTATTTCGGGGAAGTCCTACCGACGTGATGAACTTAGGCCAGGCCTGCCTGGTGTGTGACGACAATAATAGCAGACAAGGGGCTTGCGGGCAAGATAGCTCGCTGTTTTGGCTCTTTGACGACTGTGGTTCTCCTCTGGCGTGGTTACTGTTCTGGTGGAAGAACTTGAGCCGTGTCATGTGGTGGGGGTATTGGCATGATTGGTGGCCAGCGACAACGTTTCCTCATCGGCTAGCCAAGAAGACTGCTGCAACTCAACTAGGTCGAGTTGCCTGCTGCTTTTCAGCCGTCTGGGATTGAAGAATAGTGAGCCTTTTCGGTGTCTTGAGCAGTTCGGCGCATGAGACTACAATATTATACTTGGCACAGAAGGCGAATGCTTTCCACGATAAGCTGGTAGGTGATATCAGGTGGGTATGTCCGGCAAGAACCGAAGGGTGGCACCGGAGCCGTCAAATGAGTCGCGAAGGGCAGGCTTGCAGGATACAACTGCATGGGTGCAGGCGGACATGGAGATGCTCATCGACATCCTGGAGACGCTGAGTGAGAGCGGGAGTATGAATGAATGCCTAGAGCGGCTGGTGGAGCATGTAAGGGACTATTCAGGATGTGGCTGTGTGGGGATCCGGCTCTTGGATGACGAGGGGAATATTCCTTACGCTTCTGCCATCGGTTTCAGTCCGGAGTTTCACGAGAGTGCAAGTCCTATATGTATCGAGTCCGACAAGTGTCTGTGCGCTAATGTGGTAATGGGCAACGTTGCTCTTGGGCCTCCGTTCCATACTGATGGTGGCTCCTTCCTAACCAATGGTATGACGGGGTTTCTTTCTTCGGCCCCCGAGGAGACCGGGGCCTGGAGGGGGAATGTGTGTAGCCAATGTGGCTATGAGTCCGTGGCGCTTGTGCCGCTGAGACATAAAGACAGAACCTTAGGTCTAATCCACCTGGCTGATCAAATGGAAAACAAGATTCCCGTGGAAAAAGTTCGATTTCTGGAGCGGGTAGGGGCCTATGTTGGGGAGGCCCTGCACACCTTCATGGCTGATGAGGCGCTTCGAGAGAGCGAAGAGCGTTACCGGACTCTCTATGAAGACGCCCCTGTTGCCTACTTCTCCGTTGGGGGAAACAACTACATTGAGCGGGCTAACCGCAGTGCTACGGAACTACTTGGCTATAGCTTGGATGAGCTGATTGGGCGACCGGTGTTTGACCTGTATGCTGATACGCCAAATGGGAAGGCGAAGGCACAGGAGCTGTTTCGGTGGTTTCTCGCTGGCGAAGAGATATGCGACCAAGAGCTGGAGATGTGCCGCGCCGACGGCAGTAACGTTTGGATTAGTCTGTCAGTGCGGCCGATTCGCGACAAAGAAGGACGGGTTGTGGCCAGCCGCTCGGCGATAGTGGATATCAGCGAGCGCAAGAAACTGGACGAGATGAAAGACGACCTTATCGGCCTTGTGTCCCATGAACTGCGTACGCCCTTGACTGTGATCATGGGCTCTCTGAATACGGTCTTAAGCGAGGGAGAACGTCTATCTGCGGAGGATACACAGCAGCTTCTGCAAGACGCAGCCCAGGAGACGGAGTCGTTGTCTCATCTGTTGGGAAATTTGCTTGAGCTGTCCCGTGCTCAGGCCGAGCGGTTGTTTCTTTACACCGAGCCAGTCAGCATCCAAAGCGTCATTGAAGAAACCGTTAGCAACATTAGCCGCCAATCTCCGACACATCAGTTTGCAATAGACCTCCCCAAGCAACTTGCTCCGGTTGACGTTGACGCGTTGAGACTGGAGCGTATCTTGCTCAACCTCCTGCAGAATGCGGTCAAATACTCGCCCTCTGGCAGCCAGATAAGGGTCTTTGCCAAAGGGGAGAGAGAGCATTTGGTTGTTGGAATCAGCGACGAAGGCAGTGGTATATCTCCCCGCGATCAAGCCAAGCTATTTAGACCCTTCGAAAGGCTTGAAAGCTCAGAACCCGGCAGAGCTAAAGGGATTGGGCTGGGGCTACTAGTGTGTAAGAGGCTCGTGGAGGCCCATGGTGGCCAGATCTGGGTCGAGTCGGAACCTGGCCAGGGTTCTACCTTCTTCTTCAGACTGCCTTTCAGCCGCAGAGAAAAGGACGGCCACATTCCTTCTTGACCTAGACGAGACTCCAATGCGTATGCTTTGGAGGGCCGTTACTCTCCTTGGTTCAATTGACCTCTAGAGGGATTGACTTCTGTCACTGCTCAGCTCTCCGCCCGGTGAGCAAGCTACGCATTGAGATATTAGCTCAAGTCACTAAGCTTTCGGTGAGTATCTTTTTGGTGCGTTCGCATCACCTACTGGCTTGGTGATGGGTACTGCAGAGCTACCGCGTGGTATCTGGCTACACAAGCTGCTGACCGAGACGGAAGGCATCTCGCAAAGCTGTAGGGTGCTCCTTGATTTCCGCCTTGCCATCAATTCCTCTAATCAACAAATCACCAGTATATCTCACCCCGATGGCATCAAAGAAATACTTCACGGTGAGCACCGCGCCATCAAACAGCTTGCTGCCTCGAGTAGCACCAACCGAGATGAATACTCCTCTCCGTATTCGATTGTCTTCCTTTCCCATACCCAAAACATGTCTCCTTACCCAAAGTGCCTGGCACCTATCCACTACTGCCTTTGCCTGGCTGGTGAGCCCGTAGAAGAATATCGGCGAGGCGAAAACGATGTGGTCTGCTTGGAGGATTCTTTCGTACAGCCATTGCATGTCATCCTTGATTGCACAGTCCCCGTCTTTGAGACAGGCGTATATCTCCCGACACGGGGAGACTTTGAGTTCCGATACAACCACTTTCTCCACTTCTGCCTCTATTTCTTTGGCACCTGCCAGTGCTGAATCAAGAAGGATTTCGGTGTTGCTTTGCCTTCTGGGGCTGCCCATGATACCTAAGATTCTCATATCACTCACTCCGCTTGAGAAGGGGGCCGCAATTACCAGATAATGGCAATGCTGGCATCGAGTTTGCGTTCCGCGATCTTGTGGCTTTGCTTTCCGGAATACTGTTGCCGTACCCAGCCTCCGCATCGCCGGGTTCCATGGCGGTAGTTGCGGAAAGCGATCTCTCGAACATGCCATAGCAGTGGCCCCACAGATGGTGATTCTCCCCCTTGACCGCTTCCGGAGCTTTCTTTTGCCCCTTGATAGTCAAGGCATCTCCCATGGCCGAGACGTAAATCTCATCTTTCTCCAGTCGTGCCGGTTCGCCTTTAATGTTGTATTCCTTTCAGACCGTTCCCGGGATGGCAACCGCACCCTTACTGCAGGAAATCGCTCTTGCGCTATTGCAGGCGAAAGTCGGCTGACCATGTCTCTAGGCTGGCCTTCCATCTCGTCGAATTCTCTGCCCATCGCCCTAACACGTGTCCAGAAGATAGACTCTGGACCACTTCTTTCCCGTGCCGTACAACAATTCCTTCTGTGAGTCTTGATCACCGTTGCGAGTCCTGCCTCTGTACTGGTGCACTGCCTATCTTAACACTGAACAAAGAGAATCCAAAGGCCATACCTATTTCCCAGTATCGGTGAGAGCTCAAGAAAGGACGCGAATGCTTTGTGAACAAGCCTTTCCTCGATGTCAGACACTGACATTCTTCGGCTACGTCGGTTGCCGTGCCAAATTGACCTGTGTTCTTGAGATGGCATCTGGCTGTTGCCACCATGACTGCCCTGCAACGCGTTTCAAGGGTAAACCCGTGTTTTGCGAGGTCATGTCCAGTAATCCGTGGGCTTGGCCGCCAATGTTATTGGTGTCTGTGTCGCCAGACATGTGGACACAGTGGGAATAATGCCCCAGGAAACAATGCCGCCGCTCTTGATGAATTCGGCGGCCCTAGTAGTCTGGCTAGTCCATGGCCTGTGTCCCCGAGGGAGATCAGACGGTTCCTCATAAGGTCTTACGTCCTCACCCCCCACGAAGCTGCCCAGACTTTCTGTAGAGCGCTCAGGGTTTCTGGCGCCGGCTCGGCAGCTGATAGGCGTGGAAGCTTCTCCGCAGGATTGAAGATTACGGTGTGATTGGGTTTGGCTATTTCATTCACCCATAATTTGAAGCATAATTTCTCGTGACCGCGGCCGGTTGTCGAAATCAACGAACACTATTTGCTGCCAAGTGCCCAGGGTTAGTCTCTTGTCTACGAAAGGTATCGTCAGCGAAGCCCCGAGCACAGAGGCACGCACATGAGAATGGCCGTTTCCATCCCCCCAAGTTTTGTTGTGCTCATAGGGAAGGTTTTGAGGTATTACCCTGTCCCACATGTCTTTGAAATCGCTGACAAGCCTGGGCTCATATTCAATAGTGGTCATGCCGGCTGTTGAGCCTGTTATGAACAAAGTGACTGTACCATTGCTTATCCCTGACTGATTTACCTTCTCCGCAACCTCAGACGTTATATCGATAATGTCGCAGTTCCCCTTTGTTTGGATCGTGGTGCTCTTGGTAATTATGTTCATATTCTCGTCTCCTCTCAAAGAGATTGCTTCACTTCGCTCGCAATGACGGAATGATCGTTCATATTCGTACCTCCCTCCATATGATATCGTCCAATTCAAATATTGGCCCATCGCGGCATACCTGTTTTAGCCCTTTCTTAGTCTTCACGGTACAGGCATAGCAAGCTCCTATGCCGCATCCCATCCTTACTTCTAGCGAAACCTGGCATTTCTTAAGCTTGTCGTTTGCCGAGTCTGTCCTGACCCGGGTTGCCTGGCCGTTCTGCTCCCTCGGAATGACGCGAAGCGAAGGGCCCTGGGTGACAATCTGGTCTGCCATTGCTCTGTACATATCGACTGGTCCGCAGGCACATATTTGGTCGGCCCAATCCAGGAAATGAGGCAAGACATCGGTTACTATGCCCTTTTGGCCCATGCTGCCATCCTCCGTAACCGGGACGAATCGAACTAGCTCGGGCAAGGACTGTTGCTGGCAGAGACGAGCAGCCGTGGTTGCTCCGTGAATGAGAGTTACTGAGTGTTGTGCTGAACCATTCTGGGCCAAGAAGACAATAGGAGCAATGCCTATGCCTCCAGCCACCAGCAGCAAGTTGGTAGCTTCCCGGTCTATGCTGAACCCCTTGCCCAAGGGCCCAAGAATGTCTATCCTGTCTCCTCTCCTGAGCTGTGAGAGCCAAAGAGTGCCTCTGCCCACTATGTTGAATAGTAGAGCAACTTGAGATTGATTCGCTTCACTTACAATAGCAACTTGGTGTATGCTGAAAGGGCGACGGAGTGCCAGCCCTTCGCAGCGCACGGTAATAAATTGCCCTGGTTGTGCTGCCATGGCAATGTCTGGCGCCTCTATCCACATGATGTTCACACCAGGCATGAGTTCTGTATTGGAGTTGACAGCGGCGAGGAGCTGCTTCAATTGGCCTTTTGCAAGGTTAGATATTCCCTGAGTGGTTGGATAGTGAAAATCTGATCAACGTTCGTCAGCGCTTCTATGGCGGCCCAGGCGGTATCTAACGAGGTGAAGCACGGTATTCTCTTTTCTGCAGCAGCACGCCTGATATCAAACCCGTCCTTTAGTGGGATACGCCCTCCGGTTACGGTATTGGTCACTCCATTCACAGAGTTGTCGCGGATAACATCAACCACATTCGGGTGTCCTTCGCTCAGTTTCTTCGTCACCATTTTCACTGGAAGCCCTATGGCCTCAATCATAGCCGCAGTCCCTTCCGTGGCGTAAAGCCCATAGTCAAGTGAATGTAACTCTCTGATCAAGGGCAGCGATTCAGCCTTGTCTCTGTCTGCAATGCTAAGGAGGAGACTGCCCTTTGGAGGCAGCATGAGTCCGGCGGCTGTAAGCGCCTTCAGTAAGGCAGGCTTGAAGCTGTAGTCGATGCCCATGACCTCACCTGTGGATTTCATCTCAGGGCCGAGGTAATTGTCCACGCCGGTTAGCTTGGACATGGAGAAAACAGGAGCCTTTATCCCCACAAGTTTTTGTCTCTTCCATAATCCACCTTGATAGCCTTGTTTTTCGAGGCTCACGCCGGCCATTACTTTGGTGGCGATTCGGACCATAGGCACGCCAGTCACCTTGGAGATGAAGGGCACGGTTCGACTGGCACGAGGATTCACTTCGAAAACGTATACCGATGAATGCCCATTTTCTCTCATGATCACCATTTGGACGTTCATTAAGCCCTTGATTTGCAGAGCCAATCCTATTCTGGTGGCGTAATCCCCCACGGTCGCTACCTCTTGTTCAGTCAAATTCATCCCAGGGTAGATAGCTAGGGCGTCCCCACTGTGCACCCCAGCCCTTTCTATATGCTCCATTATGCCTGGGATAAGCACCTGCTGCCCGTCACCAATAGCATCTACCTCGACTTCTTTACCCTGCAGGTATTTATCAATGAGAACCGGGTGCTGGCTATCTAGCTCCAGAGCCAATGTCAGGTAGCGAATTAGTTCAGTCTCCCCGTGGACAATCTCCATAGCCCTACCACCCAGAACATAGCTAGGGCGAACCAGCAATGGATAACCTAAGGACTTGGCTACTTTCAGTGCTTCTTCAATCGACGATACACCAGACCCCGGAGGCTGGGGGATACTCAACCTGTCTAGGAAATCCTCAAAGCGATGGCGGTCTTCAGCTATGTCTATAGCTTCGGCGCTGGAACCAAGTATGGGCATGCCGTTACGAGCTAGAGGCTGAGCCAGGTTGATAGGCGTTTGTCCACCAAGTTGAACAATAGAGGGGGGAGCAAGGTCGCCATGGCTTTCGTTCTCAAGTATATCTCGAACGCTCTCTTCATCCAGAGCTTCGAAGTAGAGGCGGTCGCTGGTGTCAAAATCGGTAGAGACTGTTTCCGGATTGGAATTCACTAAGATGCTCTTGACGCCCACTTCCTGAAGCGCCCAGGCTGAGTGCACGCAGCAATAGTCAAACTCAATCCCTTGTCCAATTCGTATGGGGCCACTGCCGATAACTACAGCCTTCTTGCCCCTCAAGGGTTCAGCTTCATTCTCCTTCTCATAAGTACTGTAGAAGTAAGGAGTCTCAGCATCGAATTCCGCAGCGCAGGTATCCACCATTTTGTACACCGGGCGAATTCCCCACTGACGGCGAATTTGCCTTACCTGCTCCGGTAGTCTGTCGGCAAGGACGCCAGCTTGTTCATCACTGAAGCCCAGCCTCTTTGCCTCCCATAGGAGTTCTGGCTTCAACGTCTCAGAGAGAAGTCGGCTTTCCATGTCAACGATGTTCTGAAGCTTATAGACAAACCACGGGTCTATGCCGGTGAGGCGAGAGAGCTCTTCAGGCGTGGCTTCCCTTCTTAGCGCTGCCATGATGGCCCAAATCCGCAAGTCATTGGGATGCAGCGGGTAGGAATCCATCCCTTCGCCCTTGCTCCAAGCGGGGTCTTCCCAGAGAAGAGTTCGGTTGCCAAATTCCAGGGAGCGGACTGCCTTTTGCACGGCAGCCTCAAAACACCTGTCAATTGTCATTACCTCGCCGGTGGCTTTCATCTGGCTGCCGATTGCGCGATCGCCCAAGGCGAATTTGTCGAAAGGCCACCTTGGGATTTTGACCACGCAATAATCCAGAGCGGGCTCAAAAGACGCCAGCGTTTTGCCTGTGACTTTGTTGGGTATCTCATCAAGCCTTTTGCCTATAGCTATCTTGGCAGCGACTCGAGCGATGGGGTATCCCGTGGCTTTGCTCGCCAGAGCTGAGCTGCGGCTGACGCGCGGATTGACTTCAATTACGTGATATTGGCTTGCTGCAACTCCTTTCTGGTCTGGAGCCCACTTTTCAGCAACTACTGGGTGAGGAGTGAGGGCAAACTGTATGTTGCAGCCACCCTCAACGCCTAGAGCCTTTATGATTCTCAGGCTTGCTGACCTAAGCATCTGATATTCCTTGTCGGTGAGGGTTTGACTGGGAGCTACCACAATGCTGTCGCCGGTATGGACCCCCATAGGGTCAACGTTCTCCATATCACAGACGGTAATGCAGTTGTCGGCGGCATCTCGCATAACTTCATATTCAATTTCTTTCCAGCCCAGAACGCATTGCTCCACCAGGACTTCATGGCTCATGCTGCTATCCAGGCCATTTGCCACTATGGCCTCTAGCTGATTCATGGTGTGGGCAATGCCGCCGCCAGTACCACCCAGGGTATAGGAAGGGCGGACGATGAGAGGCAAGCCGATAGACCTCGCCAGCTCTGCAGCTTCCGCCACCGATTTCACTGTGGCGCTCTGTGGCACAGGCTCGCCAATATCGATAAGAAGTCTCTTGAACAAAGACCTCTCCTCTGCCTTCTTTATCGTTTCCACAGGCGTGCCCAGAAGCTTTACGTCGTACTTGTCAAGTATGCCGGCGTCGGATAACTCCACCGCCAGGTTTAGACCCGTCTGACCTCCAAGAGTGGGCAGCAATCCGTCGGGACGCTCCCTCTCAATCACGCGGGCCAGGACTTGCACGGTGAGAGGCTCAATGTAGACGATGTCAGCAATGCCCTCATCGGTCATTATGGTAGCAGGGTTCGAGTTCACCAGGACTGTGGTGACGCCTTCTTCCCTCAGGGCCCGGCACGCCTGAGTTCCTGAATAGTCGAACTCGGCCGCTTGGCCGATGATTATCGGTCCCGAGCCTATGACTAAGACTTTAGATATTTTGGACATATTCTCACTGCTCACTAGATTCCATCTGTTGGCATAGAGCCATAACAGCATCTTGAAAGTTCCTTAGATTTTCTGCTTCCGTAAGAACCATTGTTGTTATACCAGGGAATTTACCGATGCTTACAACCTCTTCACGGATGTTAATACCCGGAATCTCATTTAATTTTGCTCTGAAGGATTCTAAAATCACTTCTTTTACGTTTGTGCCTTTCATTTGTCCAAAGTTGAGCCAAATCCAACCATCGGACTGAACTGTGAAAATTGAGACCAAGATTCCAAATCTTAGCTTGCGAAAGGTGAACGACCCTACCAATGCTCCGGTCCCCCAAGATGTCTTATCTGCGTTGCTCTTGGTGAAGTCATATAGTTCCTTAACGGTATTTACTGCCTCTTCCTCACATTTTCCTTCTAAATCGGTGAAGAACCTTTCCTCATCCCAATGCTTTCTTTTCTCGCGTGTTTTGGTAATTCTAGTAGCATATCCAAATAATGATGGGATTAAAATGCTCCTCGACCTACTTTCCTCGAAGCTACTTACCTGGAGAAGCAGAATATCAAAATTACTGTAGGAATTAAGGAAGGTAACGGTTGCCCTGAGCGGCTCAACAAGCTCGTCTACTGCTATAATGCATCGTATTTTACCGTCTATTAGGTTCTGCTCGATGTTAGACCTGAAATCCTCAGCCAAAAATTCCTCTTCACTCCTTTCCCCTATAATTTCATCAAGATTCGATTTTAGGTAACCGTTGGCCACTCTATAGACATCATCTGCCGTCCACTTCGATATGTAAGAGGCGTATTCTATGATCTGTCCAATAACTGTGCGGCGTGCCTCAGGATTTCTAGCCAACTTAGTCTCTATTACAGTTAGAAGCCCATCTTTATCAATAAAGAGTAAATCTATAGACCCTGAAGGAACACCGACTTCCCTCCCGATGCATAGAAGGTCAGAGGCACCCTCTACTATTTCCCCTAGCGGGATTAAAGACGGATACTTCTCCAGATAATCCTGCAACTTACCCTCCTCAGTGAATCTAGTCTTGTCTAGGGGTGTTGCTTTGTCTCCTTCAATAACCAGTATCATTCCCATCATGACTATTCGTGGCCCAAGTCTTCTTGAGCACTCTTCATTGACTCTTCTCTATTACACAAGCAGCTATGCTAGGGAAGGGGTCAGGGTACAATTCGTTCACGTATCCCCATACTACGACTTTGTCCCCATCGGATAGCTTACGACATGCTGAGTTAACCCATTTTCGCCAAGGCGAATTCGTAGTCACCTTGTAAATGTGACCGTCTCTACCATACAGGTAGAACTCATAATGATCTTCGATGTACCACAAGTCAGAAATCGTGCCGTAAACGTACACATCATCCATAAAATACAAATCTGGCAACAATACCAAGGCACTCCAATTAGCCTCCACTGCATCGCTTTTGTCATATTTCAGTCCAGGCTGACTTAACCACCACACCCCCACTACTATGAGCCCAATCACCACGGCTGCTATCAAAACATACTTCCAACGTTTCATTTCCCTTCCTTCATGCCTTTCACCTCCCAACCATTTCCAGAAACCTCTCAAATAGACACATATTGTCATAAGGGCCGGGGCAAGCTTCTGCGCTGTACTGAACAGACAGAATGGGCAAATCCCGGTGGCGGAGACCCTCCACCGTGCCATCGTTCAAGTTCATGTGGCTAACCTCAAGTCCTCCTTTCAAAGTATCGGCGTCTATGGCATAGCCATGGTTCTGGGCAGTGATGTGGATCTTGCCAGTGACCAAGTCTCGCACAGGATAGCTGCCTCGATGCCCGAACTTGAGCTTCATGTTTTTCGCACCAAAGGCCTGACCAATCAGATTGAGCCCCAAGCCAATACCCAGTATTGGCTTTTTCTCGAGAAGTTTTTCTATTGTCTTCACCACATAATCGAGCAGACCGGGGGTGCCTGGACCAGATGACAGTACAATACCATCGGCAGCTAGAGTCAGGATGTCTTCTCCTGAGCTGGTGTATGGGACAACAGTCATTCGACAGCCAAGTTGGCTCAAGATGCGCAGTATGTTGTATTTCAAACCCAGATCAACAACTACGAGGTGGATGCCATTTGGCTGCTTGCTCCCAGCCAATAGCGGTCGGTCATCACCCTCACGAGGCTGCCACTCGTATGAGTTCTCGGTGCTAACTTGACGGACAAGGTCAAGTGAGGCATAGGTGGGCAAGCCTCTCAGCTCTTCTAGTGCCTCTTCAGCTGTTACTTCCGAAGTGAGGATACCCATCATAGCTCCTTCCGAGCGTATGTGGCGCGTCAAAGCGCGTGTATCTATGCCACTAATTCCGGGAATGCCGTAAGCAAGCAGAAATTCGTGTAGAGTGCGGGTGCTTTGCCAGTGACTGGGTTGGAAGCAACATTCTCGGACAGCTAGACCTCTTACCTGGACTCCCCCGGATTCGAAATCCATTTCATTGATGCCGTAGTTGCCCACCAAAGGATACGTAGGAACTAAGATTTGGCCAGCAAACGAGGGATCTGTGAGCATCTCCTGATAGCCTGTCATGCTAGTGTCGAAAACAACCTCACCACAGGCTGTGCTCTGGGCACCAAAGGCATCCCCTTCGTAAACTGAGCCATCCTCAAGAACTAGAATAGCTTTCTCAGTCATCAGATTGCGTCGTCACTGCGCTCCTCGCAATGACAGGGGGCAAATCCGTGTAGACTATCTTGCCGTTGACTATGGTTGCCATTACCTTGCCCTTGAATTTGTAGCCGTCAAAAGGAGTGTTCCTCCCCTTGGAAGCAAAGTCGCCGCTGTTCACCACCCATTCTCGGTTGGGGTCTAATATAGTGATGTTGGCTGGAGCGCCCACTTTCAAACTGCCCAATTGACTGCCTTTGCCAATGATTCTGGCTGGCTCACGAGTCAGCTTGGAAATCAGCGTAGCGAGGCTTATTTCCCCTTTGTGCACCAGGTTCATGAGGCAACCAAAAGCAGTCTCAAATCCGCTAATGCCGAAAGCGGCCAACTCTAGCTCACAGTCCTTGTCCGCAAATGTATGCGGCGCATGGTCCGTAGCAATAGCATCAATCACGCCATCCTTGAGTGCCTCAATTAGGCACTCCACATCATCTCTAGTCCTCAGGGGCGGGTTTACCTTGGCATTCGTATCGTATCGAGCTCGCTTCGCTGCTGTCGCAAGGGCGTTATTGTCTTTGCGCCGGTCCTTCCCCATTATTCTCTCCTCGGTCAAGGTTAGATGATGGGGGGTAACCTCAGCAGTTACCGAAATGCCATCTTCCTTAGCCCGCCGTATGAGTTCCACTGAACCACGGGTGCTTACATGGGCGATATGAAGCTTGGCTCCAGTCAGTTTGGCCAAAGCTAGGTCACGGGCCACCATGCTCTCCTCAGCCGCTGCGGGGATTCCTTTCAAGCCCAGCCTACTAGACACCCAGCCGTCGTTTATTATCCCATCCTTGCTCAGTGCTTCGTCTTCGCAGTGGTCTATTATGGGCAGTCCTAATGTATGGCAATAGTCTAGGGCACGGCGCATGACTTCTGAGTTGGATACCGGGCTGCCGTTATCGCTGAAGGCAATGGCCCCCGCTTCTGCTAGCTCAGCAAAGTCACAAATCTGCTCACCTTTTCTGCCCTTGGTGACGCAGCATATGGGAAGAACGTCGACAGAGCCTTCTTTGCTCGCCTTCCGTTTCACCCAATCTACAACAATTGGGTTATCCAGTGGCGGGTTGGTGTTTGCCATGCAACAAATGGTAGCGAAGCCACCTATAGCGGCTGCCCTTGTTCCTGTGGCGATTGTCTCTTTATCCTCAAAGCCAGGTTCACGAAGATGGCAGTGAAGGTCTACGAATCCAGGACAGACTACAAGCCCTGTGGCATCAATTACTGCTCGGTCAGGCTGAATCGCTATTTCCCCTCCCGCCGCCTCGATATTGCCTTTGTACACAAGAAGGTCACTAACCTGGTCTATAGCTTGGCAGGGGTCAACGATACGCCCGTGGCGGATAAGCAAAGGGAGTGATTCGGCATCTATTGTTCCTTTCACTACTCTTCGTCAAGCATGCTTCAATGATGGACCGCGAACATAGCTCTAGCGGTCTAAGGTAACGTACCTACTAGGCTTGAATCCCTTTGCCTGAGCTTCATTTTGCGAATCAAAAATAATCAGATTCTCTAGTTTGATCTTTCGGACCCAATGACTTTCAGCACTATGGTATTTCTTGTTTTCCAACTTCCCTTCGTGCCAGTCCGAACTGGCAATATATTGAGGATGAAGTTCATGTTCGCAATAGGTGCACCTCAGCGTTAGAGGCTCGAGGCTTATTATCTTGAACTCAGGCTTTATGTATCTTGCTTCCGTTTCCTGGTTTGAGACACAAAGCCTATTGGCGCACCTGACCCCGGAATCTTCCTTATAGACGTGATAGTCTACGCTCTGGATAAAAGAATCCTCTCCCTTGGGAATTGTGAGTTCCTTAGCTCCCAACAAGGTGGCTACGAGTGCCATCCTCACGGGTACCCCGTAAGCAGCCTGCTTGAAGTAAATACTTCTGGAGTCGGTATCCACCTCATAGGCCAATTCATCGATGCGTGGCAACGGGTGCATGACAAGCGTTCTCTTAAACTCCTTCTCTCGGAGGAGCTTCTCATCCACCATCGGGTAGCCCTTCTCCAACTCTTGCCCTTCTGCTGTGGTCAGATGTCTCTCCTTCTGAAGTCTAGTAACATAGAGGGTGTCAATTCCTTTCTTCACCTCGACTTCGATGCTAATGTCAGGCAACATTGCAAGTTGATGCGGCCTACTCGGGGTTATGTATATAGCATCTAGGGGGAAGAGGCCTTCTTTAACCACATGGTTCAGGGCCTCATATCTTTTCAGTTCCATGTTGTATTCGGTAGTCAGTCTCCTTAGAACATGGTCCGGCATTTCAAGCCCTGGGCCAGGACGGAAAAGGATAGTTGCGCCGAAGCGAGCTAGTGCGTAGGCCAAGGAATGTATCGTTCGCCCATGTTTCAGGTCGCCCCATAGGGCGATCTTCAGACCCCTAATGCTTCGCCTCTGTTTGACAATAGTGTAGAGATCGCACAGTGTCTGAGTGGGATGTTCATGGCTTCCATCACCGGCATTTATTACAGGAACGCCAGCGTAGTCGGCAACTACCCTGGCTGCTCCTTCCCATGGATGCCTGATGACAATTATATCGGCATAACTCCCGACTACCCTCGCCATATCAGCGATGCTCTCACCCTTAGCCAAAGAGGTTGCACCTATATCAGCTGCGCTTATGACCTGACCCCCAAGGCGGAGCATGGCGGTTTCGAAAGACAGCCGTGTCCTCGTACTTGGCTCAAAAAACAGGCTCGCCATGATCTTTCCTTGACATAGCCTGGACTGCTCATTTATCGAGTGCGAGATTTCATCTGCCAGGGAAAACAGTGCCTTGATTTCCGCATTGGATAAATCATCTATGGTCACAAGACTTCTATTTGCCAGACTCACGGTAGCCTCTTTCTAATTCCACCCTGAAAGCCTCGCCTTTGGCCAGACTTGCAATTGCCACCACGTCCATGCCATCAACTTCCTCCAGTTGAACCTTTATCTCCTCATCTCTGGAGCTTGGTATATTCTTACCTACATAATCGGCTCTGATGGGAAGTTCTCGGTGCCCACGGTCGATAAGCACAGCCAACTGAACGGATCTCGGACGACCTACGTCCATGAGGGCATCCATAGCTGCTCGAATGCTTCGCCCAGTGTAGAGCACGTCATCGACTAATATCACTTGCTTATCGGTAATGTTGGTGGGAATATAAGTGTTTCGGCTTGTTGGCTCTATTTCCATAGAGGAGACATCGTCACGGTAAGCGGCTATGTCCAAAGTCCCCATAGGGGTACGATCCCCTTCGAAGCTCTGGATTATCTCGACTAGGCGTTTGGCTAAGGGTACTCCTCGAGTCCACATGCCCACCAGCACCAAATCCTTGGTACCTTTGTTCTTCTCAACAATCTCGTGGGCAATCCGAGCCAAGGCTCGCCTTATGTCCTCCGTGGTCATGAGGACTCTATCAGACATGAGAAAACCTCCTGCCACAACACTCGCAGGAGGTCTTGGGCTGCGCTTCTGTAAGCTCTTCTTTGCTTAGCATGTCTCCCCTTGCCAGCCTCACTGGACTGATTTAAAGGCTGGAGTATTTTAGCACAGTTGCGGCTGGCCTGCAAATTCCCTGGTTGAGCCTTGACATAGGCTCCAACTGACATTATTGTAAATGGGGAACTGGGGATAATGGGTGATAATAGGGTCAAACAAGATGTGGAGAGGTTAAGACGAAGTCTGGGTGATTTGCCCCGACCTCAGATAGAGCCTCCGCTTATCGTAGTTAGCGGCTTGCCTGGGACAGGAAAGTCTTTTCTCTGCCGCACGTTGGCTGAAAGGCTCGATTACCTCGTTCTATCCAGTGATTCTTTGCGCCAGACGCTATTCCTCCAGCCAAAGTATGATGATGATGAGAATAGGCAGCTTTTTGCGGCTTGTCATGCCTTGATCGAGGGGCTTTTGAAAACGGGTATTCCCCTCATCTTCGATGCCACAAACTTGCTGGAGCGACACAGGGAACCGCTTTACCATATTTGCGACAAAGCAGGAGCAAAGCTCATCTTGGTTAGCGTTGAGGCCCCCGAAGAGCTGGTTCAAGAACGCCTTCTTGGTCGCGATAGTGGGACCGATGCAGAGGATAGATCACGAGCAGGTTGGGAGGTGCACCAGAGGATGAAATATCGGAAAGAGAAGATACCCCGCAACCATTTCGTTGTTGATACATCCCGAGACATCAATGTGGCGATCGACAAGATTGCCAGGGCAACAAGGAAATAGCTGGGCTTTCTCCAAATCCCTTCCGTTCCGCGTTCAAATGAGCTAGAATTAGGGGAAATTCGTCCGAGTCATACACTGTTGAACACGGAGTTGGAAGTCAGAGTCGTAAGTGGTGACATAACTCAGGTTGAGGCTGATGCCATCGTGGTCAATCTTTTCGAAGGGGTGGGGGAACCTGGTGGTGCTTGTGCTGCTGTAGATAGGGCGTTAGGTGGAGGTATTAGCAATCTTATCGGCACAGGTGAGTTCAAGGGCAAATTTGGAGAGGTCGGCATAGTCCATACGCTGGGCAAGTTGGCGGCGAGGGTGGTCGCTGTTGCTGGGTTGGGCAAACAGGAGGATTTCAATGTGGATAAGATTCGTGGGGTAGCGGGGGGATTCTGCCGCTCCTTGCGGAAGCTAAACTGTCACCGGATAGCCACAATACTCCATGGTGCCGGAGTGGGAGGAGTTGAGCCTGAGGCGGCAGGGGAAGCGGTAACGGAAGGTGCTCTCCTCGGGCTCTACAACTTCAGCAGATACAAGAAGCCGGACTATGGGGATGTTGCGGAAATGTTGATAGTACAGAGGGAGGAAAAGGGGAGACTAGTGCTGGAGCAAGGAATTCGGAAGGGGAGAATAATGGCGGAAGCCACTTGCCTAGCTCGTGACATGGTCAATGAACCGGCCAATTACATGACGCCTAGTCGGATGGCTGACATAGCCGGGGAGATAGCCGACAGGCATGGGTTGGAGCTTACCGTTTTTGGCTCAGATGACATGGAGGCGATGGGGATGGGAGCACTTCTGGGAGTGGCTAGAGGAAGCAAGGAGCCGCCAAAGCTTGTAACTCTTAGCTATAAGGGAGACGAACGTTCTGAAAAAGCTGTCGGCTTTCTAGGTAAAGGCATAACCTTTGATTCTGGTGGCATTTCTATCAAGCCGTCGGAGGGCATGGGTGACATGAAGGACGATATGGCGGGTGGTGCAGCAGGCATAGCAGCACTGAGCGCTATCGCTCAATTGAAACCTGCCGTCAACGTGACTGCTGTTATTCCGGCTACTGAGAATCTGCCCAGCGGTACCGCCTTGAAGCCTGGAGATGTACTGAAGGCGATGAATGGCAAGACTATCGAGGTCATAAGCACCGATGCCGAAGGAAGGCTTATTCTAGCCGACGCCCTAAGCTATGCCGTGAAACAAGGGCTGTCTCCGCTAGTTGATTTGGCTACCTTAACTGGAGCGTGTCGCATTGCTTTGGGCGATGGCTACAGTGGGGCTTTTAGCAACAATCAGGAGCTGTTGAACGAGGTTGTCAAAGCAGCCGACAAGGCGGGAGAAAAGTTGTGGCAGATGCCTATGCCTGAGGAATACAAGGAGCAGAACAAGAGTGAGATTGCCGATGTTAAGAACACAGGGAATAGGTACGCTGGAGCCATAACTGCTGCCCTTTTCCTAGGTGAGTTCGTTGATAGTACCCCTTGGGTGCACATCGACATTGCTGGCACCTCACTTAGCAGCAAAGAGAGTGGCTACATGGTGAAGGGGGCCACCGGGGTCGGTACAAGGACCTTGATTGAACTGGCTTTACTCTTGGGTAGCCGGGAAAGGACCAGATGATTGTAAAGTGGTTAGGGCATGCTTCCTTCATGATTACCTCTAAGTCGGGGGTAAAGATAATCACCGACCCTTATGCTGTCGGTGGAGGCATCAGTCACTCCTCAATCAAGGAGGCTGCTGATATTGTCGTTGTTAGCCACGACCATAGCGATCACAACAATGTTTCAGCAGTCCAAGGGAAGCCAGAGGTAGTCAAGGGTGCTGGGGTGAAGACGGTCAGGGGAATTCAGTTCAAGGGGGTCGCCACTCATCATGATGGCTCCAAGGGTAGACTTAGGGGGGCCAACACTGTTTTCTGCTTCACTGTAGATGACATAAGACTCTGCCATTTGGGTGATTTGGGACATATGCTTAGCCAGTCCCAGATGGAGGAAGTTGCTGCTGTAGACGTGTTGTTTATCCCTGTCGGTGGCGTTTTCACCATTGATGCGGTGGAGGCGGGCCAAGTATGTGACCAGTTGAAGCCGAAGCTGATTATCCCCATGCATTTCAGGACGCCGAAGTGTGCTTATCCTATAGCGAGCGTTGCTGACTTTGTCAAAGGCAAGAAGAACGTAAGGAAGCTGGAGTCTAGTGAAATGGAGTTGGAATTAGAGAGTCTCCCAGTCGGCAGTGAAATCGCTTTGTTGGAACCGGCTTTGTAGTCAGCGAAATCGAAGCACTAGGCAGATCCGATAGACTGGACAGCATGATTTTTGAAGATTCAGAGTTTGTTTTCGCACCGCCGCCTCAGCTTTTGACCGCGAGGCGCGTCCTAATCAAGCCTTGTGCCGGTTACTCTCTGCCGTATCCCGTAACAACCAGCCCTGAAATCCTGAGGAATATTGTGGAAGGGATCAGGAAAGTCAGCGATGCTGATATCATCATTGCTGATGGAACTCCCAGTGGGGAATCGATCTACCCTGTGTATCAGGAGTTAGGATATGAATTCCGTCATGTACTTATGCTTGATATCAGAGATTCCATCTTTGTGGAGGTTGAGAATCCTCTGTCGCAGTTCCTCGCTCTGCCAAACTTCTGGATACCCAATGTGGTCTTGCGCAGTGACTTCCTTATCAGCGTGACGCCTTTCAAGGTCTGTCGCGGTACTGCCCATTTGAGCATAGCGAACCTTCTGAGTCTCCTCCCGGTGACGAAATACCAGAAGGATAAACTGGGTGGTTGGGGGGCGTTACATGAACTAGGTATGGAGAAGGTGTTTGCTGACCTCTACTTCACCATACCTTTTGACCTGGGCATCGTCGAAGCACGTCAGAAGCTTTTCTATACTGATGATCCGGCGAAGGGGAGGGTGGAGGAGTCTGGGAAGATCTGCGTCGGCGAGCCATACGAAATTGATTGCGAGGCTTCACAACTAGCTGGCCTTGAGCCCGAGCATCTAAGACTCATCGAGGAAACCAAAGGCCAACTGGAGGATTTATAGTTAGCTGAGTTTGCTCCAGGCGAACCTATCCAAATTCAATTCCTTCAGTTTTTCTTCTCTAGGTAGTGCTGTTGTTGGATCCCAATTCCGGACTTCGTAGTACTGATCTAAGACTTCGTTTACTTTGTCCTCGTCCAATTTTCTTCCTTTGATAGGCGCGTTATAGAATTTTGGAGCAAACTTGATGTCCTCCCTTTTCTCTCCTGCCTTGAAATTGAAGATTCTCTGAATGTTGGTTATCCTCTCTCCTGCTTTTCTAACATCCTCAGGTGAGAATTCGATGCCGGTGAGAGTGGTCAGGAGTTTCGCATGGAGAGTGGGACCCAAGGACCAAAGGACTGGCGGCCTAATGCAGGTACCAGCGGCGTTCACGATATTTGCCAAGTCTTGCGACCAAGCTGCCATATGTGGAATGCTAACGGTCCCGTTGTTGAAGTCGAACACTTTCTCTTTCCAATCATCAAGGATGTCAACCTTAGCCACGGCTTTCTCAGGTGGACTGAATTCGTAGGAGTATTCCCCCTCAGGAGCTGATTTTCGTAGGTTCTCTGCGGGGGACTGTACGCCCATATGGTCTCCCCCACGACCATGGAGCAGATATCCGAAAGACCATACATCCCATCTGCACCTTGGATCTCGAGAGTTTGTCTCTAACCCCCTGGTGGTGGTCAAATACTGCTCAGAACCCCTCCCTATTCTTCGGGCCATCTCCACAGGGCCATCAGCAAGGAGGTCTCCGAAGCCTTCTCGATAAGCTATCTTCCTCATGAGTTCGAAGATGAGTGCCTCATCTCCCCAATTTAGTTCTAGGCCATCAGTGTCTGCCTTGGATATTATGCCTTTTTGAAACAGCTCAGTAGCAAAGGCTATAGAAACAGCAGCACTAGTACCGTCGATTCCATATCTATGGAAGAGTTCCGTGGCTTTCGCTATAGCACCAAGGTTCCTGATGCCAAGCCTCGCGCCAAACTCCATTGTAGGCGTTATTTCAATGCCCTTCAGCTTGAGGCCCTTGTAAGGACCTTCATCGATTTCCACCCAAGGGCCACAGGCGAGGGGGCAGCCAGAACACGCTATGCTTCTCTTCTTGTATTTCAACAAGTTCTCCTTGCCCATGGCTTGGATGAAATCTTCCTTTGTCTCCTCACTTTGATTGTAGCCAGTCACTACCCCCAGATCGTAGTATATGTCCACAGCGAGCATGGAACCGAATTGCCTCCATGGCTGGTAGGCGGGATGGTTAACTACTCTTTCCGTTGCCTCATCTGCGGCATCGAGAAACCCTTTGGGGTCAAATACAGTTATGTCCTTGTACCCTCTTAAGGCAATAGCCTTTACATTCTTTGAACCCATTACGGCTCCCGGTCCTGTCCTAGCCCAGCCGGAACCAAAGCCATTCTCAACGGCGGCAAACTTCACCAATTTCTCTCCCCCCACACCGATGCAGGCAACTTCTACCTCCTCGTTTCTGAGTTCGTTCCTAATAGCTGTTACTGTATCCCAGCTATCTTTGCCCCAGAGATGCTTGGCGTCGAGGATGTTCACTTTGCCGTTATCAATGAAGATATACACAGGATCTGGTGATTTTCCCCTAAGTACCAGATGGTCATAGCCGCATGATTTGAGCTTTGCGCCCCAGAAGTGGCCGCTGCTTGTACTTCCCAGTAACCCGGTGAGTGGCGATTTTGCAGATATGGAAGTCCTGCTAGCTGCTGGGGCTAATGTACCCACTAACGCCCCAGGGCCAAAGCACAACACATTACCTTCACTGAGTGGATCAATCATAGGATCTATCTTGTCTAGCAAGATCTTAGCGTTCATCCCCGACCCACCAATGAACTCAAAGCAATCCTCGGCCCTGAGTTCCTCCTCTGAGACTTCTCTGTTGCTCAAGTCTATCGTCACAATCTTTCCAGCATATCCAAACATAATCTTTCTCCTTACTTGGATCCCAACCAGCAGTATGATTTCGATGTCTGTCCTCTTTCCATGGCTTTTAGCAAGTATCTAGGCAATTTGCTTCAATGCCTGTGCCAGCTTGTCTGTTCCTGCTCTTCTTTTCATAGAAGCTACTTCATCCGCCTCAACGAATTGAAGGGCACCGAATTCGCAATGCTTAACACATTGTGGGTCTCCTCCACACAAATCACACTTCATTATAGTCCCCGTGTGAGGGTTTATTAGACAGCCTGCAAGAGGACAAACAGTCACGCACATCTTACAGCCGATGCATAGGTCGGCGTCCAGCACCATCGCCCCAGTCTCTTCATTGCGCGATATAGCTCTTACGGGACAAACATCTGCACAAAGAGGCTTAGTACACTGTTGGCAGAACATTGCCACATTCATCCCTACTTCTGGGATTGATATGACTCCTATCCTTGCTTTCTCCAAGTTGAATACCCCCTCCTTAGCAAGAGAACAGGCTAACGCGCATCTCCGGCATCCAGTGCACTTGTCAGGATCAAACAATATCAGTTTGTGCATACTGGTAATCCCCCTTCTAATTTGACGTCTTGTTTGCTGGAATGTTCCATGACACCGCGGGTTCTTGACAGAAGATCTATATTACATGCAACCTCTGGGATCTACTGTCCCACTACAATACCTTCTAGTACTACAGAATCATGACCTGCGATTTCAATCTGCCATTTGGCGCCATAGCTATGAAGAGCTCTTGTCCCATATTCAAGGCGAATGCTGCGTATTGGGTCTTACCTCCACCCGTCTGTGGCGACATTTGTAGCGCTGGCACTCTCATTGATTCTGATTGTCGCGTGAGTTGACACCTCAATGCCTCAGTTCCCGCCGGTCTTCGTAGCAGACTTCTCTGCTCAGTGCTTTGCCTCATGACTTCCCACCACCTGTTCCAATTGTGACCGTGAGGCTTCGCTCAATCCATATCGCCCAAGGGAACATCCTACCAGTATTTGTGTTCGGCATCGTGGACATAGCAGGAGCACAGAAGACAAATCCATTCCTCTCTTCTCCCTAATCAGATCTTCTATCTTTGTGACCATGGGCTTCGGGGCGAAAGCTGAGCCACAACGCTCACATATTTGAAGCTCGATCTTCACTTTCTCTTCTACTCTAACTGAAGTTGAGAAGCTAACGGGTTCCAGCACCGCCGTGAGCTTCACAGCATCTTCGGGGCAAGTAAAGGAGCACCTGCGACAGTAGAGGCAAAGAGCAGAGGCATAGGTGATGCTTTCAAATCCTTGATCCTTGGTTACTCGAATGGCATGTCGGGGACAGATAGCGGCACAAGCTTCACATCCTATACATTTCATTGGATCAAAGCTTATATCACTCCTAACCTCCAACATTGCGGATGGACTCAAGCGCCAACCCCGTTTTGGTATTGTGGCTTCGGGGGCGAGTAATTATAACTGGTGGCGGGTTAGATGTAAAGTCAGAGTCTCTTCCAATACAAGATGAGCGTAAAGACGGCGCGGATTTCACTGCCCCTGGCCGATGAGCCCAGAGCTGGTTTGCTGGCAGACGACCTTGGAGCTTAAGGAACTGCCTCCTGCCCCAGGCACAACACCTAAGGTCCATATAACCTGGGGCGGTACCTAAGCCATCTGCTCTTCTGTGTATGTACGCCTGTGATCTTCAACTCGTAGGTAGCGAATCGAACCAGGAGGCGGGGGCAGGTTTCTGGCGTGACGCCTACATTACCTCTCGCTGTATCGGTCTCCGTGCACCCCCATGTGATCTATGCTATGGACCGTTGCTTGCAAGCAAAAGCAATCAGCAAAACAGACTTCAGCGGTGAACAACCCCCCTATTTATGGACTTTGAGAATGGCGACCAGACCGTGCCCGCATCCTTGTCCCCGTTGCAAGTCCATCTCGAGCTGCCTCAAACAGTAGCATAGTTGGGGTTCGATGATATCAGCTCGCGGGTCAGCAATGTCGAGTCCACTCGCAGCCGTCACAACCCTCTCCATCTCGAGCATCGCTTTTCTCAGCGCTGGCTCTGCGGTGACTGCTGTGCTAGCTTGAGAGGAATTCTCGAGGGAGGAGGCAGGAACGCGCTCGGCACGGCGCAGGAAGGAAGGGACATCGAGTGCCTCACCACCAGCTGCTAGCAAGTGGCTAAGTTCCGCAGCATCGAAACGAGGAAGTAGCTCCATAGTATATCTCACCAAGGCATTCCAGCATGTTTCCAAATTCTGATAGAAATCATTGAGTTCTGGAAAACCTTCTTTGGGGACATACTCTACTATGAGGTCGTCGATGTTGGTGCGAATATTGGGCTCGAGAAGGGAGTTTAAGGTCCTTCTCACTGGCTTGCAGTTGGGGTTGTACTGGGCGGTGTCTATATGGCGTCCCATGAAGATTGATCGATCAAACAACTCCGCTGGCTCTACCTGCACCTGTGCCGCTCGGCTGCTTTCGTCAACGATTGCCAGTGTCTCTTCTGAACTGAGGAGCCTTAGCGGAAACGAGGTGATTTCGTTTTCGCTCTCCTGACCATCAGCGTAGATGTAAGAAATCAAGTAGTCTATGGTCTTGTTCTCTGCCATGTCTTTCGTCCATAGCGGTTGCCATTCATAGGAATAGCGGCCCAGCCAATCGCAGAGTATGATGGAGCCATCCCTAGAATGCTTGGCGATATGGCTGAGAAGCCTGACCGTCTCCTCGTCCGTGTTGTGAGAGAGGGTGCCATAGCCAGCGAAATAGAGATCGTAGGCTGGCTCTTCAACAAATCTAGAGGGTAAGTGGTTAAAGTCCATCTCCTCGAACACAACTCCGGGGCTGGCATTATGGATGGCGTTGGCTTGAGCAACAAGGCTTGGGTTCATGTCGAGCCCCAGGTATGCGTCAAGGTTGTCTGCGTTTATCACGTTTACGCAGTGCTCAGAGCTGGTCACGTTCTGGCGCCTTATCCCTAGCAACAGGTCGTAGCCGTCTCCGCTGCCGCATCCAAGGTCAAGGACGCGTAGCTTGTTCCCCGCTGCTACCAACCTTTCCAGATAGGGGCTCAGCAGCATGCCTGTAACCTCGTCTTCCCACAAGCGCCGCACATTATCATACTTGCCAATCAAACCGGAAGGGTGCTCATATCTACCAGTGCTTATAGCCTCATCATATGCATTCTTTTCCATCATTCCTCCTTCTGCCTATTCTATTCGGCCAGTTCCTCCACGAGTCTCACGGCGTGAAAGCCATCAGTGCCATAGGCGTCTGCCCCTATTCCATCGGCAAAATCTTGTGAGACTGCGGCCCCCCCGACCAAAACCTTGACCTTATCTCTCAGGCCGGCCTCCTCTAAGCTGACAATGGTCTCCCCCATCATTCTCATCGTAGTCGTGAGCAGGGCAGAGAGACCCAAGAACTGGGGACTACCTTCCCCAACAGCATTCACAATTCTCTCTGTGGGCACATCATTACCCAAGTCTATCACCTGGTAGCCTGCTCCCTTCAGCAGGAGGCCGACGATATTCTTGCCTATGTCATGCAAGTCCCCCTTGACTGTGGCTAGGATGATCTTTCCCTTGGAAGTGATTCCAGATTCCGCCAGATGTGGCTCCAATATCTCCATAGCTGTTGCCGTTGCCTCGGCTGAGGCTAGCATGTCGGGGATGAAATACTCCTTTGCTTCGTATTTCTCGCCTACCACATTCATTCCAGCCGTTAAGCCCTCCATTATTATCGTCTTAGGGGCGATGCCAGCTCGAATAGCTGCCTCAGTCAATTCCTTTGCCCCGGGCACGCCAACCATCCCATCCACTATACCCTCATCATTCTTGTCCCTCCTGCCCTGAATGATATTCTCCTTAAGCAGCTGAATTAGCTCTTCGTTTGCCATCATTTCTCCTGTTCATGAATATTTAGACGGGGCAATAACCCTGGAATCTCGTTGTATATTCTACTTATGTTGTCCTTGCTGAGGTGCTTCGCAGGGAGAGAGAGCAGTTCCTGCATGCGCTGTGATGCCTTGAACAGCACCTCGTCGCTGATATCCTTGCTCTCGAAGGGGTATGGGGCTGTGATCTCCCCAGCATGCAGTCTAGGTCTGACGTAGCGGACAAACAGTTTATGCGTGCTATTCATAACCTGTCTTACTTGATCAAGAGAACTTGAGATGCCTCTTGAGTCAATATTTGGTTCCCTCAAGAATGACTTCACCATTTGAATATGGGCATCATCGAGAACCGCTTGTAGAGGACAGAAAGTATTGGTGCGATCCAGGAGCCCAAAAGCATAGTGGAGGTAATGCGGTCCGCTTAGGGAAACGAGGATATGGGAAAACAACTTCTCTACGGACGCTTGGATTCCGGGGACCTTCACATCGGCGACTCCGGCGGTAGAGTAGCAGGGCAGACCGTAGAATCGCGCCATTTGTACGCAGTCGATATTGTACTGATTGAATTCGGGCACGCCGTAGGACTCGTTCAGGTCATCCATGCGAGCCCTCGTGGGAACACTGCCATAAAGCACTGGTGACCCCTTACGGACCAGTTGTGTTAGTGCTATACCACACAGGATCTCGGCATTTATCTGAGCTACCATGCCATCCTCTGTGATAGGGGCAGTTGAACCACCTTGAGGTGAGCTTGACATTACTAAGGGTATCCCTCTTCGTGCTATTTCCATCAACTTCTGCGTGGTATCATCCACCAACTGCAAAGGGCTCTTAACAGCACAGGTGATGAAGGAAATTATGGGGTTATCCTCTAGCCTCGCCCCAGCTATTATTTCCGCCATCCTGATCACGGAATCAAGCTGGCCCAAGTCCGTCAGTCCCGACATCACATGCTTCGTCGTGTTATCCAAGGAGGCAAAGAACTTGTTAACGTCCTTGTTCTCCTCGGTAATGTCCTCGTCTTGGATATTCACCGGGCGGATAAAGGCATCCAAGCTGTCCAGGTACTCGCAGAGGTGGGCTGCCTGACAGAGATCATTGACCATCCCCCGCCGTGGGTGAAAAGCAGGCAATTCAACCTGGAATTCAGGATGGTTCTTGCTAACGTAGGTGGAGAAATCGACATCAAGCCAAATATTCGATTCGGAGCCAGAGGCGAAATGCAATCTGGGTTCCTGTCCATCCAATATCAGGCTATTGTCATCATTCCTGGCCGCCAGTTTGACAACCTTTGGTGCAGTTTCAATGGCCGTCAGAACGAGCTTCTCAGGTATTCGCAATAGCCACCAATTGCCATCTGAAGGGACAACTTCAGCCCCGTTGGCAAGGAATACGTCTGCTGCCTCCCGGTTGTAGCAGATGATACCCGGATCCTTTAGGATCTGCATGGAAGCATTATGGATTTGCTCCACCTGCTCCCGGCTTATCCGTTCATAGGGTTTGACCAGGATGCCCCTTCTCGACATTGGTCCTACTCCTTGAATGCCCCTCTGCGGTGAGCGGCAAGGTAGTCTTTGCAGAATGGATCCCTACCAAGCAGCATTTCTCCCACCTTGATGGAGTTCGTTAGTTTGCTATCCAGCGGATCCACGATTGCAGCGTCTAGGCCGGCATACATGGCCATTATCAAGAACATCTGATTTACTATCGTCCTATTAGGAAGACCGTAGGAGATATTGCTTAAGCCTACGGTGGACCTTGCTTCCGGGTATCTTGCTTTGAGCTGCCTGAGCGTGTTCAGAGTTGTCACTCCAAGTCCGCTGTCAATGCTGATGGGAAGGACTGCGGGATCGAACAGTATCCTGTGCGTGGGGATGCCATGGGCACTCAATGTCTCCAGAATTCGATCACAAGCATTGATGCGCCCCTCAACACTGTCTGGTATTCCAGTCTCATCCATGGCAAGAGCGATGACCTCGGCATCGTAGGTCGCTACCAGAGTCGAAAAGGCTTCCAGCCTCTTTGGTTCGGCGGTAATGGAATTGACGGTCACTGTCCTGTCCCGACATCTTCTTAGGCCAGCCTCAACTACCTTGGGGTCCGCGCTGTCTATGACTAGTGGTTTATTGCTGGTAGCTTGGACAGTATCTATCAGCCACTCCATGATCTCCTCTTCGCTATCACTTCCGCCTGCGCCAGCATTTACGTCGAGCGAGTCCGCTCCAGCGGCAATCTGAGCCCGAGCCAGATCCTGGATGAAAAGGCTGTCCCTTTCCCTTATCGCCTGCGCTACCCTCTTATTGGTAGCATTGATTCTCTCTCCGGTTATCAACATAGCATCAATCCATTATGCCCGGGATTTCTGATAACACTTTCTTCCTAACAGAAGATGGGAGTCTGAACTCATGTTCGGAAAGGAGTTGCGAAACCCTCTCCTTTGCTCTCCTACAGGCATCCTTCCTCCCTTCGCTCTCCCATTGCTCCCTGGTGAGTCGGTCACTCAAGCTAGGGTAGTAATGCTCACTGCGCATGTGCTTCCTGGTATGCGCGGAGGAGATAAAGTGCCCTCCTGGGCCCACCTCCTTAATGACATCAAAGGCAAGCGTATCGTCATCCACCTTTACGCCCTCCACTGCACGCATGACCATACCCAGAATCTCGTTATCTATGACATACTTCTCATAGCTCACACTGAGGGCGAATTCCATCATGCCGGCAGCGTCGTGAATGAAGTTAGCGCCTGCCAAGGCGCAAAGAAGGCTAGTGAGAGCCGACTCATAGCCGCACTGAGCATCAACGACCTTGGCATCGGACATCCCAGCGGTGGCATAGAACGGGAGCTGGTAGAATTGGGCCATCTGAGCCGCGGCGGCGTTCAACAAGCCCATTTCAATGGAGCCTGTTACATACTTCAAATCTCTTAGGTCTGTGTTGCTGGCCACAGAGCCATAGATTACAGGTGTGCCTGAATTGACAATCTGAGTCACCAGCACCCCGGCGAGGGAGTCCACATTCTGTATCACCAGAGTTCCTGCTAAGGTTACTGGAGACGTGGCTCCGCACAGCGGCTCTGCCGGGCACACTACCGGCACCCCTGCTTTGGCGATTTGCACGAGCATGTCGCCATAGAGCCCGTCTATCTTCAGGGGACTTATGCTGCAGGTTATCATCGAGATGAGTGGCCTGCGGCGAAGTTCCTGTGGCGAACCGCGGATGATCTCTGCCATCCTTATGGCTTGCCTTATGCCGTCGAGCGTGTAGACGCCTCCCATAACATGCTTGGTGGTGTTGTCCAGTGCAGCGAAGAAACGGTTGACATCTACGTGTTCAGGAGTAACATCACTCGGATAAACAGGGAGCATGAAGAGGTGGATGTTCTCCAGCTTGTCTACAAGCCGAGTTATGCGCTTGAGGTCGTCGAGGGTTGCCTGCCTGCTCAGACCTGTGTCTGAATCAACGATGTTGAGTGCGGTGCCACCGGTCCCTGCGTAGACCTTGGTACCACCCAACAGAACATCATGGTCTTCATCTTGACCGCATAGTCTAACCTGGGACGGGGCTGTACTCAGGAGATCCATAACCATCCGCGAAGGCATCCTCACGATACGCCTTTCGCTATCAACCCAAGCTCCTGCCTGGCTGAAGAGACCGAGCGCGGTTTCCGAGTTTACCTCGAAGCCTACTTCCTCGAAGACCCTTAATGAAGCTTGGTGGATTTTGTCTATGGATTCTTGAGAGAGGGGTTTATAACTACCCCCCTCCAAGCCCTTTCGACTCATAACCTTCTGCTGGGACAGTCCGTCTTGTTGCAGAAAAGACAGGGAGAGAGGGTTATAGAGGGATCGAAGCCTATGCCTATGATCCCGGAGATAGATTTCCTGGGCATCATTAGGCAATCCTCAGTCAATTCAACTCCTTGCAAATCTCCATCGAGAGCATTGAATAGCACCTTCTGCTGTCTGATGTCCCAATCGCAGTAGCCTGGGCTATAGCGCAGGCTTACGTCGGCGCCGCTTGCCGCAGCCGTCTCCCTGACGCTTCCTTCAAGCCAACAAGCCAGCTCCTCAACTGCTTCACTGCCTACAGCATCCAATACTGCGCCTTTGAGTATTTCGCCGGCATCCATTAGCCGTAACACCCTATCCTCTAATCTCGGTCCGATCGTGGTCAAGAATATGGCCGCTTTGGAGCACTTGGAGAGTATTCGCCGGGCGATTATGTTGCTGCTAAATACTATGTTGGTTCCCCTCACTGATATGCGAGAACCGTCAACACTGTCTACCTCTCTGATTACACATGAATACCAAGGCTGGATAAGCCCATAGGCTTCCGATATTTGTTCATCTATTACCGAAGATATATGTGCTGTAGGTTCCCTCTCGGCCGCATAGCCCAAATATCTATGTACTTCCCTTCTGTCGATACTTATTTTGTCTGTTGCTAAGGTGCGCACCACCGAATTCCCTTGGTATTTTCTCACATTTCCGCCATCATTTCAAGTCTGTGTGCTGGCCCTTAATCCGTGGATCGATGAGGATTCTCCAGAAGAAAGGGGTTCCATCAATGCCTGACCCTGGTCAATCAACCCTGGTAAAGCAGGAAAGGCGAGGTTCTTAGACTTCAGCGCTGGTTTTGCCGCAGTTAGCGCTGATGGACCAGACATGCGGGCTGGGAAAGACAGATAGTACACCTGTCGGGGGCATCATCGCCGGGAGGTAAGAAAGGAGATATAGATTAGCCTGAGCCAGCCAGGCCTAAGGCCAATATCCTGTAGTAGGCTGGGCCAATTAGTCCTTCCCAGGCACGGCTGGCAATACCAAGTAATGCTCTTCCAGCATGGTTTATCACCCGACGAAACTGAGTGAAGACGGCAAACCTGAGTCTTTTTGGCCGAGCGGCAGCGTACTCTTGGGATAGCGCTACCGCTTTGAGTAATTGAAGCAGGTTATGTGTTAGTACCTGTATCCTGAGCCAGGCAGCATTAGCACCATGTTTGGTATTGGGATAGACACGGGCGGCCAGTGCGTTGTCCAGGATGTCATGAATACGCTCAATATATTCCTTCTCATAGATGACCTTCAGCTTCTTCTTGCCATAGCAGGGGGATCTCTTTCTGAAGCGTCTTATCCTGTCTTCTTGGATGAGGGTCACTTCCCAGTGCCTCTTACGATGGGGAGCTCTAGACCTATCAG
>CAZHQV010000002.1:0-8733 GCA_964534285.1 uncultured Dehalococcoidales bacterium
TCAGAACATGGATAAACCGAAACAGCGGCCTTCTCGAAGCTCCTGGTGCATGGTTATAGCTGACATAACCCATCCCACACGGAGGCCAGGCGTCAAATGACCGAAACCAGCCCAACAAACCCAAAGAACTCAACGAACTCCACAAACTCGCCCAACCCCGTCGGCGAGATCTTCCGCCAGGCCACCCGCCCCATCGTCACCATCATCTTCGCCGCCGCCATCGCCCACATCGCCGTCGAGAGAATCGATGCCCCGGCGTGGTTCATCGGCCTGGCAGTACCCGTCGTCCTCTGGTGGTTCGGCGAGAGGACTGCCACCCACATCAAGGAGAGGAAATGACAATGTCATCGCCAGCTCTTCCTGCTACCTCATTGCTGACACCTCCCCCTTCGTCATTGCGAGGAGCCAAGCGACGAAGCAATCTCGGTGAGGCGACCCCATGACCTGGAAACGCTACTACTACCGAGTCATCGGGTTCGCTCTGGCAGGTGCCGGGGCAGGCCTCGTCCTCGATGAGCTGATCCACGGCCCGTTCCACATCGGCCTCGGCGACCACGAGCTGTGGGGCATCGTCATGCTCATCGCCGGTGCCATCTTCATAAGCAGAAAACCGCATGGAAAGGAGTAGACCATGGGGTGGCAAACCCCAACTGCCACAGTTGGGCAGAGCCGCACCCAGTATTTCATACCCCTCCCCCAGCGCCAGCCCATGCGACCTAGGTGATCAGAATGGGCCCGGGACATCCACCGAATCGCGCTGGTCACCCGGAGATCCCATCGTTATTGCAAGGCTTGTGCCCGGCACAAGCCAGGGAACTGCGACGAAGCAGTCTCATTGCCTATGAAAGGAGACGCCTAACGTGAGCGCGAAATGAAAGACCTAACTGAAACGCTCCTCGCTGCACAGAAGAAAGCCGACAGGCTTCCCTACATAGAAGCTAAGCTCTATGAACTCGACCAGGGAATAAGAAGGCTCGAATGGACAAGGCTCTACGAGGGAAGCGAGCCAGACAACCACCACGGCATAGCTTTCGACGGACAAGGTTCCATGCACAGAATCAGAGCAGCCACAGGCGACAAGCTCTACTACCAGAAAATAATCTACCCTCCACAAATCTCGTCCTTTCCCCTCACCTTCCCCGCCCCACTCCGCTTCGACTTCCCCGACTGGCAGCTCATAGCCAACGATTGCGCCGGACCATGCGCTATCGCAGCGTACGGAGCGAAGGTCTATATCCTCTATCGCACCGCGTCCAACGTACTACATAAGCGCTACTCACATGACTACGGTGACACTTGGACAGACGCCCAGCTAGCGGCCTACGCCGACGTCCTACAGATGGCGGCCACATGGTGGGGCACAGGAGACATCGTAGTATGCTTTGCACTCCAGGCATCGGAGCTCAACGCCATCGTCCTCGATACCTCAGACCAGAGCACCAGCCAGCACAAGAATACATTCTCAGGCGGAGGCGCCAGTCACCATCTGGATACCCCACTGGGCATCGGCGCCACATACCGCCCCAACCATTGCGAGATAGTCTTCGCCGCCCGCGAGCCATCCACATCGCCCAACTCGCCCCATCCATACGACGCCTACCACCTGTGGCGCACCGAGCTAGACAGCGCCTACAACTTCCTCGCCATCCAGAGCTTCCTCACCGTGCCAGACGGCGAACTCACAACCCACGAGTACCCCGACTGCCACATCCCCCCCACCCCACACGACTACGAGAACACTCGTATCACCGCGGTGGAGAAGTTCACCGGGGTGACCGCCTACACCCGCCCCCTCATCTGCCACGCGGTCAGAGGCTCAGACTTCAGCTCCATGGCCTTCACCGAGCCCAGCCCATTCCTGAACATCAGCTCCACCTACGGACTCAGTCTCCAGACCACCGACGACTATTGGTGGATGGAGAGACCCGACGGCGTATGGAGGTCCCCTCGTCCCCTCCCCGACCCCACCCACCTCACCAAGGACATCATCTCTCTAGACCTCACCCAGTCCCCAACCCCCAGTCCCCAATCGCTAGTACTCGTCCTCGACAACTCCAAAGGCCAGTACGCCACGCCGCCCGCGAAGCGAAGCGAAGTCGTATTGAAGCTCGGCTACAAGACCAGCGCAGGCAACGAATCAGTCGAAGCCGGCAGATACTGGATAGACGCCCACGAATACTCCAGCGCACCGAACCAATCACTCTTCACTATCCACGCCCTCGACGGCTGGGCCCTGGCTGCCAGGTGGAGCGCCAGGTTCCAGATGAGATGGCCCGGTACAAAGACCGTATGGGAGATCATCCAGGAGCTCATATGCCGCTGGGGCATAGACCTCATACAGCCAGCAGGCGTACCACAGAGCTCAGCTATCAACAGCTTCTATCCAGACTTCACCATCCATCCGGGTACCCCGGGAGACACGGCACTCAAGCACCTGCTATCGTTCGTACCCGACGCCATCATATTCGATGGCTACCAGGCCTATACCAAGGACCTACAGGCCGACGAGGAGAGCTCCTACAGCTACGATGTCATTGCGAGCGGAGCGTGGCAATCTCATCCAATCATCTCCGGCCACTACGCCCAGTCCGTACCCCCCACCAGGGCACAGGCAATCGGCAGGGCAGATGACGGCGCCCGCATCATAGAATCAGCATTCGACTGGGACAACATAGCCATGGGCATAGATATCCTGGCCACCGATTACGACCCCAACCTAACCACCACGGCCCGCACCGCGGAAAGGGCAGACGCTATACTCAGAAGGGAGTCATTGCGACCCAAGCGTGGCAGTCTCACCGTCCCCGTAAACTGCGGACAGCAGCTCTACGACGTCATCACTATCACAGACCCCAGGTGCGGCATCCTAGCTGAGAACCATCGGGTGGCGGCTATCCGGACCACTTATGAGCCGGCTGTCGCCGGCTACTTCCAGCGCCTATCGATCAGTGCGCCTTAGCGACATGTGGGAACTGGGCCTGGACTTGTGTCATTCCATGGTGATGGAGATTAAGCCCTTCTTTATCGCCAGCACTACCGCCTGAGTGCGAGCATTAACGTTGAGCTTACGCAGTATTGAGGTGACGTGGTTCTTGATCGTCTGTTCGGTGACACTGAGTACGTCAGCAATCTGCTTGTTGAGATAGCCTTGAGCCATGTACTCCAGTATTTCCGTTTCCTTTGAGGTCAGAGGTGAAATGAAAGGTGTCATTTCCCTCTCCGTGGAGAGATCCTGGAACTGACGTAGCACTTGCTCAGTTACCTTAGGTCGGCCGACAAGCGTTTCGTTTATGGGATGCTCGCCGCGGGCGCAACGTCTGATGGTTTGCGCCAACTCATCGGGACTTGCCTCTTTGCTTATGTATGCAGAAGCTTGAGTCTTGATTGCTTGAAATAGCTGGTCGTCGTCCACATAGGCGCTGAGCAGCACAATTGCTACCCTGGGCAAGTGTCGCTTTATGTCGCGACACAGCTCCAGGCCTGTCATAGAAGGTGGATTCACATCTAGAAGGATTACGTCGGGGAGCAAACTCTCGCTAATGCGGAGAGCCTTTTCATCTACCTCTTCCTCTCCGGCGACTTCCATGTCGCGCATGCCCGAAACGAAGGAGCGTATGCCTTGACGGAACAGCGGTTGCTGGTCGACTATGAGAACCTTTATGGAGTTATTGTCTAACTTGCTCACCATGTCAATTCAAATATAGCAGATATAGATAAGATAGTAAAGCTAAATTAAATAGAAATAGAGTGAAATGAACTAACATTATGATAAGAAAAGGAACGGCGCCGCAGATTACGTCTGTTGCCGCACCGTTGCCCTGCCGTCCCATAAGGCTTTAAAATACTCTCATGGCAAAGTCGAAACCGAGCTGGGGAGACAGGCTGAGAGTCAGAGCTAAGAGAGCATTGGGGATGAATGTCTACCTTTGCGATAGTTGCAAATTGAACTGGCGTAGCGCATGTCACCACCGCGAACGCCCCAATGCCACATGGTGCCCCGATTACGAGAAAAAGGGAAAATAAAAGAGGAAGGCCCTTCCATGTGGCTCAAGCGGGCCTTCCTCTACGTAGCTTCTGTTACCGTTCTAGTACGGCCGCCATACCTTGTCCGCCGCCGATGCACATGGTCACCAAGCCACGGTGGGCGTTTTGCTTCTTCAAGTCGTACATCGTGGTGACTACCATTCTAGCTCCGGTGCAGCCGATAGGGTGCCCCAGAGATATCCCGCTACCATGAAGGTTAATGTGGTCGAAAGTCCAGTCAAGCTCCTTCATGCAGCCCAGCGTCTGAGCAGCAAAAGCTTCATTCAGCTCGATAATGTCGAAGTCTTTGTTGCTCAGCCCTGTCTTCTTGAATAGCTTCCTCACCGCTGCAATAGGACCCAAACCCATATATTTCGGGTCCACTCCCCCCGAAGCCCAGGCTTTAACGGTTACAAATGGCTCAAGACCCAATTCCTTTGCCTTTTCACTTGACATGAGAACTACCGCGGCGCCGGCATCGTTGATTCCCGAGGAGTTGCCTGCGGTAACCGTCCCCTCCTTGCGAAATGCGGGACGAAGTGCAGCCATCTTCTCAGGAGTGGTATCCATGGGGCGTTCGTCGGTATCGAACATAACAGGTGGTCCTTTTCGCTGGGGAATAGGGAAAGGAACTATTTCGTCCTTAAACAAGCCATCGGTTATGGATTTCCTCGCTCGAAAGTGGCTGAGGTATCCTATTTCATCCTGCTCCTCGCGAGTGAAGCCATACCTGTTGTTGATTTCCTCTGCTGTGTTTCCCATGTGGTAGCTGTAGAATATTTCCCATAGCCCGTCGAATACCATAAGGTCTACAAGCTCGTCTCTAGCGCTGGCTTCGACATCCATCCTGTAGCCCCACCTAGCCTTGGGGAGGATGTAGGGTGCATGGCTCATGCACTCCATTCCTCCGGCAATGACAACTTCTGCCTCACCCAGCATAATTGCCTGTGCTCCCAGGGTGATAGCTTTCAGTCCTGAGGCGCACACCTTGTTCACGGTAAACACTGTGGTCTCCTTGGGGATACCGGCATAGATGGCTGCCTGGCGACCTGTGTTCTGCCCTTGCCCTCCCTGAAGGACATTTCCCATGATTAGCTCATCAACCTGAATTTCCCTCAGCGAAGGGTCGTAATCGTAGTGCTTTGCCTCCAGCTCTATCACGCCATCGGACTTGAGGGCGTCAGGACCGCAGCCAAGGAGCCCTTCGCCTGATTTAGGCCTCAGCCCTGCTCGCTTTAGCGCCTCCTTGATCACCAGGGCACCCAGGTCGATGGCAGGTATGTCCTGTAAGGAGCCACCGAAACCCCCAATGGCAGTCCTGCAGCCGCTGACAATAACTACCTCGTTCATTATTACATTACCTCCTTTAATATTTTAGGCCTTTGTATAGGACCATCGAATTCGCGACAATTTAGCTTCGACTTCCAAATTGTTGTTCGTAATGCTGAGGGCGGGAGAAGCGAAGCGCCGATCATTGAGGACAGGCCTCGTATTGGAAGCAAGGTTCTTAACAGGTCCATAACAATTCGATCGGCCTCGATAGTATACAAAGCACAGGACTTGCCGTCAAGCTGACTATGCTCGGCACAACTCGCTCTTCAGCTCATCCAACCTCTGTTGGAAGGGGCGGGCTAGTTCCTGTAGGCTTTGCTGCCATTCTTGGTTTGCTTCGACGTTGATACCGCCTATAGCGCTTCCCGAGATCCTCAGTTGATGGAGCATCTCCTTTACTCTGGCTTCTATCTCTTGCCTCGTCTTCCTTTCGGCCTGCCCGTATTCCCGGCTAAGCTCTCTTATTTGGTCTATAGTCCCTTCGGCTTCCGGCCCTAGGCGTAGTATCCCTTTTGCTATCCTCTCAAACATATTCTGGCTTCTAAGCTCGATGGTTTCTGCTAGCTCGCTGAGTATCGTCTTGGTTATCATCGTTTTTTCCTCGGTGGAGTATCGAGATAGCTCTGCTTGCATACCTTCTGGATTCCAGTGGCTTAGATATCTTTGCGCCATGGCGGTTCCGATTTCCCTGGATTCCTTTTCCTCTTGCTGCCTTTGTTCTTCGGCCGACAACTTGCCCAGTCTGGCAGCCTTTGCCTGGGCTATTTCCCAAGCCGTCTTCATCTCGCCCATTCGTCACCTTCCAGGTTCTGCTAGCATAATCGGGACATTTTACTTTATAATCTTAGTGGAGGCAATAAGCAATGGTAGCGTCTCATCGTTCCCTTCTTGTGTGTGATGGTTTCTATTGTTACATTTGGCAAGGGATGGGGAACAACTGCAATGCTGCACTCTTCCCCAACGTCTTAAGGGGAGAGCACCCTCACGTTCTGGTGGACCCCGGCCATATTCGCAATGAGTTTCGTGAGGATTGTTTTGTCTCCCTGACCGAGGCTATGAAGAAGGATGGCTTCAGGGTAGAAGATGTAGGTCTGGTGGTCAGCACGCACTGTCATCCGGACCACTTTGAGGCCAGTCAGCTTGTAGCGGAGAAAAGCCAAGCTTTGGTTGCTTTGTCTCGCGAGGAGGATGAATTCTACCAGACCATGGGCATGAAGTTCTATGACATGTTTGGAGCCAAGGCGCCACCCATTGGGCCAACCTTCTACCTCCAGGAAGGCGACTTGAACGTGGGCGTGAAAACAAAAGTGAATCTAGAAGTCCTGCTTACGCCGGGACATTCCCCAGGATCGATTTCCCTGTACTGGCCCGAGGAGAAGATACTGATAAGTGGTGATGTGGTCTTCTTCGGCAGCGTTGGCAGGACGGATTTCCCTGGCGGCAGCCCTTCCTTATTAAGGAACAGTATCGAAAGGCTGTCTCAGCTCGATGTGGAGCACCTGGTTCCCGGCCATAGCACCGAACCCGGCAAGATAATCTCCGGGAAATCCAAGGTGGAACGGAACTTCCAAATGGTGAAGATGTTCGTTTGAATAACGAGCTGAAGCTCATTGGGTAGTGAGGGGTCAATAAGGAAAGCGAATTGAATACGGGTGACAGAATCCAATACGCCGTTGAGCATACCGAATTGATCAGGCCTCCAGAGCAGAGGCTTGCCACTTTCGGCGCTACCACGATTTACTACTACCTCATCACCGAGGTGGCAGAGGGGATCAATGCTGTCAGGGAAGGGAACGTATTTGCTGAACGCCCGAGGATCGTTACCCCGGCTTACTTGGTCAATGTGGAAGGCTTCAGCGAGCAAGCCAGGGAATACATACAAATGATGGCGGGGGAGTATCCCCATGAGCCTGGCGTTTTCTACAGGTATAAGAACGAACCCAATGAGATGAATGTTGTCTCTGGGCCTGTGAATGAGGTGATAGGCAAGCTCAGTGCTCGTATAGATGAGCAGCGTAACCCTCTGTCTGCCATTGTCAAAGGGGTCGAGGAGCTATGGGATGTGTCGCTGCTCACGTTCATCTATCACCTAACGACTAGCTCGCTTAGTGCCAATATAGCAGATTTGCATAGGATGGGACGGCTGGAGATAGATCCCTACGGCGTGCCCAAAGACGCCAGAAACCACATCGAGGAGCTTTTCGGGCAAGCGGGAAACAACATTTCTCGGGCATCCGAGCTTGTTGTTGAGCTGAATCGCTGGGGCTTGTTCCAGGAGTATCAGGATAGGTTTTTTGCCCTGTTCCGCAGGGGCTAGAAGTCCAGGGGAAAGAATTCCCCTAGCTACATCAGCCCAAGATACCAGTTGACTATGTTATTTCCCCACAGCAGCGTAACCATAGCGGCTACGGCAAGAAAAGGTCCGAAGGGGATTGCTTCCTTGCGCCCCCTCTTTCTTGTTGCCAGCAAGATTATGGCCGTTAAGCCGCCCAGGACTGCTGCCATTATCACGGCAAGCAGGGCTAGAGGGAAACCGGTAGCTAGACCAATGAAAGCGGCTAGCTTGACGTCACCGAAGCCCATGCCGCCGCGGGAGACGAGGGCCAGTAGGAGGAATATGACAAAGCCTATTGCTGCGCCTAGGGCGAAGTTTAGCAGTCCGTGGACCCACAGTTGCGGAATCCAGGCTGGTTGAGGCAGAAATATGGCTATGAGCAAAGCCACCACCATCGCGGGGTAAAGCACCTTGTTCAGAATGAGCCCGTGCTCTAGGTCAATGACAAAGATCACGGTGAACAGGCAAGCGTAGAAGGCCATAATCCCTAGCCACTCGACTCCTAACTCTGCATTCGAGCTATACCACCAGTAGAGGAAAGCAAATATGATGGCGGTGCTGAGCTCCACCCAGAATATCCTTCGTGGTATAGAAGCCCGGCAGTACCTGCAGCGACCCCTTAGCAGGAGAAAGCTGAACAGGGGGATTAGGTCCTTAACGCTCAGCCCGTGGTGACAGGCTTCACAGTGCGATGGCGGGCTCACGATGGACTCGTTTCGAGGTGGGCGGTCAATGCAGACATTGAGGAAGCTGCCTACCAGCATGCCCAGGGCGGCAGCCAGGACGGTATAAACAGCTTCCATCGCTACTCATTGTGGCTAGGTTATAGTGCCAAAGTCAATAGGGGTGCCCTGAGACTGCTACGTTCTGCTCGCAATGACACCTCACCACGGCATCGCGAGGCACCCCATCGAAGCAATCTCCGCGGGGCGATGAGATTGCCTCCCTGGCGCTTGACCTGAGCGGAGGTGAGATTCTTCGCCTTCGGCTCAGCATGACAACACGCGAAGGGGCTCGCAATTACGCCTCACCACGTCATTGCG
>CAZHQV010000002.1:8743-12939 GCA_964534285.1 uncultured Dehalococcoidales bacterium
GATCAGGCTCCACCTTACGGCAGCGGTCACCCGATCTCTGTCCGGGTCGGGCGTTCGCGCAAGCAGGGGCTCGGCTGGTAACAGCAGCATCGCCAGCACGGTGGCGCGGGCGAGCCATCGCTCACACACCAACCCCGAAGGTATTCGGGCCTTGCGGCTCGTTTCTCGCTTGCCTTTCGCGGGCAGTCTTCGCATATTGGCACCGATCCCTGGCGCGCTGGCGCTCCCTCTTGCCGGACGTCCCTCGCCTACTGGCGTGATCGCGAGGGGCGCCTTTCTGCCCCGTCATTGCGAGGAGCGCCAGCGACGTGGCAATCTCCGCGGTGAAGGCGGTTGGTTCGCTCGCCATCACGATGCGGCATGTGTCATTAGACCGAGACGCGGGCCCTGCGTCAGGTGAATTGTCGGAGTCCACTTTCCCATTACCTTGTGGCGCGAAGCCAAAGGGCAACGGCGATGGTTGTAGCAGCCAATCCCAAGCCTCCTCGTGTGCCCCTCGAGACCGTGGCTACGGAGTCAATGCGTAGACGCGTGAAAGGCGTAAAACCATAGAAGCTCATTTGTGTCGCCAATCGTGTTGGTGGCTACAAAGCGATGACAGAAGTGATATACTGGTGTAGCGCAAGACCATGGAGGGACAAAATGTCAGTAGAGCGTCGTAAGGCCTGGCGGGATGAAAGGTCGGCAAAGCTGCTGGAGGCGATGCTCCAGGGGACCATCCCGGAGCTAAAGCCAGAGTTCAACCCCGAATCTGAATTGGGCTTCTCCTTTCCTGCCGTGAACGGTTTGCTTGAGACCACGGACGAGGAGACGGTGGCTATGCTGGAATCCCTGGCTGACGCAGGCGTGCTGGAGAGGAAGTTCTTTGACAGGTTCCTCTTTTGTCCGCAGTGCCGCTCGGTGAACCTCAGACCTGGCTACTACTGCCCCAACTGTAGCGTAGGGAAAATTGGCCGGGCAAGGATTCTGGAGCACTCGCTGTGCAAATACGTGGGTGCAGAAGACGAGTTCTCGGTGAAGGGGAAGCTCGTCTGCCCCAAATGCAGGCAAGAACTGTACACTCTGGACACCGACTACCGCAGCCTGGGAGTGTTTTACAAATGCTATCAATGCGGTGAGCTATTCAATCAGCCAGCGATTAGGTGGAGATGCCTCAAGTGCTTTTCTATCACCGCCGAGAACAAAGTGGTCGAGGAGAATGCCTATTCCTACTCGCTTAATGAAGAGCAGAGCAAGTGGCTCCAGTTTGAGCTCCGACCGAAATCACAGCTGCTAGCTTTCCTTGCCCGTCAGGGGTATGAAGTAACGGAAAGCGCCACTATGACGGGAAGGTCGGGTGCCAAGCACACATTCGATCTCCTGGCTACCAGAGACGATGGTGTCGTTGTGCACAACATTGTCATCGGGGTTGAGGTGGCAGGGAAGAAGGTAGGACTGGACAGGGTTTTCGATTTCGCCGACAAGGCGTACGATTGTGGCATCCATGACAAGATACTAGTGGTCCTGCCGGTGCTGGAGCGGGAGGCAGAGAGATTCGCCTCGGAACAGCGAATAAAGGTGGTTGAAGTCAGGGACCTGGACACCATGCTTTCTGAAGGCCGCCCTGTGCCACCCCTGGAAGCGGTAAAGGAGCCGTTCCAGTTCAAATCGAGGTCCCACTTGATGAGTCACCTCCAGGCTCTGGGCTATGAGGTAAAGCCGAATGCTAAGGTGAAAGGCAAGTCAGGGGCGGAACACCAGATAGATATCCTGGCCACCAGAGACGACGGAATCGTGGTGCACAACATCGCTATTGGCGTTGAGGTAGGCAATGAACCTGTAGGGCTGGGTAGGGTTTTTGATTTTGACGATAAAGCCTACGACATTGGCATTCTCGATAAGGTTCTGATTGCTGTTCCAGGTCTAACCACGGAAGCCAGGCGCTTTACGCGGCGCCAGAGAATTAGAGTATTTGAAGTCTCGGCGCTCGAGCCAGGTGATGAGATGGAGAAGTGAGGTGCGTAGAGAAAGCGGCAGGCCCTGGGAGCAGGCGCGGGAAGACCTTGATACCGTAGATAAGCTGACAGGGGTGCAGAAGGACTACGCCTCGGCCTTTTTTCTCAGAACAAGCAGCAGAGAAGGCGCTCAAGGCAGTGTATTTGGAAGGGAAGCGGCGAGCGCCAGTCGCCCGTGACCTAATAGAGCTGGCTAAGCAGCTGTCGGCACCCGAAAATGCCGTGCGGGCCGCGGCCGCGTTAAGCCCTGACTACCACATAGTAGCTAGCGGGGAAGGGGAAGAGAACGGCGTAGGCATCTCGCTCTTCTACATGTCATAGGAGGAGCGTGACATTCCTCGTCTTCGCTCGGAGCACGCTTGGCAATCTCGGAATGACCCCTATGTCATTGCGAGACGCTTCAGCGCCGTGGCAATCTCGGCGGGGTTGCGTGGTAGGCTTGATCTGATATTGCTTCGCTCCAGTGACAATGACAGCAGGCCAGGCTGCCAATGACGCCTCCATATGTCATTGCCAGGAGCGCCAGCAAAGGGCAAGAAGCCTGGTACCTGTAATGTTCCCTTGTGGAGGTGAAGGCAAGATAGTCCTATTGACTTGAATCGTCACGTTGTGCTATGGTGGTAACGTCAAAGGACAAGGCAAGTGCTGGGGGGGCGAGGAAACGGAGCCCGTAGTTGGGCGCTTGGGTTGCGTCGAGCCAATAGCGAAACCGACCTGGAAAGTTGGTCTCGCCTTTTTGGTCGCTTCACCACCTCAGAGTGACTGAGCCCAAGGGCTCCGGGTTGTGCAAGGGATAATTCGAGGTCGAGGCTGTATTGCTGGGCAGCTTGTTACTGGGTAGCTGTGACCTTTTTCTTGGTAAAGCCATGACTAAATACTACTCAGAAGCTATTGACTCGTGGCGTAGCTGTGCTAAGCTGTATTCACACGAAGCCTATTAGCAAATCGTAGTGCGAGGCTTCAGCCTTGCCCCTTGAAGGACAAAGGGATAGCAAAGAGACAAGGAGGTGACAGACGGAAAAAGAACATGTTATCGCGGGGGTTACTGTGTGGCTACTGTTGATGAGCTGCGCAGTAAGTCAATGAATAGAAAAAAAGAGAAAGGAGGTGACAAATGAATAGAGTACTCAAGTCTTTGCGTAAGTTGCAGAAAGGCGAGGGCGGTGTGACCTTGATTGAGATACTGGTTGTGGTGGCCATTCTGGGCGTCGTCGCCGCCATAGTCATCCTGAACGTCGGTGGCTTTATCGGCACGGGCACGGAAGAGGCAGCCAATACCGAGGCGCACCAGGTCCAGACGGCTATCGTAGCCTATATGGCAGCCGTGAATAGTTCAGTTTCGGGCGGTACTATACAATCGAGCTTGACCTGCGGCAATACCAGTGAGCAAAAGTGGATCGTGTGTTACCTTATGAACCCGGCCTTGCTACAGGCGAGCTATGACTACGACGATAGCGGCAAGGTAGTTAATGCAACCGCGAACGTGACCGGCAAATGGTCAGGCTGTACTTTCTCAGACGGCACATGGGACTGCACCTAGTGCGTAAGTAGTGTCAATTTGACCCTTGAAACGCAAAGCCTGGCGGCGAAGGTAACTTTGCCGCCAGGCTCGCTTGTCTCGGTTGAGGCGCGTAACAGCGCTAAACGCTTTTCACCGAGGGAGTCCTGTCCGGGTCATCTCACTGTGCGGAGCAGGATTCCTCGCCTGTGCCGGGAGCTAGGCTCCGCAATCTTGGCGCTTGTCTTGGATGCGATTGCCTCGCTTCGCTCGCAATGACAACAACGGAGAGTTGCGATGCTGCTCCCACATGTCATTGCGAGGCGCTTTAGCGCCGAGGCAATCTCGGGTGGTGCCGCTATGGCACTGCTTCGCTAGGTCCTCGCTGCGCTCGGAGCAGAGGTTGCCACCCTTGGCCGGCAATGGCGCTTCGATATGTCATTGCTGGGCATGCCAGCGTCGCGTCAATCCTTGGCGGGCCGCTTTTGGATGAGATTGCTTCGCTGCGCTCGCAATGACCAAAATGACGAAAAAGGGAGAGGCTCGCAACGACAACGGCTGATCGTTGGGCTGATGCTCCTACATGTCATTGCGAGGCGCTTTAGCGACGTGGCAATCTCGGTCGTGGGGCTATGGCACTGCTTCGCCAGCTCGGAGCAGAGATTGCCACCCTTGGCCCCTAATGGCGCTTCGATATGTCATTG
>CAZHQV010000002.1:12949-39504 GCA_964534285.1 uncultured Dehalococcoidales bacterium
GGGGAGGCTCGCAATAACAACAAGGGTCAGAGCGGCAGTTGAAGCACGGGACACGTGCGATTGAGGCTGCTGAGACACTGATTCCGTCGGGGGCAGTCACGTTTGGAATCGAAAGGACGCCCGTTTGCGCCGAAAGGGTTCAAGACGCTCTTTCAGCACACTGCCGAAACATGCACCCTGCCGACGAGCTTGTCCATCTCCTCTTTGTCGTTACACCATCTCACCAGGCTTTCGCCACTGATGATTCCTTTGAGGTAAAGGCTGGCTAACGACTGGTCCAGGCTCTCCATGCCTTCTTGGGTGCTGGTGCGGATAATGTTGGGGAGCTGATAGATCTTGCTCTCACGTATGAGGTTTCTCACAGCTGGACTGCCCAGCATTATTTCCACGGCAGCTATCCTTCCTGACTCATTAGCCCGCGGCACCAGGGTCTGGCATAGGACGCCCAGGACTAGGGAAGCGAGTCTCGTCTGGGCTAGATATCTCTGCTCCGGGGGGAACAGGTCTATCACCCTTTCCATGGCCTGGTGGGCGCTGGGTGCGTGACCTGTTGTGAGCACCAGATGTCCTGTTTCCGCCACAGTGAGGACGGCGGCGGCGGTGTCCAGGTCCCTCATCTCCCCAACGAGAATAACGTCAGGGTCTTGCCTGAGGACGTGCTTCAGAGCTTGAGCAAAGGATAGAGTATCATTGCCCAGTTCCCTCTGGGTGACGGCCGATTTAAGGCTGGGGTGACTGTATTCGATAGGGTCTTCAACGGTTACTATGTGGCAGGATCTATTGGCATTGATGTGATGGACCATGGCTGCCAGGGTGGTACTCTTGCCACTTCCCGTCGGTCCGGAGACTATCACCAGGCCTCTGGGTCTCAACGCCAGGTCCTCGCATATCTCGGGCAGTTCCAATCCAGCTATTGTAGGGATCCACGGGGGCAGAAGCCGCAGGGCAAAGCTGAGGGCCCCGCGCTGCTGGGCCACGTTGCAGCGAAGCCTGCCTATGCCAGGAATGCTATAGGAAAAATCGAGCTCCAAGGTGCGATGGAACTCGTCCCTTTGCTCCGGTGTAGTAAGCTGGGCAAAAGCCTGGCCTATTTCCTCGCCAGATAAGGGTGGCATCCCCTCTATATTCATAAGGGAACCATTTATGCGCAACATGGGTGGACAATCAACCACCAGATGCACATCAGATGCGCCGCTCGCGTGGGCCAGCCGGATCAACTCTTGGATATCCGCCATAGCTTATATGTTAACACACGATTCCCATATTTCAATAGTATTCTGGTACTAACGTTGTGTGTATTTTGGTACTGGGAAGCCTTTTGATGACGGCGTCGGGACATGGGCAAAGGGATTGCAACGCGTTGGGTCGCAATGACGCCTCTACATGTCATTGCGAGGGGCGCAGCCCCGAAGCAATCTCGGTCGTGGTGTGGATGGGAGTCCTTCACTGGCTCCTGGCTCCTTGCCATGCCTTGGGCTCGGAACAGGCTCCCCAACTTGGCAGTGGTTCTCGGATGAGCTTGCCACGCTGCGCTCGCAATGACAAAAAGGAAAGGCTTGCAATGAGAGTTCCCCGAGTCATTGTGAGGAGCACCAGCGACGAAACAATCTCTGGGCATGTGCTGCGATCCAAGTGAGTGTCGCGTGCTGTTTATTCACCGCCAGCGCCCAGCATACATCGTCACATGCCCTTGGTAAGCACGAAGGTGAAGTACCCGTCTTCGTCTATCCTGGTGATGACCACCAGGGTGAATCTGCCGCTGGCTCTCAGATTCTTACCATAGCGGAAGACGGCATCGGTGTTATCGCCTTTCCCTGTCACCGTCAAGGAATCGCCTTCGTGACGTACAGTCTGCAGGTCCACGTTTGCCGGCAAGGAGCTGTTCACCTCGCCTAAATCGGCGTTGATCTCGTCTCGCTCAGCGCCAAACTCCCGGAGGGTGGTATCGAAGGAACTGGCAGATCCTTCAAGCGAGGTAACCTGCTGGTTCAGGGCGGCTATATCTTGGAAGGTAACGTGGCTTGAGATGGCCATTTGGTTTATGACCGTCAGTTGGGCACGCAGATCATCATTATGCATCAAGGTGGTGACGGTAAGGAAAGCGACCACCGCTATCAAGGCGAGGCCTCCTACGATAGTGGGCACGAAGAGAATCTCGGAAAGCTTTCGTGGCTTGGGGCGATAAGCTTCAGGAAGGGCATTGAAGTTGACCAGGGAATAGGCGATGGCTCCTTTCTCTGAAGCCAACACCTCCTTGAGGGCTAGACCAGCGTTGGTGGCATACTGCCCTGGAGGGAAGCCTTCAGCGACCGCCATAGGCAAGGGCATCACCTGCACGGTGCGCTCCTGACTGCGGACTATGAGACTCCAGGCATCCTGCTGCTCGGCAAGCTCGCCACTCACCAGCAGAGGAACGTCGCTCCCAAGCGGGTTATCCCTATGCTCCGAATCGTAGAAGGTGATCGCCCTGTCCACTTCTTCTCTGATGAAGGATACCTTCTCCTCAACTGCGGCTTCCTCGACTAGAGGTACGCTACGCACGACCTGTGGAATTCCCTCTGCCATGATGATGGTGTCGAAACTCCTGGGCTGGAGATCAACGATGATAGCCCTGGGCTCAGTAGCGCATCTGGCTATAGCCAGCGGCTTCAAATCCATGAGGTAGGGGTCCAGCCCTGCCTTGCGTAGGGCTGAGACTAGTCCATCCACGGCGTTTCTTGGTGAGGCTGCCAGATATACCAGCGTCTCGCCCTTCAATGAGGGAAGGGTTTGCCAGGAGAGGTGGACTTCCTCCAGGGGGACTCCCAGGGCTCTGCCCGCTTCCCTCCTTATCGCCTCAGGTAGCAGCTCTTTAGGGAGTTCGGGGAGGGTGACTAGGCGATAGAGGCAGTTTATGCCGCTGACGGCGGCGATCACCCGTCGCGCTCGTATGCCTTGAGTTGCCCAAAGCTCCCTCACCTTGCTGGCTACAGCATCCTCGTTATGGACTACTCCATCCTTGACCAGGCCGGGCTCCAAGGGAAGGCTGGCCAGTCTCTGGGCTTCCCTACCTTTGGCCACCAGCACCCAAATAGCTGAGTCGTCAATATGGATAGTAGCCGCTTCCTTAGCCATATTCACCCTGTAGCAGACTCAGTATCAGCGCCACCGTCCCCTTTCCCGCCATTGCTAGCCATGTCATAAGGCGTAAACCTTCAATTCCAGACTCAGTGTGCTCCGTTCCGTGCAAATGCTAATCGCGGGCGATGCCATGGTGGCGTCGGGAAACCTCTCGCCCAGCTTCTTGGTGAAGTTGAGCAGTTCCGGCATGTTGTCCCCTTCAACAGCTAAGCTAAGGGAGAAGACCTGGAAGGCTATGCCGTTCACCGTCTCTCTTCCTGGCATTGAGCAGGTAATGCTGGTTATGCTCACGTTGGCGTCATCGGCGACGTCAAACAAGGCCTCGTCTATCTCTATTGACTGTGTGGATTCATGGAATTCGCTTTCGAGGCTGGAGAGTTCTGATTGGGCTTGAGACCGCCTTGTTTCCAGGTTCGCCCTCTGCGCCGTATATGTGATGAAGTCCTGATTAGCCCGGGCTATCTCAGAGTTCAACTGGCTTCTCTCCGTCAGCTGGCGGCCGTACATTACTCCCGCGCCAACGAGGAGCACAGCTAGTATGCCAACGACCAGAATCCACTGGGCTGTCTTGCTTAGCTTCATGCGCCTTCGCCTTCGAGCGGTCCTCTCAACCTATGCATTTGGTTGCCGGATATCACTCGATCTGTTCTTCCTTTGTTGATTCATGTTTACCGGTAAGCGTAGCTTGTCATAGTATACATGCCTGGCGTATGAATAGGAAAGACCCTCAAAATCGGGCTTTTTGGTCGAGGTGCATTATCAATCTCATAGTAGAAGGCCCTAATGTGTATTTCCCATTTCAACTCACAATGAGCTAGTCCTCATCCCTGATGGCTCTTGGCACCAGTCATACGCCCATAGCAGTGGTTGTACTCGTTCGCATGACCGGTGACAGGGCTCTCCCTGCCCATCATTGCCTCCTTTAAGATGACCTCCCTTAAGACCATTTGCTGTCGTTTCTTTCTGTTTTGGTCTTTGTCTTTACCTCGGCGCATAATGCTGCGAATTGCTAGTACCAGAACTGGTGCTTGGTTGACGATATACCTTTCACCCCAAGAAAGCAATAGGAGCTTTGTACTGCCGCAGCAGCTTCTTCGGTCCTAGCGATGCTGGCACACTAGTCTTGGGTCGGGTGTCTGATTGAATTCTGAGGTGTCACCCAGCTATCTGGACGAGAACATCCGCTTGCTAGGCACTTTGTCCAGCCGCGGAGTCGCGGTGATCCCGGCCCTTTGGAGCTTTGGCGTCAGCCGCTCTCTCCTGTCATTGCGAGCGAAGCGAAGCAATCTCATCTCAACTACCGAGATTGCCACGTCGCTGGCGCACCTCGCCATGACGTGGGGAAGTGTCATTGCGAGCGGAGCGAAGCAATCTCATCCTCTTGGTACCGGTGTGCGCGGCCCTTCAGGGTCGCACCGCACTTCTCTGGTCCAGCATCCCGGCCTGGCTTTGCTCGATTGTCCAAGCCCGCTTGAATAACAGGCAAGTGGGGAAGTTCGGCTTGCTTGACGGCCTTGCTACCGTATTTCCCAGGAGAGAATGCTCAGGGCTGTTATCACCTCACCCTCAGGGAAGTTCAAGTCCTTGTCGCTTGGGTCTGTCCAACTAAGAGTGCTACCCGGCTGCAATTGGACGTTAACATCCCCGGCCAAAGACCCATAAAAGTCGCCAGAAGGATTAATTTGAGTTTCCCCGGTGACAGACATAATGAATACGAAATCATTCTCAGTCCCGGCCAGGATGTTTGGCTCAAAAAACACCTCTCCCGCGGCGATGATGCATCCTGACCCAGTGATACGGCATTTGCCACCCACCCAAATACCCCCTTCACAATAGATAGTCTGTCCGTTAAGGTCTAGCGTGAAGTCGTGTTTTTCGGTGCCCATCTTCAAGTCATAAGTGACTGTTGGGTCACCCGCAACATAGACAGTCCCATCAAGCGTTGCATTTGCGCCACCGACGGTGTTATAGATGTTTAAGGTCCCATTTCTATACAGGGGCCCTATGCTGGTGGCGGTGCCTGCAATGTCTATGTAGTCGTGAGGAAAGGGGGCTAGACCCTCTATATGCTTCGAGTAGAATATGGAGAGCTCCCCGGCTGTTGGCCAGTCCAGTTCTTCACGATTCACCTCCCCATTTTCAGGATCATAATCAGAGGGATCTAGGTTTCCGTCCGGTGGTAATGTAATGTTACCCGAGACCACTGTATTTGGTTGAATCGTAACGTCACCAGCACTGCTAATCGCACTCATGAGGAGTTCCGAGAAATCCATACGCAGTGTGGTTACATATGATTCAATTGTTGTGTTACCTGTATCATCGGTGCTGGCTGTAGAGGTGATCTTGTAAGTTTGGGTATCCACCTGTTCTACAGTGGAATCCACAGATCCGTCGTTCATCTCGTACGTATCCCGTGTCCAATGGTCAACCTGCCAGTTCCAAGGTCCTGTCGAGTTCCCGGACTCAAGCTCAGGTATCCAAAATAAGGCGTCTTCCACCCCGGAATCGGCGGCATAGAGCTGTTCTGTCAGCTCCTCATGCATCTGGCCTGATTTGAGCCCCATAACCATGAATCCGAGAAGTGGTGTGATGACGACGCCGCCGACACAGACCAGGATTAGCATGTTAACCAGCGCGGTCTGTCCCCGTTGATTCTTCAAGAAATTGCTCAAGATGTTCCTCATAACCCTACCCCCATGAATAATCGGAAACTCTCTCGTGTTGTCTTCGCCAGTCGCACGGACTAGCTTGAGACCCTCACCTCTCAGGTTGGTCACTCTCATAGTAGAGGAGTCTCGTGTCACATTCAATAGCCTTTTAGTCCTTAAATTCCTCTATTTTGGTAATACGACCAATGTCCCTTGACGGACTGATGGATGGCAGTTCATGAAGCGACGATGTCCAGGGTGAGACGGAAGAGCGGACAATCGAGGCGAGCGGTGGCGTTGGTCGTCCTGCTCCCTTTTGCTAGTCCCCTTCCGAGGCCCGGAGCCCGTTTCCAGGGTGAGCTAGGAATCTGGATTGGTGCCGATGACTCGGGGGATTGTCACTGCGAGCGATGGAGTGGCAATCTTGGTTGCTGGGAAGGCCAGGCGACCCCCATTCACTCGTTGGGATTGCTTCGTCGCTGGGTGCCTCGCAATGACGTGGGGAAAGGTCATTGCGAGCCCCTTCGCTCGTCGTCATTCTGAGCCCCTGACCTTTTTGTCGTTGCGAGCGCAGCGTGGCAATCTCAGTTGGGGGAAGGCCAGGCAACCCCCGGTAAACCACTGAGATTGCTTCGTCGCTGCCGCTCCTCGCAATGACAGCGGAAGGCGTCGTTGCGAGCCGAAGCCGAAAGAATCCCATTGTGTTCTACCCTGGCGCACGAACCTAGCTCGCGGCATACCAGGGTAATCCGGCCTTTGCTGGGGCACATAAGCGCGGTTCGAGAGAGCAATCGCGTAGCGGCTTCTAAGTTGGGTTTAGGTAACAGTCCACGCGCAGCAAGTTCAGGAAGATTGCCCTGGGTTCGAGCTGTGTCTGGCGGCCTTGTGCGTCATAAGTTTTTGACACGAGTGAGAGACGAGCTGATTCCGCTCACTAGACCTGGCAAGGGCTGTTTGGGAGGGGATGGTGGAAGGGAATCGGCGGAAGAATCAACTTTGCTCCCTCTCGGCTGGAGGCGCTCTGTCGTGACCCTGCACAGTTGTGTGAGTGACAACCCTGCCACTGTCCTGGTGTCGCTAGAGGATTTCGTAAGTAAGAATTCTGCTCCCAGCCACGGGTATGTCAGGGCAATCTGGGGGTGGTGGCTCGGACCCGTCCCAGTCCACTATTGCCTGGTATGCGGAGTCATTGAAGGGCGCGCCCTCCAAAAACGTGACCCCGGCGTAAATGTAGATGTAGCCGACGGAGGCCTGTGGGTACAAACTGATTGTCACGGTTCCACTGCCGTCCACATATATGTCCCCTGCGGTACCCCATATTTCAATCTCCTGTGAGCCATCCACCGTCATATAGATATCGCCCTCGACTATCGCACTCGGCTGCTTAATGGTTACGTTGCCGTGGCAGCACACGTTGCCGTGAACTACACTGCTTTTCCCCTTTTGTTCAAAGTCTCCCCCTACGAACACACTGCCGCCAACCTCGGTCTGGTCGTGGAGCGTAAGCTTACCCGTGACGTACACATTACCCGTGATGCCTCGTTGGGCCTTAAGCACGCCGTCGCCGTCAATGTAGGCATCACCGTCCCACACTTCCCCAGTTCCCAAGTCATCGAAGCCCTCGATGGTCAGGGGCTCGGCAGCCGCCCACACGGTGGATAGGACCGTCGTCCTTCCGTCAGCGCTGGTGGCTGTGGAGGTGATCTCGTGGAAGTTGTGGCTGAGGTCTTCCCGGGGCTGCACAGTCACATTGACACTGCTTTCGTTTATGATATAGGTGTCCCGCTGCCAGCCGACTGTCTCGTTGCCAGCCCACGGCCAGTCTTCCGTCTGCTTGCCCATTATTATCCAGTGGATGCCATCATCTACTCCTGAGTCCGCGGCATAAAGCCTGGAACTCAGCGCCTCGTGTGTCTGGCCTGCTTTGACTCCTGTATCCATGAACCCAAGTAGGGGACCCATAATCAGGCCGCCCAGGATCAGCAGGATCAAGACCATAACGAGAACACTCTGCCCCGATTGATTTCTCAGCAATTGCCTCATTAGTCTTTCCATCACTCCTCCCTAACTTTGAGAGCATTCAACAACATGTTCCGCCATTCTTAGCATAACAATGTAGCCCTTCCCTCAGATTGCCGCGGGCCTCGCCTTCGCAATGAGAAAGGGGCGTCAAAACAGGTCCAAGCTTCCTCAGGACATGTTGCTGTGCAGCAATTGGTGACGCGGCCGTAACCAGTTCTCCTTCCAGAAGTTTACACCGCCTGGCCTCATGCATGTGGCGATAATCCTCGTAAGTAACCTCGCCCTTAGCCTTCATCGCTACCGTACCCTTACCCTCACTTCTCCCCAGATCAGGTAAGAGGGCACAAACCCACGCTCCGGTTATCACAACCCTATTTATTGTATCATCTCTTGTACGCGTCATTCAGGCCTGGGCTTCACTTCGTACGTCCTGGTCTCGGTCTCTGGACCCCGCGCTCCCGTTACACTGGCTTCTACGGTAAAGGTAAGTATGGCAGTCCCGTTGGCAGTCGTGGTCAGGTTACAGCTTGTATTGGCTGTCAGGTATTGCGCCACCGTGATATTGCTTGCGCCGTCGCTCCGCTGGAGCTGTCTTAAGCTACCAGAGGGCATAGGGGCCAAACAATAGGTAATGGTAATGTTCTGGCTACCATTCCAGGAAGCCCGAGTCAAGGTAAGCGGAAAATCATCTCCGCTTGTGCACCCAGTTACGTTTTGTGCTTGAAGGGCGTCAGTGCTCAGCCAGTAGCCAGCCTGCTGCACCTGGCGCACGGCAAGCATGTGGGCGGTGGTATCGCTGCTCTGCATCAACTGGACGATAGCACCGGCGGCCGCCGCTACGACGAGGCCGGCAATGGCTACGGCTATCAGTATCTCTATCAGAGTGAAGCCCTTCTGGTTTCCTTCTTTCTGCTTCTTTGGCACTGGGGGCTGTTTCCTCTTCATTTATCTATGGGCTCGCTTTGCCTTCGGCTGGCAATGGTGCCCTCCTGTGTCGTTGCGAGGCACGCCAGTGCCGAAGCAATCTCGGAGGGGCTGTTCTCGGATGGGATTGCCACGCCTTCAGCTGGCAATGATCCCCTGCTTGTCATTGCAGGCAGCGTGAGCGACGAAGCAATCTCGCCGGGCCAGCCCAACAGGTTGGCGCTACATTCGCTAATCATGAGTTCACCTTGTAGGACGTTGTGGTGAGCACCCGCGTGCCGCCGTGGTATATTATCACGGTTACGATCTGGAGGCCGGTATCGTCCTCTGCAGCTGTACAGTTTGCTGAGTTCCAGGCCACGCCCAATATGTCGTCCGTCTCACCAAGATAATTGATGATAGGATAACTGATGTAACCATCCTCGCCCAGACCCTTGATCAGGTAGTCGTCGGGAATCAGTCCCCCCGGGCCCCCCGGGATCTTTTCATAGATCGCCTCTGGCGCCGTGGAGTTGTACGGCTGGCTCTTAACATACTCCAGTTGCGCCCTCGTCAGGCTCTCGGCGGTGGTCCTCTCATCGGCGAGTATTAGGGCGGTGGAGGCGGTGGCTAGCGCGCTGAGAAAGGCTACGGCTACTATACCCAGGATAGCCAGGGCGATGAGCACCTCAACCAGGGTGAAGCCTCTGGAACTGCCTATGAAAGCTTGACAGAACTTTCTTAGTCTAAGCAATTGGCCTTGCCTCCCAGGGTCTTCCAGCTTGCCGGCTTCTCAAGGCTTTGACTCCACTTGTTGTGGGGTCGACACTTTGTATGATCGAATCTACGTATGTGTGACCCGTTGCCTTTCTCCACACTCCAGCTTTTGGACCAGCACTGCCCTTTCTCTTGCCACTATCCATCATAGCCCCGCTGCCTTTGTGCCACCAAATGACGGGCTTTGAGAGGGGCACAAACTGCGTCAACAAAGACAGGTGTAGTTACGCCATAATAGCCAGCGCGATGGTCTTAGTTCGGCTGTGCCCTTCGTGCTCTTTCCCGTCTGACCCCCTGCTGCGTCCCCTCGAAAGGGATGATTGAGATTGCCACGCTACGCTCGCAATGACAGAAAGGCGAACGCTTGCAATGACAGAGAAGGGTAGGCTCGCAACGGCAAGGCGTCATTATCAAGCTATTCCCCCCAGCATGGAGTACATGGTCGTGACAACGGTCAGGGCGATAAAAGCTACCACCGCCCCCATAATAATGGTCATAGTTGGCGTGATCATGGAGATAAGCATATTGGTGCGGTCGTCGGCTTCCATTTCATAGCTCTGCGCCACGGTATCCAGAGTGATATCGAGACTACCGGTCCCCTCACCTACACTCGCCATCTGCACCATCATGGGAAGAAAGACAGCATTTCGCGACATTGGTCGGGCCAAGCCCTGGCCTTTAAGCATTTCCTGCCTGACTTCGGTAAGGGCCTTGGAGAGCACTTTGTTTCCGCTGGCGGCAATGGCCAGCGTCATTATCTCAGGCAAGGGCACTCCAGCACGAAATAGGAGCGAAATGGTGCGGCAACAACGTGATAGTTCGCTGACGATGGTGATACGTCCAATTTGGGGCAGGCTGAGCTTGAGCTTGTCCCATTGATATCTGCCTTGTGGAGTCCTGGTGTAGGCAAAGCCTGCGACAACAACAGCTGCTATGCCGGCCAGGATGAATAGCCCATAGTCCATAAGGAAACTGACGATAGCTAGGAGCACCACGGTAATGGGGGGCAATGGAACACCCAGTGAAGCATAGAGGTTGATAAAGGCCGGCATAACGAAGCTAACCAGAACAGCTATGACAATGACCGCCAGGACCAGCACAATGATGGGATAAATCAGGGCATTTCTTATCTTTTTGGCTGCAGCGGTTTGCCTTTCGATATAATCAGCCATTGTCCTCAATCCCTGCTCCAGATTGCCTGTTTCCTCGCTCGTGACTATGGTGCGGCAGTAAAGTGGCGAGAAGGCCTGGGGATGTTTCTCCAGGGCTTGAGATAGCCGTAGGCCGCTGCGCAGGTCAACGACCACCTCGCTTACTATCTTGCGTAGTGTGCGGTTAGTCAGCCCCGCGCGCAGCAATTCCAGGGCGGACACGATATCACTGCCCGCTTCCACCAGCAGAGCTAGCTGACGGGAGAACATCACCATGTCGTTGGGATTTATCTTGGAAAAGGCAGAGCTTAGCTTCTCAGCATTGAAAAAGGGAGTCAGCTTCTGCAGGCTAAGCACATTGTAGCCGCTGTAGCTCAGCAGGTCTAACGCCGTCTCTTCGCCGGAGGCGGCGACCTTACCTTTGACCAGCTTTCTATCCCGGGTATAGGCCACGTATCGGAAGTCCATGACTACTCTATGAAATAGGCATTGCGCAGCACTTCGAATGGGGTGGTGATGCCTGCCTTGGCTTTGAGCATGCCGTCTTTAATCAGTGGCACCATTCCTTCTGCAATCGCCTGTTCCCGAATCTCAGAAGTGCTGGCATGATTCAATATCTGCATCCTGATATTGTCGCTCAGGGGCAAGACCTCGAAGATGCCTGTCCTGCCTCGGTATCCTGTATAGCTGCATAGGTCACACCCGCTCCCGTAGAGGAATTCTGCTCGACTTTCACCCACCTCGTTCCTATAAGCCAGTTGCTCCAGGAGTGGGGCTTCCTTGTAGGTGGCGCAGTGCGGGCAAATGCGGCGCACCATGCGCTGAGCCGCCACGCCGATGACCGCAGATGATGCCAGGAATGGCTCTACGCCCAGGTCAAGCAGGCGGAAGATGACTCCCACAGCATCGTTGGAGTGGATGGAAGAAAGGACCAGGTGTCCCGTTAGAGCTGACTGAACGGCTATTCTCGCTGTCTCAGCATCGCGAATTTCCCCTACCAGTATGACATCGGGGTCAAGACGCAATATTGCCCGCAAACCGCTGGCGAAGGTAACGCCAGCCTTAACATTGACCTGAATCTGGTTTATATTGTCAAAGCGGTATTCCACGGGATCTTCGATTGTGATTATGTTGCGGGATTTGCTGTCTAGCGTGTTTACTGAGGCATAAAGCGTGGTGGTCTTGCCTGCTCCAGTGGGGCCGCTAATCAAGATCATGCCAAAGGGAACCTTTAGCATATCTTCATATCTGGCTAAAGCAGTATCAGCAAACCCTAGCTGTGCCAAATCTATGATGGCCAATGACTTGTCCAGAAGGCGCAAAACGGTCATCTCACCGTGCACAGTAGGGGAGGTGCCCACACGCACATCTATGAACCTCCCTTTGGCCTTAGTGGAGAACTGCCCGTCCTGGGGGCGGATACGGTCGGCAATATTCATGTCAGCCATTACCTTTATCCTTGAGGTGAGGGGCAGATGTATTCTCGAAGGCAGTGACATGATGTCTTGAAGGGCGCCATCAATCCGGTAGCGGATTCTGGATCTGTTCTCCTCGGGCTCGATATGGATATCGGAGGCTCTGGCTTTGACAGCCTCATCGATGATGAGGTGGAGAGCGCTGGCCACCGGAGCGTCGGCAGTGGCCTCAATGAGGTCCTCAATATCAGTTGCTTCACTGCCTGTGGGTATTAGAGATACCTGTTCTTCAATTTGCCCGAAGCCTCTATAATTGAAGTCGATAGCTTCTTGGATTTCCTTTTCACCTGCGGCTATAGGCTTAATCCTCATCCTGCTCTGTAGGGCCAAGGCTTGAAGAGCAAGTATGTCGGCAGGGTTTGCTATGGCTACCTGTAAGGCGTTGTCGGCGATAGCCACAGGCATGGCATTGAACCTTCTTGCCATGGCTTCGGGGATTAGGCGGAGCGCGTCACCCTGGACCGCACGCTTAAGCGCCTTTGTTCCTGCCGCTTCAACCTTCCCGCTCAGCAACTCTTCAACCGCAGTCTCAATGTTGGATAGTTGTGGCTCCTGGGCGACCTTTTCTTTGGCAGCGGCCCCCTCGACTTGGCTGCCAAGCTTGATTATCCTTATCCTTTGCTGCTGGGCGAACTGGCTAGCCTCGGGGCTGAGCGCACCCGAAGCCGCAAGAACCTTTTCATGGATTCCGGTATCGTAAGCCTTGGTATCAAATAGGGATACCTGGTTGAGGCCGACTTCGCTGTCAGCTGCGACATCTATACCTACCCTGTAAGCTACAAAGCCGTCGTCCTGCTCAGCCAGAATATCAAAGACATACTCGGCACCGGATTTTCCCTTGGCCTTGGCTGTTTCCTCAACCCCATAGCCGGAATCTCGCAGATATTGCATAAATTCAATCTTTGTCTTGAAGTGGGTAGACATATTCCCCTCAAGCCGCCTTGTGGGTGGTGGCGAGGCCAAAAACGCCTCTAGGCTTTGCTTGTTGAAGACTTTGATTCGCTGGCTCTGAGCAAAACGCGCAGCTACGGAGTCAAGTCGGGGAACAGCGATAAGAACTTTGGCTCGAATGCTGCAATCGTAACATATATCGTCGAAAGTGAAGATCTCTCCCAACGTTATCTCTTGATCGTCATACGCGGCAACACCTACCGCAACGAGCTGGTCAACCAGGCCATCGCTTCTGCGCGCCAGCATATCGAAGGTATGCTTGGCACCGGATTTACCCTCAAGGGTGGCGTTCTGTTCTAGTTCATAGCCCTGATTTCTCAGGCGCTGTGCCAGTCGCTCTGCGTCCTCTGTGTTGTCCATGGTCTTCCTCCGTCCCTTGTTGACAAACCGCGTCTCTCGCATTCTTTTACCCAGCTACGCAATCGTGACTTCAATATTACTGGCTAGTCGCTGGACTGTCAACCTGCCCGCCCATCCTGCTATTCCCTGCGGTCAGGCAACGCCTTGCACAGCCTGCTCGAGCAGCTCCCGGCGAGCAACTTTGCCTTGCCCCAGAGACGTCTCCGCCGCGCACGATGCCCGTATAGCTATTGTCACCTATGGGTTGATCATCTAAGCCAAAGACCTCACAGAAGCATGCTTCCCGTGCGCCGTGATCCATCACTGCGTGCACAGCTATACTGTAGCTGGGGGATCCCATCAATGTCCGGTTCACCAAGGCACTGGATTCCCTGTTTGCTCCTGCAGTACTATCCCTTGCCTCTATTCAGGATGGCTCGCCCAGACCCCAGAATGGGCTGGTAACATCTTCAATGCCCTTTTAGTCCTGCGATTCTTGTATTTTGGTAATAGGACTAGTACCTATTGACAAAGTGCAGTTTATAATTGACAATGCCTGGAGTGACAAGGAAGAACGGACTGTTGGGGCTATGGGTGGGGTTGGCCCTATTCATACTGCTCCTTAGCCTTTGGCCGTTCTCTGCAGGCAAACTGGTTTCAGCCAGCCCTGACCGCCTGAAATGGTCTGTCGTTGATTCCCCTAGCGCAGAGGGCAATGTGGTGGTTAGCCCCAGTGAGATAAACTCCTTTGCCATTGGCTCTGACGATGAGACCTTCTATGCTGTAGACATTCCCCATAGCATAATCTACAAATCAACCGACGGGGGCTTCACCTGGAAGGACAAGTTGACCGCAGCGCTGGAGGCTGCCGGCGCTGGTCTGCCGGTGTGGGATGTGACGGTGGCGCCGGATGACCCTGACCTGGTAGCCGTGGTCAGTGACAATAGAACGGCGGTCTATGCCTCTGATGATGGTGGAGATAGCTGGGTGGATGCCAATGTTCCCGATTTGGAAGGTTTTCTTATTTCTGACATCGCCTTCTCGCCTGGATATGGCGACGGCGAACGTGACATCGCCATTGGCACAAGATTGCCCGGCGTCAACATCACTGGCGATGTCTGGGCAAGAAGCGTGGGCATTTCTGGCTGGAAAGAGCAAGAGCTACATATGGATGTCACCTCAATCCGCTTCTCGTTCAATTACTACGAGGATAAGGCCGTAGTGGCTATCGCTAGTGACGAAGATAACACGTATCTCTGCGTTGGCGAGAGGGTTACCAATGAAAACAGAACCTACTGGTACGACTCGATAGAGATAGCCGACTCGGCCGGCCATTCGCCAAGCGAGAATCAAATCATTGTCTCCAGTTTGGCGCTGCGCTGGGAACACTACTCTGAGTATGCTGATTGGATTGCCTACGCTGGCTATTATTCCACTACCGACGCTGATGATGTCTACCGGGTGGAAGAAGATGGCACGGTTAAGCGACTCGATGTCAAAGGCGGAAGCGCGGTACCCATAGCTTCAATTGATTATGGCGGCGGCAAGCTTCTGGCAGGAGAGGTGCTGGCTGAGGAACGCTCAGCGGAGGCTCTGATACATATCTGCTCTAACCCGGGAGACTACGCGCCGAAGTGGGAAGAGCCTGAGAAGCCTCCCACCGGGGGCGCTTTCTCCGGTCGGGCCAACGCCCAGGTTGTCTGGGGGGGTGATGGTGACATGGCTTACTGCGCCACGAGCACGAACTATGCGGACAACGCCACTGCCTGGGCAGACATGAGTCTGCCTGATGGTGCCTGGAGGGGAGAGGCGTTCGACGAAAGCGCGTTTTCCAAAAGTGAGCATGACGACAGCAGAATCTGGAATCAGCTGTCCCTCATAGATACCGACATGAGCTCCCTTTCTGATTATGCCGTATCGATGGACACGGAAGATGAAGAGACTCTTTATCGTCTTTACCTGGCTTCAGTGGGCGCCGGTTTTGATAGCATATGGCGAAGTAGGCGTGAAACGCTAGAAAAGTTGGGCAGCACGTGGGAAAGGATACTGTGCTTTGACAGCGAAAACGATGAGATAATCTTGAGGCCCACCCCTGAAGGAAGCGAGGAGGCTATCTTCTTCGCCGCAGTAGGCACTGAGGATGCCCGGTATTCCCTAGATGAAGGGGAGACATGGGAGCGTGTGTGGGATTGCCCCGAGGTCACCGATTTGGCTGTGGTGAGCAATGAGTTGCTCTACATCTTGGATGATGAGCTGGTGAACAAATGCTGGTGGGATGCCGAGGTGTGGGGAGGTATATGGGAATGGGAGAGGGACGTAGATACTGGACTTCCGCATGGTTATAGCATAGCGACGAGGGGCGGGGATTTTGTCTTCGTTGGAGAAGAAAACAAAGATGGCGAGGGGAGAATCGCCTATTCCACCGATGGGGGGCTTGCTTTCGAGCTCACTGAAGCCACGCCTGACCCCGGTAACATGGAGGTGATTCCCGATGAAGAATTTGCCTCTAACCGGTTCATCTATGCTGCCAGCAGTGAGGGCAGGATTTACCGCTGGACGATTGGAGGTAGCACTTCATGGAGTGACCTGAATCCCCCACACGAGGGATTTCGTGGCTTGGCCGAGACAGGGGGCGCCCTCTATGGGGCTTATGACTCAGGGGTTGACCGCACCCTCGTCCCCCACGTGGAAACCGTGGGGAGGGACGACTGGGATAGCCTTGAAGCAGGACTAGAACAGTATCATGTTGACTTCAAGCCGGGCACGTTGAGGGCAACAAGCAATGAAGCGATAGATTTATGGGCAATTGATGATCGGCACTATGATTTCTCTGAAGGCAAAGGGTGCCTGTGGGTTTACTCCGATATCTTCGCTCTGGCGACTCCTTGGCCGCTCTCACCTGCTACAGGTGAGTTGATGCCTTGTGACCCCTGTACCTGTCAGGCGACACGGTTTTGCTTTCGCTGGCGAGAATTGCCCCTTACTGAGAAATATGAGCTATGGATATCTTTGGATGAAGAATTTACTGCCATTACAGCTAAGGTGGAGGATATTAGACCTGTCGATCTCCACGGTCCCGCCTGGTGTCCGCCTCCCGGTTCAGCCCGTTTTACCTGTAGCGACGCTTACTATTGGAAGGTTAGAGCTTGTGAGAGCACTGAGGGCGAACGGATCCATAGCCGCTGGTCGCCGGTGATGAGCTTCACGGTTAAGACCTGTGGATCGGTCGGTGAGATGCATGTTGCACCTATCCTGGTCGTGCCGGGGAATGGTAGCAGGGGTGTCTCAAGGACGCCGGGCTTTTCTTGGATAGGTTTTCCGGAAACGACAGAGTATGAATTCATCCTGGCCGGGGATGCCGATGTTTCTCGGGTCATAGCCAGGGAAGAAGTGCCTAGCACCGCTTACCAGTATGGGGGCAAGCTCGATTGGGGCGCGACCTATTTGTGGCAGGTGAGGGCGCTTGAGCCCGTGCCCAGTGAGCAGGCGACTGGCGTTTTCACTGTGGTGCAAGAGCCAAGACCAACTGCGCTGCAAGCACCGTCAGTCCCATTGTGGATATGGGTAGTGATTGGTACACTGGCCTTGCTGATTATAGCTATTGTTGTGCTCTGCTTGGTGAAGCGATAGGCGATTGGACTCCCTGTGCTTGCCAGTCGAGATTTCTTCGGGTTCGAGGTTTCGACTAACGGTAGTAAGAGGTTTGGCTCTAGATAAGATTACGCTCCACCCCACACATACCTATTGACAATCCCTGTGCTTGCAGTACAATAGTAATAGGCCAGAAGTCAGGGAAGGTCGGGTGATGAATCGTCGTCGTTCGAATATCGAGGTGATAGCTGATATGCTCAGGGTGGGGGAAAATGGCGCCGGCAAGACGCAGATTATGTACGGGGCTAACATGAGCTACAGTCAGATACAGAAATACCTTGGTTTCCTGCTAAGCCACGGACTCATTACTAAGGTTAAGGTAGGCAATCCCAGCGTTACTTATCACATTACTGAAAAGGGGAAGGGATTGCTTAGTAGCATAGACAATATGATGGAGATGCTTGAATTCGGAAATGGCAGCGGCGCTTAGCCGTGGTGTTGTTCAGCTACATGGATGCTATGTCATTTGTTTTTCATACAGCGGGGAAAACCGCCAGCGCAGCGAAGCTAGTACAATGCTATTACGATATGTTGGGAGAGCGGCATGTCTGACAAAAGGATGTTGATAGTAGATGGTGAACTGGCGACAAGGATAGACGACAATCGCGGTGACCTAAGCCGGTCTGAGTTCATCAGCTTTCTTATCGACAGCCAGTTGGAGAAGGAAGGCAAAAGGCAAAACGGGGTAAGTAGAGAGGAGTTTTGCCAGTTTGAGCAGGGAATCAAAGAGATGCTGCGCAGCTTCTTGGATTTCTTTATCAGCTACGGCTTGGAGCTGGGCAAGGAGCCCAAGGATAAGGAAATTGAGAAGTTGAGCCGAAGCCTGCAATCTCTGGGCGGATCAGTAACGGGCAAAAGCTCCTAAGAGTCTGCTGTTTCCTCGAATATTCTCCTCTGAGTCGCGACTTTTACAGCTTTGGATAGAACTATCTTCTAGAACCCAATCACTTCCCAACCATTTCTAAAGCCTGCCATAGTATCCCCAGACCATACTGGTTTGGAGGTGCGTTATGGCAAGGCCGATTGACTTACTGCGGCAGGGCAGGAAGGAAGAGGTATGGCAGATGTGTTGTGGCTTCCTTGACCTTAGCCTGGAGCAATTTATGTCCATCCAGAAGCGGCTTCTTCTGGAGCAAGTTGAGCTACTAAAGGGCTGCCAGCTGGGCAGGAAGGTGATGCGGGGAGCTATGCCTGAGACAGTAGAAGAGTTCAGGGAGCAGGTGCCGTTGACTACTTATGTTGATTATTGTCCTGAGCTTCTGGAGAGAACGGAGGATGTACTGCCAGCGAAACCGGCCTATTGGGTGCATACCTTAGGCAAGTTTGGTGAATCTTCGTACGGAGAGAATGTACTGCCAGCAGAGCTAGCTCATTGGATGCGTATCTTAGGCAGGTTTGGCGAATACTTGTGTAAATGGGTACCTATGCCTGAGGCTTTTGCCTTTGAGTATGAAAAGGTTGCTGGTGCTCTTCCCCTTCTTGCTGCTTGCCGTAATCGTGGCGATACTTCGCTGCTTAAGGAACATAGGAAGGCATTCTACGCCGTGGGACCTCCAAAGTATGCTTCTGGTGTACTTGCCCACTTGGCGCAGCAGGCCGTTGGCTATGATTTGCTGCCTTCTAATGCAGACGGGATGTCTTTTCAGGAAACGATAAAAGCTGGCTTTCAGGAAGCTTTGTATCGCGGCATTGACAGCATTAATGCCATACCCTCCGTCCTTGTTCACGTAGGAGAGCAGATCAACCAGCTATCAGGAAATATGAATATCCGTCTTGTGCTATCTCATCCTGCAGCACTGTTCCGTGTAACCAGGGGATTGATTAGGAGCAAACTGGCTCATCGCCCCCTGTTGCCCAAAGACCTATGGACGGTTAAGGTGGTTGTGGTTGGCGGGACAGACTGCGGCATTTTTGGAAAAAGAGTGAAAGAGCTGTGGGGGAAGGATCCCCTGGAGGTCTATGCCGGCGCCGAAGGAGGGCTTTATGCCACACAGACCTGGGACTATGAAGCCATGACTTTTGTTCCTAACCTTAACTTCTTTGAATTCATCCCCGAGAGAGAGTGGCTCAAGTGGCAATTAGGCCATTCCTACCAGCCCAAGACCCTTTTGCTGGATGAGGTGAAAGCTGGTGAGAACTACGAGATAGTCATTACCAATTTCCATGGCGGCATCATGACCAGGTATCGAATGGGCGATATGGTACGAATAACCTCATTGCGAAATGAGAAACTGAACATTGATATACCGCAGATGGTATTTCATAACAGAGCCGATGACCTTATTGATATTTCTGGATTTGGCCGAATTACGGAAAAGATAATCTGGAAAGCACTCGAGAATACTGGTATTCCCTATGTGGATTGGGTGGCGCGCAAAGAAGTACTCAATGATAAGCCAGTACTGCGTCTCTACTTGGAGCTTGAAGGAGACTATATTGCCGGCGAAAAGGGAGTGGCAGCGGCAGTGTATGAGGAGCTCCGAGAACTAGACAGGATGTATCGTTACAATATCTACAGCGCCTATGGTGACCCAGAAAGTGTTCTCGGTTCCAAGCCGGTACACGTAACGTTGTTTCCCACAGGTGCCTTTGCCAACTATGTTTCTCAGCGGCAAGCTGAGGGTGCTGATTTAGGCCATTTGAAACCACCGCATATTAATCCCTCAGATGAGGTGCTTTCCTTGCTTGGAGCTCCAAAGGTTGTGGTGGAGGCTGTGCCCGCGATTGAAACTGAGCGCGCGGCTGCTCGGTAAGTCAAACCACTAGTGTAGCAATGGTAGGGCGAGGCTTTAGCCTCGCCCTACGGGTCTAAGGCCTGTAGCTATCTTACCCGATAGATGGGCAATATTGCCCACATTCTATTGCGGGCGAGGGTCTGAACTGTGGTACCCCCCACAGTCATTCCAAGTGCCGCCTCCTCGTCATTGCGAGCCGAAGGCCCGGCAGCTTCATGTTCACTCGCGCTACGCGTCGCAGCCGCTAGCACTCCTGGCAATGGGGAAGCGGTCTGAAAGCAGTACCTTAGTTTCACTTGACAGCTGCCAGATTTGTGTCAATAATTGCGTTACCCATGAATACGCACGCCTTAATTCCCCTAGTTGCTACCATCGCTTACATCCCTCTGTTTGTCATATTGCTCATCAACCGGCCCTGGGACAGAAAGCAGAAGTTATTCCTCCTGTTCTTGATTCCTGCCGTGCTTTGGAGCTTCAGCGACTTTTTCTTCCGTAGCGATTTGTTCACCCCGAACAAACTCTTTCTGGTCAAAGTTGTTCTGTGCGTCATGATATGGATGCTAATCCAATTCCATTACCTTCTCTGTTCTTTCTTCCGCCCTCAGAATATCAAAATACCAGTTGCTTATGTTTTCCCAGTAAGCGCTATCGCCCTGGCGCTTTTGGGCTATATCCCGGCGGGCATCGAAATCACTGACGGTGGCATCAATGTTGACTATGGTATCTGGATTATTGCTATAGGTTTCCTTTTCCTTTTTACTCTGGGGAGCAAAGATATATATTCTTTGGTGCGAAGGCGTAGGACCTCGCCTGACCCATCAGAGCGTAACCAAATTGGCTATTTGCTGGCTGCTATTGGCATTCTGGTAATCTCCCTTCTTAGTATTTTTGCTCCTCGCGGTGGGGAATACCCTATAGCGCATTTGGGCAATCTTGCCAACGCTTGTATTCTAACCTATGCTGTTGTGGCACGGCACTTGCTGGATGTTAGAGTGGTTCTGCGCCGTGGGTTGATGTGGGCAGGCTATTACGCTTTCGGGATTGGTCTTTTCGCCCTTCTTTTGTTCCTTATCCATCGGTTTGCTGGCTTCGACATTGACTTGGCTACATTGGCGCTAGCCTTTGGCATAGGACTGCCGCTCATCATATTCCTTTTCCATAGGGTTCGTGGACCTTGGAGGGAAGGGATGGAGCACGCTTTCGTTAGGGAAAGGTATCGCTACCGCAGGAAGTTGTCTGAGTTTAGCGCCAAAGCCCGTAGTGTTCTATCTCTGGAAGAGTTTGGCAGCGAACTTGTGTCCTTGCTCTCTCAGTCTATTGGCTGTCCAAGGGCTTGTCTGCTTCTGCCCCAGGGCGAAGGCCAGGATTTCGGTGCCCGATTTGTCCACCCGCCTGCGGTAGACAATCCCATGCGAAAGCTGAGATTGAGGGGGGATAGCCCGGTCCTCACCTGGCTAAGACAGAAGGCCCAGATACTACCTCAGAGAAACCTCAGCATCTTCCCCGAATTTGCAGGTATGTGGCAGGAGGAAAGGGAAGAAATTCGCTCAGCCCAGGTGGACATGTTTGTCTCTTTGATGAATGAGGGTGAGATTGTGGCTATTCTGGCGGTAGGCAGCAAGGAAGGCATCCAGCTCTATACTGTTGAGGATCTAGATCTGGTGGAGTCCGTTGCGGCCAGTGTGGCAGCGAGCATGAAAAAGGAGTACCTCCACGAGCAACAGCGAGAGCGGGACGAAGAGTTGACTCTTATCAACCGTTTGACTACGGTGATAACCTCCAGTGTTAACATCAAGGAGATATTTGAGAGCTTTGCTGATGACTTAAAGGAGTTCATTGATGTTGAGTGGGCAACACTGTCTTTGATTCAAGGAGCCCAGCTTCATTTCTTGGCTCTGTCTAGCACCATAGGTTCAGCGTGGCAGACGGGAGAGCTTATTGCGCTCGAGGGTACAGCTACGGAGTGGGTTTGCGCCGAGAAGAAAAGCTTATATGAAGCGGATCTGGCGCGACACTACAGATTCTGGACCGGGGAGTATCATCTGACCCAGGGAATTCGCTCTATTGTTTACTTGCCATTGATCGCTGAAGGTAGGGCTATCGGCAGTCTGATTCTTGGTACGCGCCGCCCGAATGCCTACAGCCGTAAGCAAATTAGAATCTTGGAGCACTTGGCTTCGCAGATTGCTATGCCTGTCGAGAATTCCCAACTCTATGCTAAGGTTGAGAAGAGCAGCCGTATTGACGAGCTTACCGGCCTATTTAACCGACGGCATTTTGAGGAACAGCTCAGCGCGGCGGTCGCGGTACATTCGCGCTATGGTGGCGTATTCTCCTTATTGTTGCTTGACCTTGATGGCTTCAAAACTTACAACGACATATATGGACATCCCTCTGGGGATGAAGTCCTGCGCCAAATAGGCGGCATCGTCAAGGACTCGATCAGGAGTGCGGATCAAGGTTTTCGTTACGGTGGTGACGAATTCGTTGTCATTTTGCCTCAGACGACTGTGGATGATGCTTGTACTGTGGGTGAACGAGTTCGCGCCCAGATTGCTGCCGAAATGAAAGAAAAGGAAATTGCAGTGACCTGCAGCATTGGTTTGGCTAGCTACCCTTCAGATGGACTGATGTCGAGCGAACTCGTCACTTCGGCGGATACGGCTCTCTATTATGCCAAGCGAACTGGCGGAAATCGAGTATACCTTTCCTCCAAGATTCTCTCTGAGCCAGCACCGGAGTCGGGAATTTACACCAGGGGTAGTGGTTTGAGTGCTGTTTACGCCTTAGCCGCAGCGGTGGAGGCTAGGGATCCCTATGTCTATGGTCATTCAAGGAAGGTAAGCGCCTATGCTGTAGCTTTGGCTGAGGCCATTGGCTTGTCCCCCGATGAGGTCACTAGGATAAGCACCGCCGCTTTGCTCCACGATATTGGCAAGATCGCCATTCCCGATAGCATACTCAACAAGAAGGGAAAGCTTAGGCCTGAAGACTGGGAAATAGTAAAGTCTCATCCTCGCCTTGGAGCAAATATCGTGGCAAATGTGCCCAGCTTAGTTCCCTGCAGAGATGGCATCTTGTACCACCATGAGGCCTGGGATGGCAGGGGTTATCCTGAAGGGCTGAAAGGCGAGGCAATTGCCTTGGACGCCCGCATTCTCGCTATAGCTGATGCCTTTGATGCTATGGTCTCCAGCCGTCCTTACCGTGACGCCTACTGTCATGAAAAGGCCATAGAAGAGCTCAGAAAAGCTGCCGGGACCGCCTTTGATCCCAGTCTGGTGGAGGTGTTCATTGGCATTGTCCAAGCAGTCTATCTCGAGAGAGTGAAAGTAGGGGAAGATCCGGGCAGCGAGCAGCCAGATTCATAGATGGGTCACCCCTCGCCGAGGAACAGCTGGACGGGTAACAAAGCGTAGCTACGCTCTCCACAACCCCGGGGTGAGGCCAGAGCATCGCTCTTAAGAAGTGGAGAAACATTGCGCCTGAAGGCTCCCTACCCCAGTGGCCTTGGTCTTTGGCGGGTAGGGCTATTTCTTCATCAACGCGCATATATTGCGGGAGAAGTCCTTTATGGGGAAATGGTAGGATCTCTCCGGAGATATCTTGATAACTGTGAAGCCAGTTTCAGAAAGTAGCTTCTTAATCTCGCCGTAGGAGAAGAGGTGGTAATAACGATGAACCGTTTTTCCTCTGAGCCTCCATGGCACTTCTTGGTCTTTGGACCTTAGCCAGAACCTTGGCTGCCTATGGTTCCACACGCTTAGGAAAGCCTCGCCACCAGGCTTTAGAATCCGTCTTAGTTCACGAAATGCCTCTTGCCTCTCATTGTGGCCCCTGACGTGGTGGTAGGTGGCTACTGCTATCGCGCAATCAAACGCGTTGTCAGGGAAAGGCAAAATGGTAGCATCAGCCACCATCAAATTGGCATGGAAACTGAATTTGGCTGAATACCGCTGTGCCTGCTTGAGCATGCCCCAGGAGGAATCCACGCCGAAGAGAGCGTAGCTCTCTCTAAAGGGCAAGAAGTCTGGTCCATGAGCGCAGCCGATGTTCAGTAGCTTGCCCCCGCGCCATCTCGTAGCTAGCTCCTCAAGTTCTTGCCTTAGCAGAGGCCAGTGTCTTACTCGGTACCAGCTCTCAGCTATTTGGTTGAATACTCCGCTGTTTGTGGCCATAGAACTAGGTCTGCTAAACTGTACCACATTGTAAACGTCCGGGCATGCACTGCAACGCTCTCAAGTTGCAGAAATTCCATCCGTCATTGCGAGCGGAGCAGATGCGAAGTGCGGAGACCTCGTGTGAGGCCTACCGCAGTAACTCGGATTGCTTCGGCGCCAAATGACTCACAATGACGACGAGGGCAGCGGGAGGTTTTGGGCCTATAGTACACGAGCGAGATAGGCACAGAATTGCGGGCGCACTCAATTGAAAAAGATAACTCGAACCATTTCCGGGGTAACGCCAGTTGCAGTCATGGCTAAGCCTTTCCCTTGCCCTGGCAAATGTGTCTACTGTCCAACGTCCGCTGAGGCACCGAAGAGCTACACCGCGGAATCTCCGGCAGTCCTTCGAGCCAGAAAGTGTGGCTTCGATGCCAGGAAGCAGGTTCAGTTGAGGCTTGCAACACTGGGCGATATGGGGCATGCTCTGGACAAGGTGGAGCTCATCATTATGGGCGGCACATTCCTGGCTTACCCCGTGGAATACCAGTATCAGTTTGTTAAGCATTGCTATGACGCGCTTAATGGGGTTCCTTCTTCTAGCCTAGAGGAAGCCAAGGAACTGAATGAAGTCGCTGGGCACCGTTGTGTAGGGCTGTGCGTTGAGACGAGGCCCGACTTTTGTGGGGAGGAAGAGATGAGGCGTATGCTTGATTTCGGCGCCACCAGGGTGGAGCTTGGGGTGCAGACGTTGGACGATGACATCCATCGTTTGACTAAAAGGGGGCATGGAGTGAGCGAGGTTATCTCTGCCACAAGGATCCTGAGAGACTACGGCCTGAAGGTTCACTACCACTGGATGCCTGGGTTACCTGGGTCGAGTCCTGAGCATGATCTGGAGCTATCGCAAAAGCTATTTGAAGACGTGCAGTTTCGGCCTGACGGACTGAAGCTCTACCCTACGCTGGTAGTAGTGGGAAGCGAGCTGTACGGCTGGTATCGGGAGAATCGCTACCGCCCTTACAGTGACGCAGAGATGATAGATTTGCTTGCGCACATCAAAACGTTGGTTCCTAAGTACGTACGGATATCGCGGCTAATGAGAGATATCCCTAGCAGATTCATAATTGCTGGCAGCAAGGACTTGGCGCTTAGGGGGACTATCAGGAAGCGAATGAGTGAGCTGGGGATTCAGTGTAGGTGTATCCGCTGTCGGGAGTATGGACACCGCCTAAGGGATGGCTGGAGTGTTGACGACCCACATTTGACGAGGCTGGACTACGATACTTATGGGGGGAAAGAGGTGTTTCTTTCCTACGAGGATGACCATGAGACTTTGTTTGGCCTACTGAGGCTAGGGATAAATACCACCAAGGCCTTTGTTAGGGAACTGCATGTGTTTGGTTCTGAGGTCCGTTTGGGAGAAAGACAAGATGCGGCTGCTCAGCATTGGGGTTTAGGGGCGAAGTTGCTTCGGCAGGCGGAGCAAGTTGCCAAAGAGGAATTCCACGTCAGCAGTCTGCAAATACTGAGCGGAGTTGGTGCCAGAGAATATTATCGCTCATTTGGCTATAGCTTGGAAGGTGCTTACATGGTCAAAGAGACTGTGTAGGCTCAAGGCGAAGGTTTCCCTCATATTGACATTGAACGGTAGCCATAACTACAATGGTGCTGGACGGGAGCGACCTGGGTGGAACCAGGCGTCCTGATATTACAGAAGGGCATCTCGGCAGTGCCTAGCAGGATAGGTCTCGATGCTAGCATTGTGGCGAGTGTACATAGCTATGGAAAGCTGGACTATTTGGAGAGCTCCGCGCGGGCTGCGTAGAGGAGTTGTTCTTTGTCCAAAGAGAAGATAAAGCAAGAGGAGGAACAAGATGAACAATGAAGTCAAACCAACCTGGCGGCTTGCCTGGGGACTGTGGTGGAGATTCTTCCTTATCACCCTGGGAGTGTACGGAATAATCTTCCTCATCATGTTGCTGGTGGGCATATCACTGGTACCCTTTCTGACTCCTGGCTTTTGAGGACACAGGCAACTGTAGTGACTATCCTGACCAAGAGGCAGCCTCGTTGAGCCGCGTGCTTGTATGACAGGGTCGGTGCTGCTCCCAGGATAGTGGGTCATATTTGCAAACAAGACAAAAGGAGGAACAAGAGATGGAGAAAACGTGGAAGCCGACAACGGCGGGAATTCTGAGTATTGTTTCAGGGGTTTTCGGTCTGCTCGGGGCGATAGTAGTCGGCGTCGTTGGAGGAACCATCGGCGGACTGGAGTTAATCCCGGGAGTAGGTATGCTATTGGCTGCTATTGAGATCCCTCTGATCATAATCGCGATTATAGCCATAGTGGGTGGTGTCTATGCATTGAAGAGAAGGATTTGGGGGCTGGCGCTGGCTGGGACTATTTGCTCTCTTCTCTGCATTTGGTTGCTGGGGATACCGGCAATCATATTCGTCATTCTGGGGAAAAGCGAGTTTAGTTGAAGTCGGAGCTCGGTGACCCTTGACTAACACTTTGTTTCTGCTAGGATGCATGACATTTTGAAATAAAACAAGACGGAGGGAGGAACAAGAGATGGAGAAAACGTGGAAGCCGACAACGGCGGGAATTCTGAGT
>CAZHQV010000002.1:39604-39742 GCA_964534285.1 uncultured Dehalococcoidales bacterium
ATTATTTCAGGGGTTATTGCTGTGATCTTCGCGATATTCCTTGCTACCCTGGGAGCACTTTTTGGGGGGCTAGAGTGGCTGATTGGGATACCCGGAATCGGCGGTCTGGTCGCAGGAATGGCCGCAATCCCGATAATA
>CAZHQV010000003.1:0-37004 GCA_964534285.1 uncultured Dehalococcoidales bacterium
CAGACCGAACCACAAATGAAATGGAATTCCAGGGAAATGTAGTCTCGTGGATTAATGCTGAGTTGGCTAGGCGACCAGCTCTCGGTTTGGAACTCGCAACCCAAGAACCAAGCAAGGTCACACGGAACAGAAACGACGTTGTCGTCTGGCGCAATCGGGCTAGCAATGACGCCTTCTTCACTTTCGAGCTTAAGACTCCTGAGACGTCCATTTCTAACCAATCCTTCTTCGATGATGCCTGTCAAAAGGCTCAAAGATGGAACGCTCCTTTCTTTGCAGTCTGGAATATGCAGAATGCCGAACTTTACCGCACGCCTCCGGCCACCCGCCTTGCCAATCCCCAGGACCGAATAAAGCAGTTCCCGACACTTACTACGGTTCGATCTGTCGCCGACTGGATAGACTCGAACATCAGGGAGCAATTACGACAACAAGCTCTTGGCCTCCTGGATGCCGCCTGGATCGAGGCCACACACCGGGGCTTCCAGTTCCCAATCGATGCTTCCGTCTTTGTTGATAGACTTACACGCCGGATATACGATCTTAGAGCGGAGATTCAACCAGCCCTGGCGAAACGCGCTTCTCGCAGTCGGAGTCTACGCACCCGCCTGAGGCAGATCGCCGCTGCTGAGGGTTTCCTTGGATTCGTTGACGACATCAACACTGCCATCGCTGGCCAGTTCTGCTACCGGCTTGTCGGACAGATACTTTTCTATTTCGCTCTAAAGCGAAAACAACCATCATTGGCTATACTTGAACCAGACAGGGCGCAGTCATTTCTAGAATCAGTCAGGCCATATTGGGATAGTGTTCGCCATTTCGATTATGAAGCCCTATTTGAACCTCAAGAATTGGACCAACTCGTTCCCTTAACCGACCATGCGCAACGGCAACTTTATGAGCTTATTGAGGGGTTCAACAAGTACGATTGGAACATACTTGCAGACGATGTACTTGGTGCGATTTTCGAACAACTCATCCCAAGACGTGAGCAGGTTCTACTTGGTCAATTCTACACACCAACAGCTGTAGCTGACCTACTATTAGGCCTGGCCATTGATGGAGAGTGCCCTAGGCTCCTTGATCCCGGTTGTGGCAGTGGCACGTTCTTGCTTCGTGGTTACCAATACTTGCGTAACACACAACGACTTAATCATTCCCAGCTTCTTCCAATGCTCTGGGGATTCGATATAAGCCCTTTCGCAACTGAGCTAGCAGTCATAAACTTGTACCGGCAAAATTTGACTGAATTCAATAACTTCCCGCGCATCTTATCCGGAGACTTCTTCCAGAGGTTCGTTGGCCAACAAGTTGACTTCCCTCCGGCCCGAGCTGGGCTTCAGGTGAAAGTGACATTGCCAATCCCACAATTTGACGCTATAGTGGCTAATCCCCCATACCTTAGGTCTCAACAGCAAGATGACCTGGACCCCGAATACAAGAAACGCCTGTATGCTTTGGTCGCTAGAGAGCATGGAATAACCGTGCCAGCGAAGACTGACCTCTTTGCTTTCTTCATATATCATTCGTATGATTTCCTACGTCCCCTTGGTCGGCTCGCCTTTGTAACTTCAGCCAGCTGGTTAACTGCTGATTATGGATATCAACTCCAACGCTTTCTTCTCGAAAAGATGCGCCTTGTTGCAGTGTTTGCATCCGAGACCGAGTCGTTCTTCAGCCAGGTAGACCAAAACACCGTTCTTTTTGTGACCGAGAAACGTCAAGATAACCAAATTCCCAAGGAAGACGAGATTATCCGCTTTGTCACTCTCAAGAAACGACTTGATGAACTTCTACCCCTTGACCACACTCATTGGTCATCGCTACAACAGCTCGTGGCTCGCATTGATGGCGTAAACGATTATTACGAAGACAACTCAATGCGCATCCGATGTTTTCCAACAGATGCCGAGCTCGAGAACCTCAGGCAAACGATCCAGCCTCGTAACTGGTCGTTACCGTTGAGAGCGCCTAACGTATACTTTTCCCTTATCGCTGCCACCAAGACCAGGCTTGTGCCAATGGAGAAGCTGGCCGACTGTCACTTAGGCTATAAATCACTGCAGAATCAATTCTTCTACCTTGACTCACAAACGATTGCTAAATATGGAATTGAGGCAGAATTCTTGAAGCCCGTTTATCAGTTGGGAGACCTTCAAGAGGATCGGTTTCTTCAGCAGTCCAAGGCGCGAGTTTTCCTGTTCCATTGTGACCGTCCCGAGACTGATCTTCGGGGTTCCGGCGCTTTTAAGTATATCCGAGACATGGAAAACAAACCCGCCACGGTAAAGAAACAAACTGGCCATATCACAACCATTTTAGAGGCTCTTGAGCAACAAGGTGGAACATATTGGTATGGGCCCAAAGCAATTCCACAGGAGGCTCATGTTTGGGTGAGAAAGGCCTTTGATAAGACCTACTCGCCGTTTCTCTTTGATCAACCACTGGTACTAGATCAGAGATGCAACTACCTTCTCCCTCATCAAGGAATCTCTTGGCAGGCGCTAGCATCAGTTCTGACTTCCTCCATCTTTGCTCTGTCTATTGAAGCTGCCGGATCCGCGAGCATGGGTGGTGGTGCACTCGAGATTCCAACCACAAAACTATCTAAAGTAATGGTTCCCGATATTCGTCAGTTCCCACGAAACAAACTAGACCGACTCACCGATTTGGCTAAGGCGGTCTGGGAACACGACATACCCATAAACTGGAGAAATTCTGCGAACCAGCCGTCACCTTACCTTCGAGATCTGGATGAATTCCTTTTGAATGAGGTCGGAGCCGACATTTCTCCTGATGATGTTTATGAAGGTGTCCGACATACTCTATCAGTACGCATGAAATTGGTCCAAGAAAAGGCTAGGAGCAAGAGACTTGCCGAATCAGCCGACATAGCTGCGGTTGCCAGGACTATCCTTTCGAATTTTAAGCAGTTGCTAGAGTCCACACGCTTCCCTGAATCATTCACTATACCAGACACCGAGACTATACCTATTGAAATCGATCCTCAACTGAGTCTGGACGTCTCCGCTGAGCCCTTCCTTGAGGAATGCGAAATCAATATTACTTCTGCCGAGGGAGAAAAAATTCTTCATTTGAACCTGGTGCGGACACTTGCAGATGTACTTGTTCGAGCTCTCTTAATGGGTCGACGACGCTTCTCCATCCCTTCTGACCCAGACATAGCAAGTCAGTTGATGCAGGAGTTTTGGGATTGGCTGCCCCCTTTGCTCAACAATGTCAAAGCGGACTGCGCGTCATCCTCACTCGGTACCAGATTCGAAGGCGAAATTGAAAAGGCCGCAATGACTATGCTTGGGTGGTCAGACAGACTCAGTGAACCTAACCCCTATGGACATTTTAGGCTGCCCCCAACAACAGGCGAGTTAGATGCATAGTTAGTTGACCAATGAGCAGGAAGGCCACCATCGCCTGATTATTCCGTACCTCTCCTAAGCTTTCCTTAGTCGACTCTGACGGCGCCATAGTTAGCCGTTATTGTATGCGACGAACAGTTTCGGCTTCGAACACATATCAATGAAAGCTTGTTTAGTTGCCTGCGGAGAATAAAATAGAAGGGCTCGGGGAATTCCCCGGTCCTTTCTCTGATGAATACCGGCCTCAGAACTCAAACAACGCTGGATGCTCCAAGAGAAATATTTTATCCTCAGTTGGCCGCTCTATGCCTTCGTATGAGGTTACCCGGGAGCCTGCCATTATGGGCCACTTATTCTCACTCTGGAGTGTTCCGCTGGCTGGTATAGAGTTACAAAACGATGAGTCCTGACGGTGTCGCTTCTTCTCGTGTTCCGAAACCTTTAGCTTCGTTGAGGAACTCCTAGAAGGGTACAGCTACTACGCAAAGTCACCTATCTTTCAAGGCTCGTAAGTGCCATGATACTCGGCCTCAGTGTAACAAATCTCGGTTTTGTTAACCATCGCCATACTCAGGGCAGAGCAAGTAGTCCGTTCATATGAGAATGGCGTTATTCTTACTGGCACGGCCAACCTGGATAATCTCACCCTGGATAACACGCAGACTACTACTAAGATAACTCGGATGCCATAGTGACGGCCGATGGAAGTTCAAGTCCTACCTGAAGCGATTTCATCTTTTCGGCACCTGATGGATACCGAATCGTCCAAATTCTGGGTTGACACTGGCCACAATTGAGATTAACATCTCTCCGTGGCTAGTGACCTCGAATACAGGAAGCAGAAAGGAGAAGAACGGTGAAATTCTTGACAATTAGTACCTTCAAGGACACACTATCTACACTTCCACTTGCTACGACAATGCAGATGATGCAAGGGATGCAGGCCTGGATGAAGCAGCAAAAAGAGTCGGGCAAAATTTTGGAAGCTTATGTGATTCCTGGTTGGAAACGAGGTGTAGTTATCGGAGAATTTGGCTCTGCCGAGGAAATAACTCAGATGCTTCCTCAAATGCCTGGCTTTGGGTTCATGGATTTCGAGATGTACCCTCTGGCTGACTTTGACGAAGGCGTTAACGACTTTGTCGAAGGCCTTAAGAAGGCTCAGCAATCAGTTCCTAAGTAAATCCAGATCTTCACCTAAGCGGTGAGGCAATTCTTCATGCCACCCCCGATATTCAGGGCGACTTCATGCCTCATTAATAGGGTTGTTCCCAGGGAGTACGAAGAGGCCCGTTAACAAACACTCATAAGGTTAAGTGACCTGTCTACCCTCTACTCACACCCCCCCACCATTCTAAACGATGCCAACTACATTACTGACTCAGAGGCTCATTGCTTGTCTAAGGGTATTGTTGCCACTTTGCCTCTTGTGTTGTACGCCGAGTATAATGGCTATGATTCGTTACTATTACAATTGGCGATGAGGCGAATCACCGTGAGACTGCCCCGACTAGACGTAAATTTCTACAAGGTTGTCATTGGTGTCGGGTTTTCCTTGCTTTGGGCCCGGGTCATGTATCTGGTCTGGCAACAACCAACCTTTATAACCTTCGTGTGGTTCTATCTTTTGATAGGAAGCGTAATACTAAAGTGGGTAATCTTCAAGATAGTTGACCGGGTCCATCTGAAGATAAGGATTAAGGCAGTGACTGGAGAGCTCGACGAAGCCAGTACGCGAGTTCATGAAGCGACTAAGGGTGAGTTCAAATCAGATGGGCGGCAAGTGAACATCAATACCGTGGCCGATGTTGGCCTTAGAGAGAGGTTTAGCCAGCTTGAACAGGAGGTATTGTCCTTCGGGAATATGGTGGAGATAGCCCTCAAAAGCTCTGTGGAAAGCCTACAGAGAAGGGATGCTGACCTTGCCACTCAGGTCGTAAAGCATGACCAGGAGTTGGATCGCAAGGAATTTGCCATCCGGGAAGACTGCATGAGGCTTCTTGCTGCTGGTTACTCTTGGGGTAGTGACCTCTCCATGATAGTCGCTGTACTGGGAATTATTACGGAACTGGAGCGAATGGGCGACTATGCCGAGGGTATAGCCAACATCACATTGCTGATAGGCAATCAGCCACCCTTGAAGCCGCCTACAGACATTCCCCAAATGGCACAGAGAGGAACGGAGATGCTGCGAGGGAGTCTAGAGTCACTATCCGAGAGAGACGTGGAAAAGGCGAAACGCATCTCTCAGATTGATGATGAGGTAGACGCCCTCTATGACCAAGTATTTCGCGAGCTTCTCTTGTTCATGGTCGAGGATACCAAGAACATCACGCGAGCTACTCGACTGATATGGGTAGCACACAACCTGGAACGCTTTGCCGATAGGGTAACAAATATCTGTGAATATGTTGCGTTTGGTATAACCGGGGAAAAGATCGACATAGGCGCATCAAAATATTGATGCAGCCCACTTCAATCATACAGAAACGGTGCCGCCAAGTTGTGTCCCCTTGCGGTAGCATGGCATTCTCTCTTAGAAAACATTGCCTGTGTTTAACAATTGGGCGAAATGTGGAATCAGGCCGTTGGTGGCGGATATTGTTGTGCGGTTTGATTCTTCTCATGCGGTTGCTTGGCGGCAGTTCATGGACTCTTGTTCGAGAAGAAGGGAGTGCCATCCTGAGCCCTTGAGGTTCTCCTGCACCTCAAGCTAGCCTAGTCGTGTTGATAAGCCCGTTGTCATCGCGACACCCCCACCGACGCTTCTGACTGTCGCACTTTCTTCGAGAGGAGCATCAGTCGCTTTGCACCGTGTCGGGAATTGTTCCAGTAAAGCCACAGTTATCTCGTGGTGCTGCAGGCATGTCTCCCTTTCGACTCTCCATCCGTAGAAACCTGGGCAGCGGCCGTTACTAGCTTTCGTAGGCAACAGTATGACTCTCGACCACTTCAGGAAGTAGCCCAACTCTCCGTCCAGCGAGTTAAGGGTATATTATTAATGTGGTCCTAGTGTCCAGAGATATTCGGCTACTTCACTCGAGGTAGTCCTTCAACTCGCAACTGCGGCTGGAATGGCGCAACCCGGACAGCGCGGCTTGCTCTATTTGACGTATTCGCTCTCTCGTCAGTCCCAGTGCCGTGCCGACTTCATCCAGCGTCCAGCTGCGTCCATTGCTCAGCCCGAACCTGAGTTCGATGACATCGCGCTGCCGCTTGGGCAATGAGCCCAATACCTCTCTCAATTGCTCTCTAAGCAAGTCTTGAGTGGCCCGTTCCTCAGGTGATGGTATGCCTTCGTCGGCGATTAAATCGGCAATCCTTGTTTCCCCTTCCTCCCCCACGGGCATCTCGAGAGAGATAGGCTCTCTAGAGCCCGCCCTAACTATCTTCTCCACCTTCTCACTAGGGACGCTGAGCTCTTCGGCTAACTCTTCCCTTGTTGGTAGACGCCCATACTCCTGTGACAACCGCTCTGTCGCTTTCTGCAGCCGAGTCAAGCTCTCCACCATGTGCGCTGGTAAGCGTACGGTTCGCGACTGGTCAGCGATGGCTCGGGAAATTGCCTGACGGATCCACCAAACGGCGTAGGTACTGAACTTGTACCCCTTACGGTGATCAAACTTCTCCACCGCACGAATTAAGCCGATATTGCCTTCTTGGATGAGATCAAGTAAGGGCATGCCCTTTGCCGTTTTTTTCCTCGCTGTTGCTATCACCAGACGCAAGTTTGCCCGAACCAGCTGGCCTGTCGACTCTTGCGCCTCTTCCCTTATTCGCTCAAAGTGCCGAGATAAATCGGAATGCTGCTCGTGAAAGCACTCGCGGGATTGAGGTGAGGTGAGAATCCTCCCGAACTCAGCCACTGTATTCTTGTGTCCCGCTTCGCCTACCAGGTCCCAGGGTGTGAGCCGACTACTGACCGACAGATTGACCAGCTGCCGTCTAACTTTGGCTGGGCTTAACCCGGTAACCTGAGTCATAGCACTAACCAGCTCCGGCTGAATTTGCCCGTCGATGGCTTGACGTAGAACTGGGTTCTGAAGCCTCTCCCGTACGGATGCTGTAGCCGCAAAGCCCACGTACTGGCAAAGCGCCTCGAAGAGTTCATGCAGCTTGCCTAAGTTCTTGCCCAAGGCGGATAGCAGATCTGCCGCCGAAGGCGGACCACCATGTCTGCTCATCCAGTGCTGCTCGAGTCGTGACACAAATTTGCCGTCTTCTATCTTTCTGCTAAGCAGTGCTTCTTCCTTAGCATCCAGCAATGGAAATTGCTTGGATTCCAAGACGTACGCCTGGAGAGCATCTTCCCCAGCCCCAACTTCTGCGGGCAAAGAAGAGTCATGTGCTTCCAGTGTCCTCTCTTCAGGCGCTTTTTCATCGCCGCCCTCTTCATCCCGAACGGGATGTGGTTGTACATCTCCGGACATAGCTTTAGTCTCACCTCCGTTTGGTAGCAGCATGACTACTTACCTGTTGGGTTGGCTGACAATTTATTGTGGCTTCGCATTTCTCAGCTTTCGATCGTTTTTCATTTTGGTAACGACCGAATTCGCCATAAAGAATGCCTAAACGCAGTATACCGCAGCAGTGGATCAGCCTCAATGGCTGTTGGAATGAGAATAATGTAACCAATGGCATAATCGTTTCGTAAGGATTCTTAGCTTCGTGGAGGACCTCAGCTCTTTTGGAACACTGGAAAGTGGTGCAGAAACCAGAATACGCGGCGCGAGGTGCTACCCTGTAGCAATTCAGGCCCACCCTCGGCAGCTTCATTACTAGTGCGTCTCATCAGCTTGTTATGCTACGCGCAAGGCAAATTGCCACTATGCTAGCTCAGCGATGAGACTGGCGAAAGGGAGAGAAACTCCGATAACGATGAGTGGGGACAGGCGTGATTCTGTTTAAGAGTCCGCCAAAAGGAGCCTTAAGACTGTCCTAGACAGACATTGGTGTTGGCCCGAGGGCTCCAGCGTCTACCTACCCTAGCAGCCACGATTTCTACCCTCGCGGGAACGGGCATATCGTGAGAGGCAAGCGCTACACCCGGGTACAATTGTGTATACATGATATCATGCCTAGTTGTGGACGCTGCACGCAAGGACTTTGACGTCTCGACGTCACGGTGTTAGAGTGATAATCGTGTTAGACAAGTGTCGAAATAAGCGGTCTCCCCGATGCGAGGGTGGCGCATGATGCACGAGTTAAAGGTGCTCTTGGCAGACGACAAAGAGATATTCCGCGAAGGGCTGGCTAGGCTATTAGAGGAACAGGAGCACATTGAGGTTGTATCTCAATGCTATAACGGTAAGCAAGCTGTCGAGAAAGTCAAGGAGATAGAGCCCGATGTTGTCCTGATTGGTAGTAACATCTCGCAGTGTAGCAGCACTGAAGCCGCACGCCAGATAACGCAATCAGTTCCAGGGGTTAAGGTAGCCATGCTCACCGATTCTGAGAGTGAACAAGAACTTCTCTCGGCCGTAGAGTCAGGCGCTACGGGATATCTGTTGAAAGATATGAATGTCGATGACCTCGTTAAGTCTATTGACTTGATTGGTAAAGGCGAGATTGTCCTATATTCGCGCCTTGCCGAGAAGCTTGTTGGCAAATTCACCTCCTTGAGGCGAAGGGAGGTTGAGGGGCAAGCCAGTCTCACGGAGAGAGAGGTAGAAATTGCAAGGCTTTTGGCTGCAGGGGCTTCCAACAAAGAGATAGCTGAGGCACTGTTTATTAGTGAGAATACCTGCAAGGTTCATGTTAAGAACATTCTGGAGAAGTTAGGACTACGTAATCGGCAACAGATAGCGGCCTACGCGGTACAGGAAGGGCTAGTGACCGAAATATAGGATACGAAAGAGAAGGCAGGCTAGGTTCGTAGGTCAATAAGCGAACACATCTCCGAAAGGGTTATCGCAGGATAACCCTTTTTGTACGCCAAAATAACCCGAATGCAATATGGACACGTAGTTCAGGGCTGGATACAATCGCTATCGAGTGTATGGAACCGAATCTGTGTGAGCCACGCAAGGACGCGTTCTGCAGCGGTCAGGATTCCCATCCACCCAAATGACCCATATTTGGAGGTCACAAATGTCGGGGGACATAGTGTTCAAAGAGGTAACACTTGATGACCGAGATAGAAGACACACGTGGAAGCGGCAGGATGCAGTAGTCGTCATCCGTAACGGGCGTCAAGTAGCATTACTTCCGGAAGCTGACAGGCTTAGACGGGTTCTGAAGTTGCCACTCAAGGAGATTGAGGATACGTTTGACAATTTCTCGACCATAATGGGTCGGGAACCAACTAATGATGAGACGGAGTTTTGGAAGGCCGTCCTTGACTTCAAGCGTGGCCAAAAAAGTTCATGCAACTAAGGAAGGAGCAAGAGACTCCAGTAAGAATGATGATTCAGAAGGAGGATGTGCAGTTTGGTCAACGTGAGTAACAGAGCAGCAATGCGACTACGAGACGAACTCACACACAAGTGTTTTAGGGCTGGCATAGGATTCAGGATGGTTGTTGATACCACTGAGTCTGGCAAGACAACCTGCAGTATTAAGGTCGACAGACAGCGCCGCGGAGACGAAGTGATGGAGCTAAACGGTGTCAAAGTATTCTTGGGTCCAAGTAGTGCGGCTCGACTCAGCAACTACCGGCTTGATTATCAAGATGAGCCTAATAGTGGGTTTTTCCTTAGGACAATGCAGGGAAGCCAAGGGCGGGTAGAGTTGGCGTGATTGGGCTATGTCACAGGGCTAAGGGAGGGTGGGGCTCCGGTAGGAGAGCAATGACGGAGCGTGCCAAGGAGGAGCCATCCCTCAACGGCTACCCCACTCGCAATCCGACACACGTCCAATCACGGCTATCTGAAACTCCTCCTTGGCACGCCAAGATGCTGTATTCATATTGGCCCTAGACTCCGACTTACTACGTGATCACGTCGTGGAGTATCAGGGTTTCAGGTTGCTTCTCTTAGGGGTTGGGGCACACAGGACCACGACGAGAGAACAGTACACTGTGCCTATGGTAGGGGGATACCTGTTTTCTTCGCACGGTAGGCTAGTCATTCAGAAAAAAGGAGGTCAGAAATGGTGACAGTAACTGAAGGAGCGAAGCAGCTGTTGAAGGAGAAGCTGCTGGCCCATAGGAGCGAGCCTGACGTTTGTATGAGGCTTGAATCAGAGCCATCGGGACAGCTTGTTTTGGTACTCGACAGAGAATCGGAGGACGATCAGGTTGTAGAGCACGATGAGATGAAGGTGCTGCTTGTAGCACCAGAAGTGGCCACGAAGCTGGAGGGGGTTACAATTGACACTGAAGACACAAGTGAAGGCCCCAGGTTGGTGCTATCTAAGGAGCAGGCGGAATAACAAACCGATTGCGTTGAACGGCATGAAATGGGGAAGAAGGGAAGCAAGAAAACAGCTAAGAAGGCTCATAAACAGAGTTCGGCTTACCTTAGGAAAGGCCCGAAGAAGGTGAAGGGCAGATAGGATGGACTCATGACTATACCGAGCTTCCGAGAATGGATGCGAAAATAGCTCGGCTCTTGGTGAGGTGACCCGGTTTGTCTCGCACAATAGCGCAATTGTGCATGGGCCAGACGGACTCGCCTGGCATGCCAGGATTTGGCCCAATTGGCACTTGGGGCCAAGCATCATGTCATTCTAGCTGAATCCAGCAGCGATATCCGGCATCAAGACAGATTAGATATAAAGGAGGTAATCATGTGTCCGATAGGCGGCGTTTTCAGTCGCAATGGTGAAGACGTAGCCACCCAGATAGACTGTGTGATGGCTAGTCTCTATCCCGAAAATTTCGCCAAGCCTTGGCTGGTCTCCAAGCGGATGTCTCGGGAGAGGGAGAATGGGAGACATGGAGTGACACGAAGCTCTGCAGTTGGGCAAGCTCTGGGGCAGGTTTCATTCATCACTAGAGAACAATATCCGGAGCAACCGGCTCTTGATTGCAGTGGCAGCCTGGCTGTGCTCTACGAAGGGAACCTCTACAATATTGACGAACTGAGGTCGAAGATCGACCCAGTCCACCGGCTTTTTGCTCGAGGTGCTGCTGATATAATTGCCCATCTGCTGGAAGAGAATTATCGAGGCGATCTACGAACAGCATTGAGGCAGGTTACGGCTATGCTGGATGGGGTGTACTGCCTGGCAGCCAGTGACGGCAGCGAAGCCGTCGTCATGCGTGATTGTTTGGGTAGAAGACCGGTTTTCTACGGTACGGGTAGTGGATTCACTGCCTTTGCCTCGAAAAAGAAAGCGCTATGGGAGGCAGGACTGCGCGATGTAAAACGGCTACGCGCAGGGACGCAGGCCTGTTTTAAGAAAGGTGGTATTACTGTCGAAGAGTCGTCTTCGCTAGGCAGGACGGAAATCAGCATGGATGACCTGCCAGGCGTTGTTGATAGCTATTGCAGCCTACTCAAACGAGCTGTTGCTAAGAGGCTGCATAGGCTAGAAAGGGTGGGTGTGCTCGTCTCTGGAGGGGTGGACAGTTGTCTGCTAGCCAAGCTTGTCTTAGATATTGCAGCCATAAGGGGTATTGAAGTAACGGCCTATACGGCCGGCGTGGATGGTGCCCCCGATATAGGGTATGCGGAGCGCTTCGCCCGTGAACTGGGCATGAGCCATGAAGTAAGAAGGCTCAGCTCGGATGAGGTTGAGTCCTATATACCTCAAGTTGCCACTGCTGTTGAGGAAAGGGACCTAGTGCAGATTGAAGCTGGTATCGGAGTTTATGCTGCAGTGGAGATGGCAAGTCAGGAGGGCTTCAAGGTCATTCTCTCTGGTCAGGGTCCAGACGAGCTGTGGGGTGGGTATAGCTGGTATCCGCAGGTTGTTGCCAGAGAAGGATATCAAGGCCTCAGGCGAAGGATGCGGCGTGATTTGGAAAGGGCAGATATAGAGACACTGGATAGGGAGAACAGGATTGCCTTGGCTCAAGGGGTAGAACTGGTTTTTCCCTACCTTGACACCAAAGTAGTCAGGCTGGCAATGAGCGTCTCCCCTCGCTTAATGATAAGCTCTGGTGAAGATAGCCTTGGCAAGAGTCCTCACCGAGAAGCAGCCAAAAGGTTCGGGCTACCAAGGCAGTATGCTGAGAGATGTAAGGATGCTGCTCAGCACGGCAGCGGAATTCACGATACCCTTGATACCGTAGCGCGTAAGAATGGGTTCACTCCTGGCTTGGTAGCGCATGCAGGATATGACAGCGCTGAAGTCACTCGGGAGAGACTAGGCAGCTCTACTCGCTATGGCTACCTATACGATGAAAGGGAACTTTGGCAAGTCTCTGAGCATGTTCAATTCTTTCTTGACTCAGTGGCATATGAGAATAACCTGCTTAATGAGGCCGAGAGGTCAAAAATAGAGCGATTCCTAGAGAAGGCGAGGAGTTGATGAAGGCTCGAAATCTGTATCAGAGGAATGCGAGGTGGTGAACAGTGGCACTGTCACCCCTTGGCCGGAGACCCAATCCTGCGACGAAGCCTCGAGCTATACTCAAACCTGACTGACCGGGAGATTTGTAGTTCATTAGCGACTGCTATGATTGGGCTCACAGTGACTGCTGCACCTTGGCCTGACGATGAATTATGCCAGTTGGGGCTAAGCGACGGGCCGCAAAGTCAAATGACATACCACACTGAAGAATTCCGTTTCGGGGGGCACATGAAAGGTTATCGAACTCCGTCCTGGTTCCGCTCGAAGGCACACCTGAGAGACAAACAGGTGAAAGCCCAGCGCGTGAAACCCAGAGCCCATAGGTCGGGGAAAGGAAAACGAGAACCGCGGTAGGCGAGCTTGGTTCTCTGCGGGAGGTTGGATATGAGCGACGTTTTTGATGAAGCCCAGGCACTACTACAGTGTAAATCCTGTCCCTGGTATAAGAATTGCGTTATGCCAATGCGGGTGACCGAAGAAGATTTAAGGAGGGAACTTGAGGCGTCCATGCCCGGTACCTCGATCTCCGGAGCCCCTTACGAAATATCGCAGCTTCTGTCAACAATGGCAGCAGCAGCTCAAAACTCCCTTCTTGAGGGCTGTCCGGTATTTATTAATAGACTGAGAAACAACCCTAAACTCGCGCAGCGGATAAAGAAGATGATGCAGGAATGGTCAAAGGAGGACGAAGAGTAAGCTAGCAAGGGGGGCAGCTAATTGTGAGAGAGATGACTATTGATAGCATAAGGGTTAGCCTGGAGAATTACCAACATGTGGTACTCCTGAAGGAGCAGGCAGGTGAGCGGTATCTTCCAATCTGGATTGGCCGCGCTGAGGCCGATGCCATAGGAAGAAAACTTCGAGGAGCCGCTGCGCCCAGACCTTTAAGCCATGACCTGTTATGGTCAGTCATCAGCGTCTTGGGGGCCAGTGTCGAGTCCGTTATCATTGATGGCCTCAAGGACGATGCTTTCTATGGCGAAATCATTCTAAACACCTCAAAAGGAAGAACTGAGATTGACTCCCGACCCAGCGACGCCTTGGCACTGGCAGTAAGAGCCGGGGCACCAATCTTTGCTGAGGACACGGTCCTAGATGAAGCCGGCCTCTTAGTAGACACGGAAACCGGCGAAGCTACTCCACAAGAACCGCCTCAAGGGAAAAATATTGGCGAAGAGGAGTCAGGGGGGATGTCTGCTTTCACTGACTTTGTCGACAACCTAAATATGGATGACCTCGGTGAAGCAAGAGAGGAAGATGAATAGAGTGCATCATCCCAACAAAAAGAAACACACGATAATGGAGGTAATATGCTGACAGTGACTGCAAGTGCAAAAGAAAAGCTTGAAGAGGTTCTGCAAAAGCAGGCCGAGCCCGAAAGGGCTATCAGGATTATGCGTTCCCCTTCGCAGCCAGACCAATTAGAGCTGACTTTGGACAAACAGAAGGAAGGAGACCAGGTAGTGGAGACTGAAGACGGCGCAAAGCTATTGCTTGTAGGGGCTGATTTAGCTCCTGCACTGGACGGAATAGTAATGGACTACCAGGAAACACCCCAAGGCTCAGGCTTCACCATGTCGAGGATTGCTCCAGAAGCCGAGATGAGCAAGGTGATCGAAGTGACGGACGAGAATTTTGAGGAAGTGGTATTGAAATCGAATCTTCCCACCGAGGTCGACTGCTGGGCACCATGGTGTGGTCCGTGCCTCATGGTTTCTCCAATATATGACAAGCTCTCAGAAGAATACGAGGACAGATTCAAATTCTGCAAGCTGAACGTGGATGAAAACCGCCAGACTGCTACAAGATATCAGATTATGAGCATACCGATGCAATTGTTTTTCAAAGATGGCGAATTGGTTGACAGCATCTTGGGGGCAGTTCCCGAGGCCCGGATTCGGGCCAAGGTTGAGGAGTTCGTATAGCCTTTGTCGGCTGCCCAGCTGAAACCGTCAATCTGCCTCAAGCGTGGATAATGACATCAAAGGTGAACTGGAAAGCAAAGGAGGTAAGAGCCATGCCAATCTACGAATACCAGTGTACTACCTGTGGAGAGAAGTTTGAAGTCCGTCAGTCCATAGGTGAGGATGGTTCCAAGCTTACTTGCCCTAAATGCAATGCCGAACATCCGAAGAGGTTGTTGTCTTCATTCTTCAGCCCGGCCTCAAGCACGTCTGAGCCTTCGGAGATAAGCTGTCCCACCTGCGGCACAGGCACCTGTGGGCTCCCGCCAATGTAGCGAAATGCTGCACTCGGGGTGAGGCAAGGTGAGTCAGGGCTCAAGGCGCTCGTGCCCGAAACGAACCGTCAAAACAAGTAAGGAGGAATGATATGTTGTTCTTATTCAAAGCTGAAACGAAAGGTGCATTTCCACTTCCAATCGAGGAGTGGATGAAACTGGTGGTGAAGCATGTGGAGACCCTCGTCAGCTATAAGCAGCAGGGAAAAATCTTGGCGGGAGGTCCATCGGCCGATGCAAAGGGGGCATATTTCATTCTGGATGTGGGATCGATAGAGGAACTCCAGGGGTTGGTGACTCAACTGCCGCTGTTTCCTTTCAGCGACTCGGAGCTCATCCCGCTAGTCAGTCTTGAGCGGGCCATGGAGTCCGCTAAACAGGCCGTGGCACAATCCCAAGAATCGAAGAAGTAGTATAGAAGGAACTAAGCCTGACCCCGGGCCTCACCTTGGGTGGCTGACAGCCTATGAAAGCGGATAAGAGGCTTCGTAGGCTCCGCACGAATTGGCTATGGGCGCCTTCTTCCATCGGCGCAATGTTATGTGGCATCTCCACGGGAAGAATGTATCAGAAGGAGGCCACAAATGTGAGTAGAGAGGGTGTTTAGGAATAGATGATGAACTGTGAGATAGTCGCGAGTCCTAGCAGAGGGCCCCTGCCCGCCGATGCTCGATTAGCGGGGATCCACAAACGCCAAACAGCTGTCAGTAGAAGGAGGCGATGAATATGCCACCGGAAGAGAACAAGGCCATTGTTCGCCGCTGCGTACAAGAGATTTGCAGCAAGGGGAACTTCGCTGCATACGAATTGGGGGACTATTTCCAACAATTCAAAGGACAATTCTCCTGCATCTGGGGGAGTTACCCCATTTACCTGCAAGAAGGTATGATTTAGTATGTACGCACAGCAATTACCAGGAGGGGATGATGCAAGAGAGGGCTGAAAAGAAAAGAAGACTCTTAATCGTGGACGATGAACCTGATTTTGTCGGAGATGTGAAAGGTGCTCTAGAGAGTGAGGTAACTGAGGTCATTGCCGTCGTAACTAAGAGCGAGGCTGAGCAAATAGCGAAGACTACAGGCCTTGATTTAATAATTCTGGGTACCCTGACACCACGTGGAGAGGCATTCGCGTTGCATCAATGGTTGAGAGCCAACCCAAAGACTAAGGACCTGCCGCTCATAGTCATGGATGCACCGCCGGAGAGGCAACTTGTCAAGGGCTGGAGAAGGGACGAGGCAGCTTTGATGGAGGCTGAGGAGTACCTAACCAAGCCGGTTGAGTCAGGCGCACTAGCCACCAGAGCGCAGTCGATTCTGGCAAGGGCAGCCGAACGCATAAGGGTGCTGATAGTGGATGACCACTCGGTAGTTAGGGAGGCCATTCAGGCCGTACTGGCGCCTGAAAAAGATATCGAGGTAATAGGCGCAGCCGAGAATGGGAAGGTGGCATTAGAGAAGGTGAGGGAACTAGCCCCCGATATCGTGATAATGGATATCGTCATGCCTGAAATGGATGGGTTTGAAGCGACCAAACGGATATACAAAGAATATCCACAAACAAGGGTCTTGATGCTGTCTCAGTACGACGGTGGGGAGAATATCCTTGCTTCTGAGCGGATAGGAGCTGGCGGATTTGTTTCCAAGCGGGCCACCAGTTCTGAGTTGGTGAAAGAGGTGAGGGCCATCGATTACCTGGGGAAGCCACTGCAAAGGCCTGCTGAATGTTGAGCTACGCTCTATCCTGTATTCAAAAAGCAGGCATAGGAAGTCATGCTACGATGAGTAATTGACAAGTTCAGACCTCAGACCTTGACCCAAACTGCGACGATGCAGGGTCCAACCCCACAGACCGAGATATATTGAGAAACAACTAGACGCTTGGGAAACTTAGCCCAGCCAAGATGCAGTTCATCAGAAGGTCGCAAGAAACATCGAGGCACTGGCGTGGCCTAGTTAGCCGGTTGGCTTTCCTGGCTGCAAACACGGTCTGGAGAGAGGCAGCTATTTCAAGACGGCTTAGAGAGAGGAAAGGTGGGAGCGTTCTCGATGTGGGTTGTGGGAAGCATAGTGCGCTACTTTCGATAGCTAAGCATTACAAATTTGAGCTAACGGGGCTTGACATCTTCGAGCCTTATCTCAAAGAAGCAAAAAACAAGGGGGGTTATCGGAGTGTCGTTCTTGCCGATGCAAGGCAGCTTCCGTTCAAAGATAAGAGTTTTGAAGCAGTAGCATGTATTGAGGTTATTGAGCACGTTGGAAAGGAAGGTGGAGAGAAGCTCCTTAATGAACTTGAAAGAATTTCGAGATGGCTAGTATTGATAAGCACCCCGATTGGAGAATCTGTGCAGCATGCTTATGATGGAAACCCTTACCAAGAACACAGGTATATCTGGAGTGTTGAAGAGTTGGAGGCGAGGGGTTTCGAGATGAGAGGAAGAGGGCTAAAGGGTTTGGCGGGAGAGCATTGGTGGGGCTTGTTACCTTACTTTTTGAGACCAATACAGTATGTTATCGAAATCATCGGAACATCGATTTCCTATTCTTTCCCCAAAATAGCCTCAGGTGTAATCGCGTGGAAGGAGACAGGCATATCATGACTGGCCTATGACTCTATCGTATGACTGCGGGTAGATGCTCCCTAGACCAACGACGGTCTAGAACAGGCAGTCGAGGCAACATTTAGACGTTTGTTCAGCCTTAGTTAGCAGAGAAGCCCTTGACAAGAGGCATCCGCTGTTGCTGCGGAAAGCGCCAGACAATAGAATTGAGGTGTGAAATGGGAAGGATCAAAGCATTTGGCAAATATGTGCCTGTCACCAAGGGTGGCCAGGTCAAGTTCTACCTTCCGCTGGAGAGATGCGCTGACATAGACGCGCTAAGTGCCAGCGGCTATGAGGTTGCCGAGGAGTGTCAGGATCTCATAGGAATTGTCAGGCTAATAAGAGAAGCTGAGAGTCGGCAAGCCGTGTCAGAGCGGAGAAAGCGCAAGTTTGTCACCGCCGCTCTTGCTGACTTTTCCCAGGAGGTAGGGAGCATAGACTTGCTTTGCCCGTACTGTCTAGGCCGGATTGAACGGAACTGCCCGGCTCATGAGGGTAAGGTTATCTGTGGCTGGTATGACGAGATAAGCAGCTGCGATGGCTCTGCGTCCTATAGTGTGGATAGAGCCAACTTTGTGCTTGGCATGCCGGATGTGGAAAGATACACCTGCTCTGCCCGGGGAACTCAATTAGAGCTTACAGTTTACGACCTGCACTATCTCAGGGAAGAGATAGACCGCAGAACTAGAATAATCGAAGGAGACCAGACCTCAGCCTGCGACCTAGAGCTGGCCAGGATATTTCCGCTGAGAGTGAGCTTGGAGAGGACGAGACGTAGCTTCAAAGAGCTTGTCCGGGAACTCATGCAGAAAGATGCCATAAGCTGGCTGAACACCCTTAGCCTTGGGGACCTGGGAAGCCTGCTCGAGGGGGCGACCAAAAGAAGCTAGCAGAGTCTATGACAAAGGGAAGGTAGCAGTCGCAAAAAGAAAGGGGAGTTCAATCCTACACCTTGGGATTGAACTCCCCTTGAACACAAAAAGGGGCTACCTATCCGCCCCTTTTTGTGTGTGGCTATTCTCGGCTATTGCGTTCTATGCTACTCCTACGGCTTCCGCTTCCTCTTCGGCTACCGTTTCGCCTTCGGTTTCCTCTTCGGCTTCCCCTTCGGCCTTGGGCTTCGCCTTCCGCTTCCGCCTGGGCTTTCCTTTCCTTTCCGCTTCAGTTTCGCCTTTGGCTTCGGTTTCCGCTTCGGCCTTGGCTTCCTCTTTCGGTAGAAACATCGGCATGACAAGACAACGGTGACTGTCAACGGTGAGGAGCATGGCCGATTTCTCGTCAACTATGCTCAAATCCACCATGCCACCACAGGCCTTCAGCGCGACTAGCAACCGCTTGCCTTCAACGGCTATAGTAGCTTCGCCCGTAGTTTCCGCGGCTATTTCCGCCTGTCCTCTTTCGCCCTTGGCTTCTACGACTATCTTACCTTCGGCTACGGTCAAGGTAAGCGGGCGGTATAGAGGTTTCAGGCTATCGTCATACCAGATAGTCAACAGGCTTCGGCTTGCCCTGATTAGCTCTTTCGAGTCAAAGCTAGCAGTAGCCGTAAACTCTGTCGGTATGATTTGCTCGTAGTTGGGATAAGTCCCGTCCTGGCTTCGGAAACGGTATCTAATTAAATCCGTTTCCACTACGAGAAACTTTTCCACGATAGCGCCGTTATCGTTTGCCTTGTCCTCAATGCCGAGCTTCACCCGTCTTGACTTCCGCAAAGCTGGAATCAAGCCTTTCAATTCACTAGCGTATATCAAGGCTTCCGCTTCGCCCTCGTCAAAGCTGAGGTTAACTTCGCTCAGGCTAAAGCCATCGCAACCTGTAAAGGTTAGCCTGTTGTCCTTCTGGACAACCTGGGCGCATTGGAGAACAGGGCGCGCTTGGTCACTGGAAGTGAACGGCAGAACCTTTGACAGCGCTTCGGCTAGCTCAACGCTACCGACATTCGGCATGACGGCGTTTCTAGGCGAAACGTGGACTTCGGCATAGCTATGAGGAGTCTTGTCCTTAATCCACGCTCCATCGGGAATATAGCCTTGGTGACTACCACAAACTACCTTGGCGGCCTTTTCGGCAACCTGCGATTCGCCAGCGCTGCCGTTGGCAGGTACTACCTTGACGATATTGCTACCTGCCAAAGCCTTCAGGTAAGCGGTGAAGCCTCTTCGCCCTACAGTGACATCGTTGAACACGGCTAACCTTTCGGCTAGCACCGTTGACAACGCTCCTACCAGTAAGTCCTTATGGGCGACAAAGCCAATGCCAGAACGCTTGCCTTCTATATTCACTTGCTCCAATGTATCACCCCCCTTAATCGTATTCGGCCAGGCTAGCCATAACCTGGCTATTGATTAGAGCAAGAGGTTTATTGAAGCTGTCGAGGTTACTTGATAGCTGCTGTCCGCTAGCCTATCTTTCCCCTCTACTGTAGTAATGATTTTGGGAAGGCAAATTGATACATCAAAACAAGGCTTTCTGCGCCTTGGCTAGCTCTTTTCGACGGGCACGGGTTAAATAGGTTTGCTCGTTTTTGTTGAGCGGCTTGCCTGCCACCCTCTTATGAGCAATGCTGACTAGCCGCCTCGGACATCCCAGAAGCCATCTTTTGGCATCCTGCCACAGCTCCAGGTCTATGGCTTTGTCATCCGCTAGCGTTTCCCACAATTCGGTACTATTGCCTTCATCATCCTGTATCTCGACATTGAGGCTTAGCATGGTCAACACTCGCTTTTGTCGATGCCAATACTCCATCGTCACATAGCTAGCGACTCTAAGCATTGACGCTTCGGTAAATGGCTTATCCCCGTTGTTGCTGGCTAGCTCGGCAAGCCTGAGTACGATGTCATGCCTTAAATCTTCCCTATCCTGATACCTTGCCTTGTGTTGAAACCTGTCGGCAATTTGACTATACTTCTGCCAGTCTAGCATTGTGGAGTCCCTCCCTTTGTTAGATTTCCCTGGTTAGCTATTCCCTAGCCAGGGATTTTGTTACCCTGCTAGATAGGCAGGCGTTCAGGCTTTCGGCTTTGCCACCTATTCAATTGTTAAGGTGCTACCAGATACTCATATCTGTTACGAGTATTGTGCTTTACAAAAGATGCTTTTGAAAAGGAAAGGAAGTAATTACTTTTTTGGTCTAGATTCAAAACCGAGAAATTCTTGTCTCGCCATTCGGGAACAAGATGAGAGTTGAACTAGACTGTTACGGTAAGAGTGTAGGTGTTCTTGTCCGATTGCCTAACGAAGCAGGCAAGGACCAATGAACCCGCTTTTGAGGAGCCTATTAGTAGAAGACATGGGCTATTGAAAGCGAGAGCCCCGGCAATAGAAAGGGCGCAGAACTGGGATGTGGGAACCAGCTCTAGCTTGAGAGACGTTGAAGCTATCTCATCTCTTGTGAAATTCCTCCCTATCAGTCAATTCCGAGAGTCATTCTGATAGGACTACATGCCTGCTGGCTCACCATATTTCGCAATCAACAACCATGTCACAGGCTGAGCTTCTTGTAGAACAATCTCTCGAGGGAGCTGACAACGTTCTCGAGGCGGTGACCACACTTAGACTGGGTATGTCCCTAGCCGCGATGGCTGCAGTCTTCGCCAGGAAAAGAACAAAGCATATGCAGAGAAAGGGATTTCGAGTGCAGCCAGACGCTAGGTTAATTGACAGATCGCATGCAACATTGAACTCTCACACTCACCTTATGCGTGGATTGAAGAAGGAACCAACCGGGCCGCCCATTCACGGACAGTGTATCAATTTGAGAGTCGCAGTTGATCAATGGGAAGAATCCTCATGCCATTGCCTTGGGTAGATTGGGTGGTCTGTAAGGTGGCAAGGCTAGAGCTTCGAAGTTATCTCCTGAACAAAGAAAAAAAGCCGAAAAAGCTGCATTGAAAAGGTGGCATAAATAGCAATTATATTTCTGGCATGCTGGTTTGCCGAGGGATAAAGGGAATTTCTTTTACTTCAATGTAATCTTGTCCAAACGCCTTTACACCCTCATCGTGACTATATATACATTCAGCCCCTTGAGAAATGGCTGTAGCCACAATCAGACTGTCCATCTTTAATTCAGTCCTAGTCTTACCACTCTCTATTAGGCTATTTACAGACTCCTGCCCCTTTCTAGAAAGCCAAATCTTAGCAAACTGACTAGCAGCTGCCGTATCAAACGGTGCTACAACAAAACCCCTATCAAACAGATTTATTACAGCAGGGTGCATATCTGCCGGTATGGGCATCAAAAATTCAGCTACTACAATAGAAGGTATCAATACACGTATTTTATCTTCTTGTAATTGCCTAATGAATGATTTCGTGCGAGGTATCATGTCTTCTTGCCCTGGGGTTGCCTGTTCTTTGATACCCCATACTAGAACGTGATTATCGAAACAAACCAAACTCATTCAGTTTTCGATTCTAATCGCCTGATGTCGGAAATGTACTTTTTTACATCAGTTACATCACTATAATATATGCCTACGGCCTTAGCCAGCTGGTTCATGGCATCTTCCAACAGCAATTCCTCGTAGGGTGTTACATCTTCTATAGTGAATTGTTCTAACCTTAATGATTCAGCATCCCATCGTGCCATTCCTAGTAAACCAACAACAGTATAGAGTCTATTGCCCAGTTTCTTGGCTACATCTTTGTTTGTATCACAAAATACTGTTTGCCCACTAAGCAGTTCCACCATGGCTCTTGGTTCTCTACCTCCTACTCTCACAACCTGCCCATATACTATAGTCTCCCCAGATAATCTAGCACGTCTTTCCAATGTGGTCTGGGGTGTAATTGTTGCTAAGACCTCGCGATGCTCGTTGCTAGTCACAAGTTCAGCAACGCATTGTTTCTTGCGTGAGAATGTTATTATTGTCTCAACGGCATCAATAGAACTCGTGGGTAATCCTTTATAATCATTGGTTTCTATGGCTTGCCCTACGCTTCGAAATATGGGAAAAACTATATTCTCAATAGGCGAAACAAACTGAAGACCAATGCTCTCCGACTTAATATTCACAAAACCAACGATGACCTGTTCCTTGTTAATCTCAGGGTGGTCACGGAAAACTTGAGACTCGACCATATTTTCTACGGCCTTGAGGATCTCTCCAATATCACTAGCTTTAACAGAGTCTGGTTTGATATTTTCGCCTGAGAAGTTGACCTCTATGAGACTTTTTGAAAGAGCCCTGTTATTCATGCCAAACTTGGCCTCCTTTCACAGACATGTTAGAATATCTCTGATTGGGAGGGGCCTAAACTACTTCCATTAGTTTAGACACACGGTAAGAAGAATATCAGTAGCTAGTTTGAGACTGATATTAGCAGAAGTACCCTACTGTCACAAGTAGGGATTTCCTTTTTGTACGAGGAAAACTACCCGAAAGTACCTATCTGACGCAAAATTTTCTTTCAATTTAACCCCCATTTAGTATTGATCGATACTTCGTCCCATAGAATGACTTACGATACCTGGTCAATGTAGGTATTCAGTTGGTCTTCAGAGCAAAGTAGGAGCATCCTGCAATCATGACATCGTCATATTTAAGGCGTTTGCCCAACAGAGCGTGCCTATATCTGTCCTAGTAGCTTTGCTTAGTGCCGCAGTTGGTGCTGGAGTAGGTAGTCTGATGACATAGTTGTTGATGAGGTAAGACGCGAATCTATATTCAGGCTGTCAACCACAGTCGAGCAGAACCGCTCAGATGAGGCTTCAGCTTGTCCTCCAAGGTCCACCAAGGTGCTCCCCCAGGCAAAGGTTGAGACCACATGGTTACTGCGATTCCAGCACTTGCTAAATGAGTACCGCGATTTTGACTGGTGCCACCAATTGCCTGATTGTCAGGAACAAAGTACGAAGTGGTTTTGGCCAAAAATCCGATGGAGGTCCCGACAGGCTCTGGAGGGAGGCAACGTCCAAAACCCAAGGTAACCCAGCGGACTACATCCTGTCCAGCAAGTAGAATCCTCAGCGCTACTTCGATTTTGGCCTCGCACTCGGTGATGCTCATGGCCATCAGCCCTGCCCGGTAACCGAGTCAAAGCCACGTTCTGTAGCCCTCGTTCCATATCTCGCTTCAAATTCCCTGCGTCGAGCTTCTTCCCTAAGCCTTTGCGCCTCTTCTCGTTGGCGCCTTTGTTCCTCCCTGGCCCAACAGTCCTCGTGTGCCCATCCACGTTCCCTCGCCAGCTGCCTGATGGCGGTCTTTTCCTTTTGGCTCGTCACCTCGATCGGTTCGCCGCAGAAAGCACAGGCGTAAGAAACCAGGTATGTTTCCTTACCTTGTGCGTATCCCTCGGAGTGACCTTCTTTGCGCCCTTGATCCTCGGCTTTCTTGAGCGCTTCCCCCGTTTCGGCCCTTAGCCTGGACCGCTCATCATCCAAGGTCCTCTGGCTGCGTTTCTTTTCCTCGACCCTGCCCATCTCGAAGCCTTCCTTATACCCGTCATGTCTAGCTTCTTTGACCACTTGTTCCTTTTCCTCCTTTAACTTGCTCTTTTCATTGTCCAAAGCCCTCTTAGCATCCCTTTCTCCCTGCAGCTTTCCCTTCTTGTACCCCGATTCGTACGCTTGTAGTCGGGCCTCCTCAGTGTCTTCGATGAGGGCCTTCTGGGCGCCCATTGCTTCCTTTATGAACTCGGATCTTGATATGCCCCGTTGACTCAGGTGTGTCCTTAATTCGTTCCACAGACCCCTCTCCATACGAAAGGAAACTGTGGGGTGAGAATCCTCGTATCTGAGCCTTGATAGCGGCTTGCGTTTCCTCTGTGTTGCCTTGCCACTAACCATGTCAAGCACTGTAGATTACCCTATGGTTTACCATAGGGATTACCATATCGATTACGACACGGAAAAACCGTGCCGTGCCGGCACGGCAAACGGCAAAAACTGGCACGGGCACGGATACCGGGAGAGCCGTAGAGAAAGGGCGCGGCCGGCACCACCACCAACACCGGCACCAGCACCAGTACCGCAACCGCAACCACAACCGCTAACACCATCATCGCAACCGCTTCCGCTAGCACGGCTTTACCTTCTTTCCAGCACTTTCTCTGGGCCGAGATTTCTCCGACATTTCTCCGCGGTTTCTCTGGTGAGATTTCTCTGTTTCTCTAGCATTTCTCTGAGATTTCTCTAGAGTTTCTCTACGGTTTCTCTGCCGTTTCTCTACCCCGTTTCTCTGGATTTTCTCTGAAATTTCTCTGATTTTCTCTGTGACGCTTCTCTATGAGTTTTCTATTTCAAGAGCCTTCGACAACACATCGTCAAGCGTACAACTGCATAAGGATCTGCCATAACCGGACCGAGACCGAACCCGAACCGGACCGCACCGGCGTGGGTGCGGTGCCGCAACCGAGAAGCTGAACGCACCTCGCTCACCTGTTTACCTCTGTGCCTTAGCAGTGCACTGGACCGGACAGACTGGCCAGAGATCTGGTACCAGAAAACAAGCAAAAATCGGGAGCAGAGCGCTTCGCAGAAATCTGGATCCAGAAATGTCACAGGAACCCGACCAGAAACCCCAGCCAGAAAGCGACCAGAAATGGGACGGAAACCTCCGCCCAGAAGATCATCACGACGCTGAACCAACAAGAGCACATACAGAAACCTAAGCGGCGCGAAAATGAACAGCGCCGCGACCAAGATGTTGGGAATGCCGGAGAGCGCCGTCTGGCTGGGCTTTGGCTTAACGCGAACCTGGAACCACCTTTCCTCTTGATCCAATGTCGACGCTGATGACTTACCGTTCAACTCGCCGCCTAAGAGCCTTCTGTGGGCAAATCCCCTAACCATCTCGATCATATGCCACAAACCCCCTCGCGTTACGGGCCAATTGCACAGATTTTAGGGATTTCCGGCGTCTTTGGCGCTCTTCTTCAGTCAGCTGCGGGCGCTTTGCCGGGAGCCTTAGCCATTTCTTGGGAAACTCGTACTCTCGAGCTTCCCCCTCGGTCCGGATAGGCTTCAGGCCCATTTCCTTCATCCTGCGCTGCCACCTCTCGTTGTAGGTGAACACATTGACCATGAGATCCCCTTCATTGAACGTGATGATGGTTTCCTGTTCCTGTCGCGTCAGTTTGACCCTCATCTGCGCTTCTCCTTGATAACCATGATTCAGCCAAACTCTGGATGCGCCGCCCGGACTGGATCCTCCCACACCTCCTCTTCAGCTTTGCCCTTATCTGTCAACCGGTAGAACCTTTTTCGCTCAAGGAAGTCATAAATGGCCTGCTCCGTTCTGTCCGTGCGCTCAACCAAGCCCAGGAGTTTGAACCAGTGGAAATACTTCGCGAAACTGCTATAGTTTGGCCTTCTGAACGGTTTTTCGCCTATTTCCACACGTTCCTTATTCATACGCTTTATCTCCTGGCTCAAGGCGTAGTAGATGTCAGCGGCACAAGCCTCTCCATACTCTTCAAAGTAGTGCTTAACGAAAAGGCCCGGCCGATATTCACTAGCAGCCCTGCCCCACGGGACCCCTATTCGGTCAGGATCCACTGCTGTGTTTCCGAGGTTAGGTACTTCTTCCATTGTCCTTAGTCCCCGTCTTGCCAAACGCGATCATAGTCCTGGTGTAAATCCTCCACTGAATACTGTAGATAGACGGATGTCGTAGTTGGCGACTGGTGACCCAGTATCTTCTGTAGCCGCTCTATGCTCATGCCTCTCTTGATGCAGTGGACTGCAAATGAATGGCGGAGGTGATGAGGATGGAGCTTCCTGTGCTGCGACACGAAGGGGTCGCCAATCTCTCTTATGCCTGCTCTCCTTCCCAGCTTCCAGAAGATCTGGTCTACCCGTTGCCTCGTAATAGGAAATAGCAAATCACCTTTGTATGGGAACTGTTTCCGCCATTCCAGGTATTCTTTCACCATGTCCAGCGTGCCTTGGTCAACGGGAACTCGCCTTCTCAGTTCCTTGACCTTGCCATCCTTCTTCCGCATCTTTTGGATCCTGATGGCGATTGCGCGATTCTCAAAGTCGACGTCGGATAGCTTTATGCCAATGAGCTCCGATACCCTAATGCCGGTACGCCACAGGATTCGCACCAGGAGCTTGTCTCTGCAGTTGGAAGCGGCATCAAATAACTTCTCTACCTCATCAACGTCGAGGTATCCCTTCAGATCTCTGATTGGAGTCACTTCAGGCATTGCCAGGAACCTCGTCTACCCGTTAGCCGTCATCGGCCTTTAAGACCTCGTTAAGCATCCATCTGGCATAGCTGGCCCGCTCATCGTCGGCTGTTATCTCTGCCTGTTGAAGGATACCGCGCCATTGTGGAATCGAAACCCGGCGCCACTCCCTTAGTATCCAGGGCACACTATCTTCCGCCAGCTGCTCCCTGCACCTCCCGCTATCGAGCGCGTGTTGCATCGCCGGCCTGCCATCTCTTTGTATCTCTCTCAGGCGCTCTTCGTAGAGGCGACGCATTCCTCCCTCGGGTAGGAGAGCTATCAACCGCTCGAGCTTCTGCACGTCAGTATCCATCTCCGCTTTGTGTGCGAACTCCTTGCCTGCGTTTGCGGAAACCAGTAACCGCTACTGCCTTTGCAGCTTTGACCTCGTGTCTGCAAGGAGTGGTTACCATCCGGAGTGACCAGTAGCAGAGACGTCGCCTTGGCCGCTCGAAGTGGTCACTCAAGCTCGGCAGCACGGCCTTCCGGCAGGAAACCCGATCTGGCAAGCGAGTGGTGGTTACTGGTTCAGGCCTTCCAATCAATAGATTTGCACACACGCTTGCACTCCTTGTAGTTCAGCACCTAGCCTCAATGCTTCTCGTAATTCGCTCGGGGTAGTAAGCCCCTTCACCTCTGATTGTGCCGGAGTTACTCCTCTAGCCAAGCGGTAGTGCTTTGTGCCCCCCTGACTCCAAGGCGAGGCAAGTTCCACAAACTCCTGGTCCTCCAGTGGGGGGAAATACTTCTTGATATAGGAATCAGTCAGACCTACGAATGCGCGGAGCTGTCGCCTAGTGAATGTCGCTTCCGCGGCCGGTGACTCCGCAGCCGAGACCATTTCAAGAACTTTCGTCAGCAGAAACCGGCTTTGCGGTGCTAAGTCATCGAGAGCCGCCCGCAAGGCAGCGCGGCCATAACGATAGGCCAAGGCATAGTCAATACCATCAGCCTCGATGTAGGACACTTCGGAGCCATCTGGCTTGTGGTACACTTGTGCAGTCTTCTGATACTGCCTGATGAATGCTATTTGCTTTATTAGCTGGAGAAACCGAGGAAAGTCCCTGCGCGTCCTTATCTGGTCGTTAGGAAAGCGGATGAAGTCAGCGTAAGGAACAACCACCTCAACATCCTCCAGAAGACGCTGGGCATTCTGATGTCGGCGCTTCGTCTCCGCCCTCTGTTCGTCAATTTCTAGGCCCTCCCTCGTCGCTCCTTTGCGCTGGGCCTCATGGATGCGCTTCGTCTGATCCGCCGACTCGTCCAAGTAGACCGTGAAAACTCTGGTGGCGTTCTCGGGGTTAATTGTCGCCCTGGTGGTAGTCTCAGTGTAGGCCACTGGACCTTTCACTTCGTGCTCGACGGTCTCCATCCTTCCCGTCTCGGGGTCTCTCACTGGGCAGGCGACCTTTATTACCTTCTCCGACTGAAGCACCCGAATGCTGTAGTCTGCCTCGTCGGCACCACTACGTTCGGTGATTACTAGCCACTTGTGGCTGAGGCCAGTGTCCAGATAGTCCAGCGCCTTGGGGGTTATCCTAGTGAATTCTACCACCTCGTCATGAGGGATAAGTGACGCCACGCCTCGAACGAGGTAGTTCTTGCCCGCAGAGGATGCTGCTCTCACTATGACGCCCAAGGGCTCGTTTGACTTTCTGGACGTTGCGACCACGTAGACGAGCAACTTGTTCTCTGTTTCACCAACGACTCCCATGGAGGTTAAATCTCTGATTATGCGGACGATTAGGTTTGGGCTTCTGAGAAGAGCCAATGCTTCCTCTTTTTCGTTGTCAGACATGACCGGAGCTGGAGTGGCCTCAACCGGGGGAGTGACATCCGCCGTCTCGTCCTCCCCTTTTTGTGCGCAGTGCCTCCGTGGAACTTCCTTCTCCAGCAGCCTAAGGGTCCTCGTGTAAGGGGATAGGTCCCGCTCCTTGAGGCTAAAGCGAGGCGCTATCCGGTGTCTCAGGTAGGCTTCGCTCTTGGCTGGATCCAGACTGGCGAGCAGTTTGAGACAAGGACGCAGTACATCTGGCAGCTTCACCTTATCTACGTCGGCCGGAATTTGGGATACCTGGTGCTCAACGTAGTCCTGACCCTGCGTCAGTAGGTCGGCGAACTCATCCCTTGTGTGTCCCTCATCCACAAACCGGCATGGGTCATTGATTCCTTCCGGTAGCCGTACCACCTTTGACTTGGGGAAAAGTCTTTCTGCCAAGTCCAAAGCAGCCCTCTTTCCCTCCACGTCTGTGTCTAGGCAGACGTAAATAGACTCCGCCTTGTTGAGAACAGGCAACCAGTCGTCTTTACAGGAGGTTCCCAGGAGGGCGACGGTCGAGTAGCCCCATCCCCAGATGGGAATGGCGTCGAACGGACCTTCAACCACTATGAGGTCGTTAGCCCCTTGCCTCAGAGTCGACGCATAAAGGGACTTAGGCGTCGGCAGCCCGAGATACTTCGGTTCGGCGCCACTCACGGACCTGCCAACGAGCCAGATAACTTTGCCGCTCCTCAAGCACGGAAACATGATTCGCCCTCGGAAGAATTCCCGCAGTTGGCCGTTACGCTCATACACTAGGCCTGCACTCTTGGACATATCCTCTCCGACGCCATGAGCTTGGAGGAAGGCTACGAGACCTGATCCAGAGGCAACCCCTAGCTTGAGCTCCAGTGTAGCTTCAAGGCTGATGCCTCGCCTTTGAAGATAATCTCGGCCCCATTTTCCTAGACGACTATTACCCATAAGCAGATCCTGATAGTAGTTAGCGGCCAGCATCAAGACATCCTGAACAGCTCGGTGCTGCTGCATGTCTGTATAGCGTTGCGAAGACAGCTGTGCCACTGGAATGCCAGCCCTCCTCGCCAGAAGACGGACTGCCTCGGGAAAATCCACACCCTCCTTGGCCATTACCAAGTCGAACACGTCCCCACCCTTACGGCAACCATAACAGTAGAAAGTCTGGCTCTCTGGGTACACATTGAAGCTACGACGGGTCTCGTGATGAAGTGGACATAGGCCAGTAAGGCGCTTACCTTCCTTGCGAAGTTCGCAATATTGACCGGCTACATCCTCTATTGGCGATGCTTCGCGCACGAATTCAAGGTCCTTCATGAGCAACCTCCTCGCCGTTAGGCTCTCCTTTCGATAGGGGATCTAAATTGCTGCGGTGCCATCGGACGATGATGCGAGACAGAAGTCGTAGCCCTTGCGCCCGCAAACCCCCGTCACGGCACGAAGGTCTATTTTGCCTTGTCGTTATTTGGCCTGGCTTTCGCTCCCTAACTGCCGGTGTTCTCATAAATCTCATCCGCTGAACACCTGAGCGCCTCGTTCAGGCCCAACGCATAGGTGAGTAAGCCAGCCCTGAAATCGCACACCCAATAACGAGCACCCTTTTCAGGATTGAAATTTGTCGACAGATGCTCATCCCCGTTCTTGTGAGCCTGTGGGCGCAGACACTTTGTCCGGTATTCACCATTGCCGACGCCTAACCGGCGCGCTCGCGTAGCGCGTCTAAAATTGCCTGTACAAGTCCTGAACCTGTGCTAGCATTGTCCATGTCTCAATCTCCCTTATGAGCCAGCAGCGGCTCGTTGCCAATGGTGGCCCTTCTTTCTGCCGATTCAGGCCATGGTATACTGTGGCGGGGGAGCCAAGATTAATCCGGCGCAGGGCTGCTTACTGCTCCTTTTTCTTATTTCCTGACTCCCCCATCGTCTGCTCCAAATTAGCTTTCTTCGGGCGCCCTCCCATTTTCCCCCAATCGCGAGCTTTGTTCGGATATTGAGCCCTCATAGCTGACTGCCCACTTCTACCCAGCCTCACAAAGTGGGTACGACCATATCTTCTCAGGACCGATAGGCCCCCTCGACGCCCTGCTTCATTGACAGTCATTCCCAAATCTCCTCCAAACAAAAAGAAAGAGCGACAAACTCTGGACGGTGACGCTTGCCTGGCAATCCCTCCAGAGTTTGCCGCCCTCTTCTTACTCCGCCTAATCAGTTTGGGCGACAGCGTCTATATTCAGTCTGAACTGAGTCTACATCTGGGCATCAAAGGTGTCAAGCGCGTGACAGGAACGAACAGAAGGTACTGATACGTTAAAACGCGATTGAAATGCTGTTGAATTGCGGTCCAACCGGCCAGGATGAGAGCCAAGAGAGAAAGCGCACCCATACCTAAGAAAGGGTCAAGCGCAATGTCGCCAAGGCAGCTGTAGGAGCAACTATGCGTTGAACGAATAAAGGCCAGAACAGGTTGATAGGCCTAGCCACATCGTTCCCACTCGCTAGCTTGCGTGTGGACGGAAGCACTAGACGGTTTGAATGCTCTCACCAACAGAATTGCGCCTTTCAGGATATCTCGGGCACCACCTCCTGAGCACGTCGGTACCACGACTTCCCTCAGACTAGTAGGTACAAAAGCCCACGTGGCACCTCAACCGCACCCCGCACCGGATGCTATCTGCCTCAGCGCGCAGCATGCTACTGCTACTGCTCATCGGACGAGGTCTACCCAAGATGACCAATTTTGGTGAACGTCCCACGCCTAGCATCACAGCAAAGGCAAAAGATCGTCACCACACAAAGCCGCTCAACGATGGTTGCTGAACGCCTCCTAGCGCTCACATCAATGGGCATGGCGACTTAGCCAATCAATGTGACATCTCTCCGGAAGTCAGCTGTACCACTTGGCGAACCCAGAACCACCCCAGTCCACAAAATGAGTCACCTCAGACCAAGAAGATCCGCTGGACTCGCCTTTGTGTGAGCCTCAAGGGCATCCTCCATTCCCAGAGTTGCCACATAGTGCCTTACCATCCTCAAATCCGAATGACCAAGAAGGTATTGAAGGTTAAATGGATTTCTATCGGCTCGGAGGAAGTTAATAGCAAATGTATGCCGAAAGCGGTGGCAATTCCCGCTACTTTTTACTCCCGCCCTCTGTTTGAGTCGCCTTACCATTATCTGGATGCCATCTGATCGCAAAGACCTTCCCTCTTCCGTTAGCCATAGGTCTTGTCTTCCATCATCCGGCCTATGCATAAGATAGCGCCAAAGTGCTTTCTGTGGCGTTGCCCCAATTCTAACCACCCTCTCCTTGTCTCCCTTGCCTCGAATCTTAATCCATCCTCGCTCAGTGTCTATGTCTTCGAGCCCGACACTGGCGATTTCACTTACTCTCAACCCAGTGTCTAGCAGCATCAAAATGATTGCTCTGTTCCGACTTCCGAGAAATCTAGCATTATGCTGGTAATCATAATCGCACACTGCCAGCATCCTAGCCACTTCCTCTGGTGTATAAGGTTGTACGACCTTTGCTTTGGGATTGGACATCTTCACTCTTGCTATTGGGCTCTCAGTGAGGAAGCCTTCTCTGACGCACCAATTAAAGAAGGCTTTGAGAACGGCATAATAGTGATGGACTGTAGAATGTGAAGCTCGCCTTTCGCTCGATTCCGAGCCGTTGCCGTCAAGCCCCCAGCGACGCACTTCGCTCGTAACATACGCCAAGAATTCCCGTATGTTCCATTCTGTGATGAGTCGCACGTCGTGAGGCCAACTTTGCTGGTCGCAATACCACAAGAAGCGTTGGAGATTCCCTTCGTAGTACTCTACCGTTCTGGGGCTTTTGCCATCGGTCCTCTCTGTTAGCACAAAGCCTCTTACCAAGGATCTTAACGACGTCCCTGGTCGCGCCTCCGATTTGACATTTACTACCATCAGTCATTATGCAGCCCTGCGTCCTATCAAACAGGTGGTCAAGATTGTATTTGATCACCCTTAGTTTGTCCGACAATCAGGAGGTCTAAAGACCTCATCTCATACGTATGGTGGGCAGTAGAGGACTTGAACCTCTGACCTCCTGTGTGTAAGACAGGCGCTCTAACCACTGAGCTAACCGCCCAACGAACCGCCGCACCTCCGGCCAGCCCATAAAGTGTAGCACGCCTGGCGGGATTTGAACCCGCGACCTCAGCCTCCGCAGGGCTGCGCTCTATCCTGCTGAGCTACAGGCGCATACCAGTGCCAATAGATTGTCTGGCCTTATTTCTCCTTCTGTATCTTGTAGTAATCGTACCAGCCGCCCTTGCTTCCCGGCTTGTTGCCTATGTAGCCAGCCTTAACCAATTTCTTCATCGTGATGGGCACGACATATCTTGGCTCGCCGATTTCCTCGGAAACGTATTCGGACGCATGCATCGCTATGTCAAGGCCTGTCAGATCCATGAGCTCAAATGGACCCATCGGCCAGCCAAATCCCAGCTTGCACATCGTGTCTATCTCCTTGATACCGGCTACCTGGCTCTCAAACAATCGAATGGCCTCCATGAAGTACGACCCAATGTATCTGCTCGTGAAGAATCCAGGCCCATCATTAGCTTCTACAGGAACCTTTCCAAGTCTCTTAGAAAGGTCCACAATGGTGTCAAACGTTTCATCTGAGGTCTCCGCCGACCTAATAACCTCAATAAGCCTCATTACTTGAGGTGGAACAAACCAATGCATCCCAATGCACTTTTCTCGCCTCCTCACCGCAGAGGCCAATTCAGTTATCATTATCGTGGAGGTATTCGAGGCAAGAATAGTCCTTTCCGGGCAGACATCATCCAACTCCTTAAACACCGCCTTCTTCGCTTCCACATCCTCAAATATTGCCTCTATGATCAAATCTGCATCTTTTCCAGCTTCCTGCAGGTCCACAGTGCCTTCAATTCGCCGAATCACCGTATCAACGTCCTCTGGAGTCATTTTCCCACTCTTTACGAACCTCGCCAGGCTGCCTTTGATTCTCTCAAAAGCGCCATCAACGAACTTCTGCTCCGTGTCCCTCATTATTACCTCATACCCCCCCTGGGAGCATGCCTGAGCTATCCCGGAACCCATAGTCCCAGCACCAATGACGCCTATCTTCTTTATTTGCATGGCTCACCTCCTAAGTTATGGTGCCGAAGGAGGGATTTGAACCCTCACGTCCTCATGGACACTACGCCCTGAACGTAGCGCGTCTGCCTTTCCGCCACTTCGGCTCTCAGTAGTCCATTCCAAATTCACATTTTGCCAAGGAAACAAAAATAACAGCTAGTAGTCCCAAGACGTTGAGGGGAAGAAGAGCACAAATAGCTCCGGCCAGAGATAACCCAAAGCTCTTCCTTCTTATTGCTGAGATGCCACCCACTATGGCCAATATGCCTAGCACGACAAGGACAGCTCCTATGATAATCACCACTGTCGCCGTTGCACCTATGCCGAATTCACCTCCAAAGTATGGAACAGCTGAGGACCACAACGCTCCAATAGTCTCCATGACTTGTGTAAAGGCAACGATCATCGCGCCAGCTACTACCTCGAGCACACCGACTATTATACTCAGGATTCCGCCAGCGCTGAGCAGGCCACCTCTTTCTCCGGACATGCACCCACCTCCTTTCTATAGTGGGCAGTACTGGACTTGAACCAGTGACCTCTTGCGTGTGAAACAAGCGCTCTAACCACTGAGCTAACCGCCCGAAATCATAGCTATTTTACCCCTGAGAATAAGCTTTGTAAACATAGACCTCTTGCTTCGGCAAATCGTGGTACCGATATAGCAAATCTACTTCATGGTTATCAACTCCACGCTACTACAGAGGGAAAAGGCCCCAATGCCATTGCCATTGTCGGCAACAGCGTAGGTTATTTTGAAGGCTTCCTCATGTCCCAAGGACGAACCACCGACGTAACTCAAATCAGCCGCCATGAAATCAAGGAGTCCATTCTATATTTGCGACAGAAGAGGTGTTTCTCCGATCACCGGTTTGACCGCGGCGCGCGACAGGGGGCTTTCAGGACAGACCATAGATTGCTGTCTGCCCGGCCTGAGAATATTGTTCTCCCGGCTCATCTCATAAGGGATAGGAGGGACTAACTCGTTTAACCATGTGAAAATCCCACGACCAACCAGAAAAGCCATGCCTGCTTTCTCGGACTGGGAAATCCAGCAGTTGTTTAAGGCCATAGATACTGGAACCCCTGAAGGATACAGGGACTACGCCATCATCCTGACTCTGCTTGACAGCAGCATTAGTGTACCCGAACTCTGCCGACTGGGGCTAGATAACGTCTGGCTGGAAGATGGCATGTTTGAGGTTCTGGGCAAAGGGAATGAAGAACGTCTCACCCCGGTAGGTAGGGAAGTTCAACGCTGTCTCTGGCGTTATACTAGTCGCCACCGCCCTGAGCGAGCGACAGCTAATCCTGACTTCCTTTTTCTCACCCGAGATGGGAGGCCAAGACCAAAGATATGGTGGAGAAGATTATCACTCGCTGTGGCAGGAGCGCTGCACTGAAGGGAGACAGGTGCTCACCTCACACCCTGCGTCACACAAAGGCAGTCAAATTCTTGCGTAATAGTGGCGACATATTCAGCCTTCAACACATTATAGGCCGCTCACAGCTCGAAGTGTTGAGAGGCTGCGTGAATCTTGCGCAGCCGGGCATGAGCGGCGTTCACCAAGGAACTCTCCGGCCGACAACGTGGATTTTGGACTCCCTCAGCGGGGCAGGCGAACCGGACAAAGCTCGAAACGAAATGACATGCGCAACTGAGGAAAATGAGGGCCTATCTCGAGATAGAAGAAACAGAGCAACTTGAGAATGCAGCGACATGCCTGAAGGACAAGCTGCTCATTAGGTTCTTAGTAAGAGTAGGCTGACGCGTCAGCGAGGCTCTAGCTCTTGACGCAAAAGATATTGATTTTGATCAGGTCATGGTGACCATCGAACACCTTAGATCACATATCAGACTTCCCTGCCCTGGTGTAGTGCCAGCCCAGGGGGGAGCCGCGTCTGCCATGGAAAAATAGTATGGGATACTTGCCAGACATTCCTTAAGCATGTGTGTTCATTATCGCTCATGATTCATATATCTGTCATGTGGGTGTGATGTTTGTGTGTGAAATACAATGGCAGGAAAACAGCAAAATCACAAATAGCTATGCTGAGCTTGTCTTGCTTGATGTGGATCGCTTTGCGATAAGTCTGAGGATAGACTTGAGAGTCTCACCGACAATGAGGAAAAGCAACGCAGCAATTATACAAATAGACCATTGGTGTAGGGTTAGCGGACTCGTATCGAAGATCCGCTGGAACAGCCCGATTTCGGTCACAAGAACCAGGGCGAGTATGATCCAGCCATAGACGAGAAGGAGGTGCCGATTGGAGAGGGTTTCCATGCGAAATATAGTGTCTTGTGGGTGCCGCAGATTCAGTGCGAGTGGAATACTGATAATAGAGAACATTACCATAGCCATAGTCTGAGCGATCACTGTTGAGCCAGTGTTGGTCTTAGCCCACTGATAAACGCCAATCGCGAAAAGCGCCATTATGAGCCCAGCTACAACCAGGCGAATTCCCAGACGCCGACCAATGATTCTCTCGTTGGCCGGTCGAGGCTTCCGTTTCATCAAGCCGGGAGTAGGGCTATCCAACCCCAATGCTCCACCGATGGGTGCCTGGATAATGAAGTTTACGAACAGAATCTGCAATGGTGCGAACAGGACAAGTGTAACACCAGTGGCAGCTGCCCCTAGAAAGGCCAGGATAAAGCCAAACAGTCCGGCCATCTGGAAGCGAATATACTTCATCAAGTTGTCGTAAATAACCCGTCCTTGTTCAACAGCCCCCACAATAGTGGCGAAGTTGTCATCTGTCAGAATCATGACGGCGGCTTCCTTTGAAACATCCGTGCCGGTGATCCCCATGGCTACGCCGATATCGGCTGTTTTCAAAGCTGGGGCATCGTTAACGCCGTCACCCGTCATGGCAACAATATTGTTCTGCCCCTTAAGTACATTGACCAACCTGACCTTATCCTCTGGTGCAACGCGAGCAATCACACCAATGTCATCTATTTGGTCGGCGGCTTCTTCATCACTCATTTTGTTGAATTCAGCGCCGGTGATGGCTCTGCCTTCGATGCCCAACTCTTGCGCGATAGCCCCCGCAGTTACCGCGTGGTCGCCGGTAATCATGCGCACACGAATCCCAGCCGACTTACACTCACCGATAGCACTCGCCGCTTCGGGCCGCGGTGGGTCAACGATACCAACCATACCAAGCAACGTCAGCTTGTTCACCTCGTCCAGGAGGTTGCACTGAGGATCAAAGG
>CAZHQV010000003.1:37104-39205 GCA_964534285.1 uncultured Dehalococcoidales bacterium
CCAAGCAACGTCAGCTTGTTCACCTCGTCCAGGAGGTTGCACTGAGGATCAAAGGTGGTGGAATCGAAGTCCTGCTCGGCAACAACTATCACCCGCATCCCCTGGCTGGCCAGCCGTTCGTTGTGTTCAGAAGCACGTTGCCGAATCTCCTCATCCAAAGGGACTATTTCACCTTGCAGCCCCCTGATGTACGCCGAGCGCGCCATGAGCACATCCCCAGCACCTTTGACGTAGCAGCGAACCACTGGCTGGTTGTCGGCATTGACCATATTGTGGAAGGTGGCCATCAGTTTGTAGGCCGAATCAAAGGGCACTTCCGCGACGCGTGGGAACTGTTCACGTGTGGCACGGACCATTATGCCGGCCTTCTGCGCCAGCACCACCAGTGCGCCCTCGGTCGGGTCACCGACAAGCTCCCCATGTTCAACTACCGCATCGGAGCACAACACCATTGGCAGCAAAATGGGGTCCAGATTGGTTTCGCCGACACCCGCCACATGACGAACCTGGCCGGTGGTCTCGTAACCTTCACCGGTCACCGCGTATCGATGCCCAACAATCACGAGTTCCCGAGCAGTCATCTGGTTCATAGTGAGGGTGCCAGTTTTGTCGGAGCAGATGGCTGAAGTTGATCCTAAGGTCTCGACAGATGGCAAACGCTTGACAATGGCGTTCCTACGGGCTATTTGCATAGTACCGATGGCCAAAACGACAGTCACGACCATAGGTAGGGCGGTAGGGATGGCGGCAATGGCTAGCGCAATCCCCATAGTGAACAGTTGGCGGAACGACTGATCATTTAGGAAGCCGATGACCATGATGATCACCAAGGCAATGCCGACCAGGCTGGCTATGAGTACGGTTAAGCCATCTACCTTCTTGGCAAGTGGGGGCTTCTCTTCTCGGGTGGTTTGCAGCATGTCTGCAATGTGGCCCACCTCAGTGTTCATGCCGCTGGCTGTCACCAGCATTTCCCCTCGACCGCGGGTCACACTGGAATTCATGTAGGCCATATTGACCCTATCGCCCAGCGGTGCAGCCGCTTTATCAATCGCCTCGATATCCTTTGGCACCGGGGTGCTTTCGCCGGTGAGGGCGGCTTCTTCAATCTCCAAGGTGGCAGCTACAAGCAAGCGACCATCAGCAGGCACCCGATCGCCGGCTTCAAACAGGGCAATGTCTCCCGGTACCACGTCTTCTACCGGAATTTCGACGGTCTCACCACCGCGCCGAACTCGTGCAGTGGCCTTCATCATCTTGCGTAGAGCTGCCACGCTCTCCTCGGCCTTGCTTTCTTGGCGTAGCCCTAGCAAAGCATTGAATAGAGTAAGCGCTAGTAGTGCAACTGCAGTTAAGACTTCGCTGATGACCAGACTCACCACAGCAGCACCGACCAGAATGATCTGCATGTAGTTCTTATACTGCCTGAGAAAAGCTTGCCAACGGGGTTCTTTCTTGCCTTCGGACAACACGTTGGGCCCGTGTTCCTTCAGGCGTTCAGTAGCTTCAGACCAGCTCAATCCTTGCAGCGGGTCAATCCCCATTTGCTGAACAACCGCCTCGCTGGAAAGGGTATGCCAGGCTAATGAATGTGTTGCCAAATCTGACATAGATTCCCTACGACGTATTGTTCTGTACGGTTACTAATAGGTGTTGAATGAGAATATTGATTGTACAGAACTGGCATTCCCCAGAATTGCTACTTGGAAATCCTATTCACTATATCTAGCCCATATTACTTGGTGCACTGGTCAATGGTCAATGGGTGGTCTCTTCCAATACAGGATGAGGCCAGGCAGGCCACAGATTTCCCCTGCAGGATGAGCATGACAAGTAATGAGGAGCCGTTACTAATGGGGACGCGCCACTGACTATCGACGCAGGACAACCACACGCGATTAGAAGAAGTCCGCAATTTGTGGAGGTGAGTGAGGCACTCCGGCACAGGTTTCTGCGTTGAAGAGATGTGTGAAAGGGCAGAGGCAGTCCTGGTCAGGTGTAGCTATGTTTTGCTCAAGAAAGATGAGCGGGGAATGACACGCCGCATTCATCATACACTGCCAAAGCGGCGTTGGCGTTGCTCGTATTCCGAAAGCGCTTC
>CAZHQV010000004.1:0-39183 GCA_964534285.1 uncultured Dehalococcoidales bacterium
TCAAAGCTTGCCTCGGGCAATTGTGTTTTCAGTTCAGCTGCTTGAGCCATTGCTGAATCTCGTCCTCCCCGTCACTGCGAGGCTTGTCCCCGTCCCTGCGCGAAGTGAGGGGGAGGGAGCTCGATGAAGCAATCTCAGCCCAACCATTCCTCTGTCCTCTGCCTCAGCATTTCCTCTTGCTTTCTCCTCATATAAGCGGTATCCTTTTATTCTCGCAGTGTAGCAAGCTCAAAGGCGTTTTCTATCTCATCGCTTTTCTTATGGACAAGGACACCGTTGCTCACGATCTCGAAGCGGAGGACCGGTGAAGCTATCTTGAGATTAACCAGGTCAACCCTGTCTGTACCCAGAGCTTCACAAATCTTTTCCCGCAAAGCAGCAAGATTGTTCTCACCGGGCAAGATAGGCAGACCAACATCCTCGCCCTTATCTTGCCCGGCAACGGAGCCAAAGAGATAAGCCAGCAAGACCCCTTCCCTTTCAAAGAGAGACCTCAAATTGGCAACCCTCTCCTTGGTATTCTCAGGCAAGGGCTTAAACTTGCGCCAGCGCGCCTTTATGGACACGTCTTCCTTCCAAGCCTGCAAAAACGGATGTCTGTCTATCGCTTAGAAGCCTCCAGTATAGATAGCCCTACCAATTCACCATTACTATACCCCAGGGGAACACCGTTTTCCGGCATCTCAGGATCGCTATCAAAAAGCGTTTACACACCGTCGTCTGAGCGGCAGAGGCATTTTTACTCTACGAAAACGCCCCCCTTCGCGTATCCTGTTACTCCGTATTTTGGGCTGTACTCCAGATTTGCGTAAAGAAACCGCGAGGTCGTGGTGCTTCGGACAATGCTATTCTCAGCCTTGTAGTAAGGCACACGCACCAAGTATTTCGTAACTTCAAGAGGGTGGGTTAGGCTGGAAACTTCTTCTTGATATCGGGTTGGAATAACTTCTATATTTGGGAATTTGTCTCTCCTAGTCTTAGCTATCTTCCTCAAAGCCTCGCTCTCACTGCTTAACTGCAATGTTTGAATCTGCCACAGATCGTGCCGAAGAGAGTTAAACTCTCTTTCTACCTCTTCCCTCTCTTCTAATAATATTTGGTTCATGTCTTCTTTGGGGTATTGTTCTTCTACTAATTCTCTTAGAAGGCGTTCCTGAATCTCCTTCTCGTTTATCCTCCTTATTATTCTATCAGCCCGACATATATTATCGTCTCCATAAACCTTGGAGCTTTCTTCGCCTGGTGAGTACACAAAAACAGGAACTATACCCTTTTCACCTTTTCGATTTGCTCTTCCCATCCTTTGAATAAGAGCATCAACTGGTGCAAGCTCAGTGTAGAGAATGTCATAATCGATATCTAAGCTTACCTCTACAACTTGAGTGGTCACCGCGATAAATCCCTTGTCCTTGTCAGCTCCGGCTTCTATCCTGTCCTCTTTTTCTCTCCGATGCATTTCAGTAAATCTCGAATGATAAAGTACGCAATCTTCTTCTGTTAAATTCCCTATATATTCAATCTTCTTGAAAAACTGCATAGCTTTTTCTACAGTATTCACTATTACTAAGATTCTTTGCTTCTCTGCGTAACCAGCTAATATTGCTTTTGTGGCCTCTTCGATAGGCGTTTCTTTATAGTAGATTCGATGGCGGCATTCTGCATCAAACCCCGGCTCCTCTATAACCGGGACATCCCCTAAAATGTCCCTTATACTCTCTTCAACATAGCTTGGCAAAGTAGCGCTTAAGATGGCAAATCTTGCTCCCTTTTCTCTAAGCTCTTCCATTGCGTGAAGAATCAGGGAAAGGGTATAAGGCTCGTAGGCATGGATCTCGTCAAATATACAAGCACCGGAAGCGGTATTTTGCTCTATTAACTCCCAATGATACCAATTAAATTTTGCAAGTAGCAGTTGATCCACTGTGCAAATTGTGATGGGTTTCATGAAAGTTTCTGATAGCAGTTTCTCGGATCTATATGATTCAGTTCCCCAACCTCGCTCCTCTGCGATGACTAAAGAAGAAGAGCCGTGAGCGACGCCGACATCATCTCTGAAATAATCTTTAAGTCTCAGGTACATGGCATTGCTTGTTACCCTAGTAGGAAGAAGGTAAATTACCTTACCTTCCGTAACATTTCTTTCGATCCAGTGGAAAGCTGCCTCTGTCTTGCCCTTCCCCGTAGGGATTCTAATAAATATAGAACCAGCTATTTTCCCTGCGTCTCTTTGAAACTGGTGCCAATTCCCAAAGAGCTTACCTGTATAGTGAAATGACTTTTCAATGTCTGGGAGAAAGATTTTCCTTGAGAATTTGTAGTCTTGCTGATGCCCGCTAGCGAGCCAGTCAGCATAGTGAAGAGCAGTTACAAAGAAAGAGAAGACTTCTCTAAGCTCAGCTGTCTCGAATAGATAGAATTCTTTAACTTTTTTGAGGCATTTTCCTAAGTCTTCAAGAGGGGGTTCTTTCAACGAGAAGGGGTATTCGTAGCCAAGTTCCTTACTGTGGACTTCTGTAATTTTACAGTAAAATTCTAGGGCGAAAGGAAGGCAATACTTCTCTTCGCTCGCTGCCCTTTTGTAGTCTTCATATAGCTCGGAGTAAAAGGGAGTATGATGCGAGATAAGAGCCAATGACTCTACGTGGACTTCCTCTAAAGGGGGTACAGCAGAGAAAATAAACGGCAAAGAAAGTAAGGCGTGGGGAATATCCTTCTTACGCTCGCCATGCATCCTCGCCTGAAAATCTACATTTGCCTTGCCAATATCGTGCAAATACACGGTGGCAAAAAGGCGCGACTTGAGCTCATTTACCTCAACTCTGCTGGCTTGGGCAATTCTCTTTAGGTTTTCTTTTTGCCAACCGAAAAATTTTAACAGAAATTGAATGGAATTCTCGGTATGCTCCCCCAGAGTTTCATCTTCTTTAGCTAGTATTTCAGAAAATGAAGAAGGCGAATTCCCCATCTTTACAGCCCTTCACGTCGCAGAATTTCAATCCAAGATTGTGCACAAAGGTAAAATCCTGCAATCCTTCTGGAACTCGAACACCATTTTTGTTGATTTCGAAGCTTGTGGGAAGCTTTGAAACCTCCGGCAGTCGAAAGGAATTAGGCTTGGTAACATTTATACTCTCAGGTTTAAAATCCTTTTCACGGTAATTAAAGGGGAGCAAAGTATGCTTGTATATATCGTCTGGCGTTGCTTCCTCTAGCTCCACCCGAGGAGCCAATCTTATGATCACAAGCTCGTCGCTTCTACCCAGTGTTAGGGGATAGGCTGGATCCTTAAAGGCACTTTCGATATCAGTCAGGGAATACTCAAAGCCTGGTTCTACACAGAAGTACACAACAAACATAGGTCTGTAAATTAGCTCCCTCATAACTACAGCATGTTCCGGATCCCCACCTGTTTTAAGTTTTGTTATTCCCCAGAGGTCCCTCGCTCTTCCTTGAGCACCCCTGCTGATGACACTCACACTCACCTTTTGATAAGCTTCCTTCCTCACCAGTTCCTCATCATCTAGTCCGAGGGCTGCTCCTAGCAAGCCCACGAGGGTAGTTTTGGGAGGAAGTGGAAAGGTCTGTTGGTATTTCATAGCTGAAGGCAGCCGAAAGGAATTAAACGAGCCTTCTATAATAAGCTTCAAAGCCTCCATTGGTCTCCCCTAAAAATCTGTAGATTTTATATCTTGCACCATTTGATCGATTGCACTCCCAACGCTGAGGATTGTCTCACCTTGCTTAAGCAACCCCTGGAGTTTCTCTTTATTAGGCTCACGGATAAATCCTTCTCGAACACCAAGTATCACTTTTTGAAGATCAACCTTGTAATCGTCTAAGACTTCTTTAAGAGGAGGTATTTTAACCTCATATTCGCCATTACTAAATTCTACGGTAAGTGTATTTAGGAATATTGGAACTTTCTTAGTTAATCTGGCGTATACTACAAGCTGGGGGGTCAAATCAATAAGCAAGCGTGTTCTGCGACCCCCTCCCCAAAGGTATTTAATAGCTTTTAAGAGCAACTCTACTCTTCTCTTTCGAACATCGTTGTCATCAATCGAAAACACCAGATCCTTAATATCAGTTGCGCGCAGAAATCGTTCACCTTCTGGACCTTGTATTTCATAATATGCTACTCGCTCCTTTTCCTCCTTTTTCTTTTCTGAGCTCAGCAATCGACGTTCAAGCCCCTTGGGCAACTCGTCCTTATTAATTAAAGTTGTTTCGTAAGCTTTCCACCTTCCTACTCTGTCTAGCTCTAATAGCACAGTGCACCTAAATATGTTATTCGTAATTTCTGTTTCAAACATTGAACCACCAGCCTCTGCCTCTCCGGTCGCCTCAACAGCGCTGCGAGTCCCAAGGTCGCGGTCCCCGGTGTAAGGGAAAAGGCCAAACGCTGGTGCTACACGAAGCGGTGACTCCCGCCTTCTTGTTCTACCCCCAATAGCACGCATGAACCCAAAAAGGTCATCATCCATGAATTCCTTTGGCACTCCCTTTGTGACAATCGGAGCCTTAGGATCTCCAGTTGTCTCTAAAGGTGAGATTTCCTTCTCTTTATCAACCTCTGGAAGGTCTGCCAAGGTATCCCTGAGATACCTTCTTAGTGCTTGCCCTGAAATATAAGGGTGAGCTTTGCCATCAGGTCTTTCCACCTTCTTTAGCACAGTGACAGTCCCCTCTGTCCATCCAGCATTCGGATTGGCTACATCTACCTTAAATAACAAGCTTAGTGATATAGCTTTTGACTTAAGTTGTTGATTTGACATTTTCCCCTCCTTCTTTCTTAGATTTCTTCTCCATATACTCCAAGACAGCATATATTCCTACAAGAGCCCTATACCTTTTCCAATTTTGCTCGGTGATATCTTTAAGGATTTCGTCCATCGCTTTTCTACCCAAGACTGGATGCTCCTTCTTAACTTTGTCATCAAGCCTTTCCTCATAAAGCTTAATTTCGTCTACATGTCGTATAAGCAAGAGGTTTATAGCTTCTAAAAAGTCATCCATAGTGCGGGTGCTTCGTAGGGTGTAAAAAATCCCCTTATCATCGTTTTCAGCAGCAAGTCTTCCTAAAGTCGTGCCTACATTCCAAGCATCAGATATAACTTTTCCTTCCATGTTCATAACCTCCTTTTCGTATTGGTTCACAAGAAGCCGAAAGTTGTATGCTTTGAAACCGTCCATCGTCTGGTTTTCTTCCAAAACGAACTTATAGAGGAACCTCTCTATTGTCTCAAATATGTGAGCACCAAAGAGGATACAATATGAAAGGTCTTCTCTTAGGAGGGTATCAACCCTGTCCTCTCTCCTAAAGTGAAAGGACTCTGCTACTTCCCGTAGCGCGTTATACTCCTTCCCTGCCTCAGAGCTCCATGATGCAACCTCAAAGGTTTTCAATGTTTTCTCCACTCCGGGAAGGATATAATATCGTTTTACGTCTACATTTCGTCCTCCCTTTCTGGTATATGCTATTGAAAACACATGATAAATCTTGTTCCCTATATCCTCCATAAAATCCTCTTCCTTGGAGAGATTCCTCCAAGAGGAGAAGAGAAAATCTAGGAAGGACTCTAGCGGATATTGCGTCCAGTAGAATGCATGGGGATAATTGGCGACTTTACTAGCTGTGGTGAAAAGTGAGGAGAACCTTCTAATACCCTTATAAAGTTTGATTAGATCTGCACCCTCTATAAGTGAGACGTTCCAAATTGAAGAAGCTCGGTCAACGATTTGTTGAGAAAAGAAGAGTTTCAAGCCTGTGAGCTTTGACGCTAAGGAACAATTTTCACAAATGACCATCTCTCCCCGCAGGTTGGAGAAAAAAGAGCTAAACTTCTCTGAAGTAACGATTAAAGGCTGATGAGCAGCACCGGCCTTTCTCACGCTCGACTCCTTACCACAAAAATCACAGATTCCTTTCTTGGCATATTTGGGCAGAGAGAAGAAGCCGCTAATAGCAGGCTGCCCTTTTACCTGACCTGTAAACACACTAGCTATGCCAGTCCAATAAAACCGACCTAGGTCGGATTTGCCCAAGCTCTGGTTCTTGAGGAAATCGAGGCATTTGCTAAGCTCGCGGTTTATGTCACCAATATCTCCGCTAAAAGTTAGTTCTTGAGGCGTTAGTTCTATTTGCACCCTATTAGGGAGCTTCAAGGTTAATCCCTTTTTGTGTTTAGGATGTTGGCTCTCAAGATAATCCCATAGACTCACAACCCCTAGGTCTATCCAAGGTGTTCCTGTTCTTAGCAATGTAATCTTCTCCACGGAAACGCTCCTTCTTTGAAAAGCCTACCGTCATCGCCCGCAATGCCAGGACTGGTAGGGTGACCTTGGCGAAACTTGTGCTTTCCCAACCCTGTATCTCTATCCCCTTTCCCGCCGCCTCTTTTTCAATCCCTGCTTGTTTCTGCCTTATTTCAGACCCCTCAGGGGTATAGCACAGCAAAGTCGACAGAGTTTCTGAGGCTGTGTAGCAAAAGTAGTCTAATCATCTTTGGCAAAGCCGTCGTAGCTCATCCTTCAATGTAATTCATAGCCTTTGTCAAAGCATCAATTACGTCCTCAATGAAATCTCTGGCCTCGCTCAGATAAGAGCCAAATACCCTTGTTTCCCCAACCCCGTATTTGACATTCAGCTCCTCTTTATGCTGTTTCAATATGCTTGTGATATTTTCGAGACTTAAGGCCCTTGCTCCCGCCATCCTCATCCCTCTATCAGTCTCTTGAAGCTGAGTCCAATCATTTGCTTACATAATAATCCACTCCACTCCATTCCTATCTTCCGCCGCGGCTCTGGGAAATCGTCAGCGTGGCCCCCTGGCCGGTCTGAACTCTCTTCCGTCACCTTAGTACCTCTACCATGCCAAAGCCGGCGGAGTTGTTCTCGCCGAAGCCAGCCGCATAGCCTATGCGGACTAAGTCCGCGTCTCCTTCAATTGTGAAGTGCATAAACCAGCCGCGGACCTTTATGCCCTTATAGTCCATGAGCTTGGACCGGGGAGGGCGCAAAACCTTCAGGGAAATACCTTCCCCTGAGGGCTCCTTTCCGTAGCAGGCCCGATATTTTCTCTTCAAGTTTTCCTCGAGAATCCGGTTGAACTGTGGCTCTTCGGGGCTGAGGTATTTCTTGCGGAAACTCCCGTTGCTGGCCATCTGTCCAGTAGAGACAACTACAGGAGACAAAGTCTTGAAAGCAGTGGAATGATCGAAGACTGGTTGGCTCAATACTTCAACTTGTTGCACCATGAGCCGCTGGTCTAATACAAGCAGGAAACCTTGTTGCAGAATCCCTTGCGCCAGGTTGGCGACGAATTCTTTCTTGGGTGACGAAACCAACCAGACCAGTTGTCCTTCCATGATAAGCCCTTCTCTGGTTGCCTTGCGCCTCTTGCTGAGCAGTGGTGAGAAGGTGAACAGCTTGAATACCTTGTCCTGGTCGTAGAAGCCTTCCTGGTGAAGGAAGTGAGAGAATGTGGCGTCGCCCAGAGCGAGAAAGGAAAAGATGGCTGAACTCAGCGCATGACTATAGTTGTAGGGAAGACTGACCTTTCCCCTCTCGGGCTGAAGGGAGACCCTGAATCTCACTAATCCAATTATACCATGACTTTGATACCATTGACCGAGGCACACTGACCCCCAAGCCTTGTTTCGTCACCCAGACAGAGCACTCGCTCGTATCGTTGCTGGAAGGTTGTGAAGCGGGGTGATACTCCAGGGGTCAAATCGGTTCAAGAGACATTAGACGACCTGGGCTATCTCAAGCAACCTTTGAGTATCCCAATGCAGGTCTTGCCATATCTGGGGAATGTTTTTCTTTTCTACCCACAAAGCTTCGCCTACGTCACTGGCCACGTTGAGCTCGCCACCCAGCAGCCTGGCGACATAATCAATGTAGATAACGTGTAAGCTGGTCTCCTCATTTGTTTTGACGATCCTATCAAAGGGAATGAGAGGTCTAACCAGCTCTATTTCCAGGTTTGTCTCCTCCCTGACCTCCCTTTTGATCCCTTCTTTGATTTCCTCGCCGAGCTCAAGCGCCCCTCCGGGACAGATCCATTTTCCCTGCCAGTAGCCGCCCCTCTCCTTCTTATGCTTCACCAGGAGGATTCTTTCATCGTCGTCCAGGATCACTGCTCCCACGGCTACTAACATGCAACCGAATCTACCTTTGCTCCAATTGGCCTGGCCAGCCAGCCGCAATGCTCACTCTCGGTAGCTAACCTCTCTTGCGTGATCTCCGCCACGTCCATTCCTCCAGAGCCAAAGCGCCGGCCAAGACCGGCGCTGTGGCCAATGCCGAAAAGACGGCAACTAGCGCCGGATTAGATTGCCACGCTTGGCTCCCAATAGCCGCAGGGTTAGCCAGCGTTTCTCGCCAGCGGCCGTCATGTTGTGTATTGAATACACGCTCGACGGCTTACCTCCAAGCTATTCTCAAGATACATATAGAGAGAAGTGCGACTTGGTTTATCGGCATATCTTTGATTCATACTACGGAGAAGGGCGGAGTGTGTATACGAGGGTGTAGATATGGAGTGGGGCTATTGGAAGGCTTTGGGGAGGCCTTCCGCAGAACCTGGATGTGAAGAGGCGATTGAGGGCGGCGGTCTTCCGATCGGTGAAGCGCCGGGTTACTACAAGTCGTTAAACTCCAACGATATGTGAGGGGCTAGGAGCTTATCAAGCATACCCTGTAGTTCCGCCAGTACTGCCTCAAGTGGCGGCAGAGGGTTGACCTGTTGCTGCAGGTCCTCTTCCCAGTAGCGCTTCAGTGTTCTGGGATCTTTAGGAAGAAAGTCGCTCATAGCACGAGGGCGAAGGCCTTTGTGCGCAAGCTTCCTGGACAGAACTGTGCCCAAGAGTCCGAGGTTCAATTGAGTGGAGTGTTCTTTTAGAAGTCTCCACACGTCGTAGTAGTCCCGGGATTTTCCCCGCTCAAGCAGGCTGCGCATCTTCTCAGCGAGTAACTCTTCCAATGGATAAGCTAGCACTTTTTGCTGCTCATCGGGGAAGGGATGGGTCAATACTGTGCGATATTCCGGCTCAAGGCATAGTGGCTCATCGAAACTCAAGTCCATATAAATCATAGCCGGGTAGGCTAGGGGACCGACAAACTGAATTCGGACACGGGCATAGCCATCTGGCTTGTGAAGCATCTTAGTGGTGAGCAGGATACGAGACGACTGTTGCACCTGGCGATACCATGTGTCAAGAATTCGTGTTAAGTCTTCCTTTACCATATCGTGCCTCACGGTGAAGTCCAAATCCTCCGAATAGCGCCAGTTTGGGAAGTAGACTTTGCGCAGGGCAGTGCCGCCTTTGAAGATAAAGAGCTCTCTCAGTTCAGACACTTGAGATAAGGACTTGAGCACTTCTGTAAGCACATAGTCCTTTTCCAATACGCCTAAAGCCACCTTCTCGCGGTTTGCCAGCCTGTGCAACTCAGACCTGGATAGAATCATCGTTCCTTCCACTGGAGCAGTTCATTCTCAGGAACGTTTAGCAAAACTTTCCAGCGTTCGACATAGTGCCCTTCACGGGTTGCCAGGTTATCGAGGGGAGCATAGCTATTGCTTATGCCTTCACGCAGGAGAGCAATCGCCTCCTCGGCCCCGAAGTCAAGCATTTCCAGGAGACAACCCAGGCGCTGGATTGCCGCCCTGTTTCCATTCCTGCGGGCATACTCAGCCATCTTGACAAGGTCAAGCTCATCCCGGCCATAACAGAGTGCCTTAGCCACCTCCACCGCACCACCACAATATTCCAGGCGGTCAAGGCAGTCGACTATGGTCTTCTCAGGTTCTGAGATATTCACCCGATATCCATCGAGGGTCGCCTCAGCGACTGCAAAGAACTTTCTGTCGGACATATAGACAAAGCGGTAGGTTACCCCAGAGATTTCCAGTGCTGATTTTAGCTTGCGACGGGTTGAGGCTATGAAGACAGTGCGGCTAACCTGTTCTGTATAGCCATAGTAATTGAGGGCACTGCGGAATCCAATGTAGTAGGGCTCAATAAGGTATGAGGCGATTATGAATTCATGCTCAGTCCACTCGCCCTCACGTCCAGCTTCAAAGGGTAGTATGAGGTACTTGCCCTTCTCCATACGGCGGAGCCAGTGCCGCTTTACCAGTGTGGATAGCAATTCGCGTAGTCCACTGCCACTGTTGCCGTAGATTTCGGCAGCATCATTTAAGGCAAAGAGGCGCTTACCCCGACGGAGCAGCTCTGCCAAGAGGTTGCTTCCTGCGTCGCCGAGAGTTCTTTTGTTTTGTGTCATAATTGTCAGCCTTTTCCTGACAATTATAGCATAAAACATAAATGCCGGGAACAGTGGTTATCGGCTTGAGTGGGAAGAGAAACGGGAACTAGGAAACGGGGCGGGCGCATTGCGCCCGCCCCGTGTGGTTATAGGAGCCTGCCTGTGTGGGTTTCTAGGACATGGTGGACGATTCGCCTTGCGATCTCGAAGCATGCTGCCATGCGAATGACGCTGGCGTCGCCGATGCCTTTGTAGCGTAGGAACTTCTCGAGGGGCTGGTGGAGCCGGGTGACAATCCAGGGGTTCGATCAATTCAAGAACCGCTACACAACCCCGCTATCTCGAGCAACCTTTGAGTATCCCAATGCAGGTCCTGCCATATCCGGGGGATGTCCTTCTTCTGTACCCATAAAGCTTCGCCTGCGTCACTGGCCACGTTGAGCTCGCCACCTGACAACCTGGCGACATAATCGATGTAGATAACGTGTAGGATGGTCTCCTCACTTGTCTTGACGATCCTATCAAAAGGAATGAGAGGTCTAACCAGCTCTATTTCCAGGTTTGTCTCCTCCCTGACCTCCCTTTTGATCCCTTCTTTGATTTCCTCGCCGAGCTCAAGCGCCCCTCCGGGACAGATCCATTTTCCCTGCCAGTAGCCGCCCCTCTCCTTCTTATGCTTCACCAGGAGGATTCTTTCATCGTCGTCCAGGATCACTGCTCCCACGGCTACTAACATGCAACCGAATCTACCTTTGCTCCAATTGGCCTGGCCAGCCAGCCGCAATGCTCACTCTCGGTAGCTAACCTCGCTTGCGTGATCTCCGCCACGTCCATTCCTCCAGAGCCAAAGCGCCAGCCAAGACCAGCGCTGTGGCCAATGCCGAAAAGACCGCAACTAGCGCCGGGTGAGATTGCCACGCTTGGCTCCCACTAGCCGTGGGGTTAGCCAGCGTTTCTCGCCAGCGGCTATCAAGCCCATCTGTATCAAAGCCGTAGACCTGGGTCAAAGCTGCGTCACAGGTCTCGCCTTGTTTGAAAAGCCCAAGGAGTTCAAGCATCTTTCCCTGGCCATAACCGTCCATGAGGTATTCCACAAGGCTGTAGCTCTCAGCATAAGAGACATAAGCCTTTTCAGTCTCAGCCGAGAAGGGACTGCATAGACTACGCACTGAGATAAGCTTGTCTTCGGCAACAGCGTTGTTCAGCCAGGCTTGGAAAAACGACTCAAGCTGCCCTTCATTATACATAGCCAAACCTTCATCGACCCACACGGGAAGGGCGGAATAAGGGCTGAATGTTGTCTCATGAACGACCACGTGCGTCAGTTCATGAACTAGAGCTCTCTTACCCCAATCTATTTGTTCTGGCGCGATGCCGATAACGATTATGCCAAAATCGGTGAAGGCCGCGCCCCCAGTCCATTCCTGAGGAAAAATCATGGCTCCTCGCACATCTGCCGTTGAGTCATAAACATATATCGCGATAGGCACCGGGCTTGCTTCGGCATTCCCTGCCCCCCAATAACAAATGGGCTCCAATCTGTCGAGTCCCTGGTCGCAAGCATCCGTTAGTTCTCGAGCGAAAGAATCACTGCCTTCATACCAGAGAAGGGTTACCTCATCAGTGGCTACGCTTTGCCAGGGATAGCGAACATCATCAAAGTAGACCAAGCCCGGAGGAGTTTCGAGCGTGTTTCCGGCAGTATCCTCTGCTGTCCACCAGTATGTTACTGCAGCGCCCGGAGGCAGGCTTGCTTTCCTCATATCCCATGTCCAGCTGGTCTCTATTGTTGTTCCTGGAGTGAAATCAGGCCAGCCCTCACCAGTAACTTCAGCGTAGTTCATCTTGTCCACCTGGTAGTGAAGACGAACATCAGTTATGTTGGCAGAACTCTCGGCTTCAAGATTGAAAACAAGCTCACTGGGGAAGTCTATCTCCACACTGCTGTCCACAGCGGAGATGCCGCTGTCAGCCTGAAGGGGCGAGGGAATGAACAGTAGAACCAGAGCTAGAGCCGCTAAGCCAACCCATCTAATCATTTCTCGTCCCCCATTTTCGAGCGGAGGTAGGAGGTAATGAATCCATCCAGATCGCCGTCCAATACAGCCTCAGCATCACTGACTTCGTAGCCGGTACGATGGTCCTTGACCATCTTATAGGGGTGGAGAACATAGCTCCTGATTTGGTTCCCCCAACCAGCTTCAATACGCTCGCCTTTGAGTTTTGCCTTTTCCTCTTCCTTCTTAGCGCGCTCGACCTGAAGAACGCGGGCATGAAGGATTTTCAGAGCAGTCTCCTTGTTGTGATGCTGTGACCTCTGACTCTGACACGTGGCTACTAGCCCTGTGGGCAAGTGAGTTACCCTCACAGCGCTGCTTGTCTTTTGCATGTGCTGTCCACCGGGACCGCTGGACCTGAAGGTGTCTATCCTCAAATCTTCCGCGTTTATCTCGGCGTCCGTTGCCTCCTCAGCTTCGGGGAGCACCTCCACCAACGCGAAGGAGGTATGGCGAGCGTGGTCGGCATCATAGGGCGAAAGCCGCACCAACCTGTGGACTCCATGTTCACCCTTGACGTAGCCATAGGCATGGTCTCCCCTGATTTCCAGGATAGCGCTTTTGATGCCAGCCTCTTCACCGGGCGAAACGTCCAGTATCTCGGCGCGATAGTCATGTCCTTCCGCCCACCTTAGGTACATCCTGAGCAACATATCTGCCCAATCTTGAGATTCAGTACCACCGGCACCAGCATGAAGGGCAAGCATGGCGTTGCGCGAGTCATAGTCACCGCTGAGCACTAACTTGGCCTCCAGTTGTTCCAAACGAGAGCTCACGCTCTTCAGTTCCCCTTCAATGTCTTCTTTGATTGAGTAGTCCCCCTCTTCAATAGCTAATGCTGCCATTTCAGAAAGATCGACAACTCTACGTTCTAGGTCACGCCAGTCGCGAACCACGTTCTTGTTCGCCGAGAGTTGGCGCATGGCGGCTTGAGCTCTAGCTGGATCGCGCCAGAAAGTGGGGCTCGCCGAGTCCGCCTCTATGTGGGCGATTTCCTTTTCCTTACCGGAAATGTCAAAGATGCACCATTATGTCGGAGAGCCGGCGACGCAAGCTCTCCAGATTGTCTTTCTGCTCCTGCATTTCACCCTGCCTATCGCATTAGTTGAATAGCTTCTCCTGGTGGCTTGGCCCAGAAACTGACTTGCCGCCGGCGGCAAAATGAGCCAGACGAGTAGGTTCAGGAAGGCGATAGCCGCGACAACACTTCATCACCCAGTGTAGAGCTGAAGCAAGGTCAATCTTGTGGCCTATGGAAACGTAGATAGCGGCCACTCCAGGTTTGGTTCTCAAAGCAGCGCCGACAACTTCCCCATCATCAATCAGCTCGGCATAGGAGCCAACCTGTTCTCCCAAAGGATTCTGCCTGCCGCAGAGGATGGATTTGGCACAGCCTATTGTGGGCAAGTCGAGAAAGAGTCCCAAATGTGAGGCGAGCCCCAGCCTCCTGGGGTGAGCAATTCCCTGACCATCAACCAGGATGAGATCAGGAGTATTGCGGAGCTTCTGACAGGCGGCCAATATTACAGGAGACTCCCGAAAAGATAACAAACCTGGGACATAAGGAAGGGTGAGCCTGTCTTCAGCCGTTTCTACCTCCACAACAGCAAGCTCAGGGTAGCTGAGGACGACTATGGCGCCCCGAGCCACGCCGTCAGAATCCGTAGAAGACATGTCAACGCCGGCAACGAAGTGGGGATTGTCGACCTCGCCTTCGGTCACTACCTCTTTTGCAAGCCTCGACTGTATCTCCTTAGCTTGAGCGGGACTCATCTGCCACTGATGCAGTCTATTCACCTTCATCTGTTTGAATTATAAAGCATTTACTTCTAGGAGGAAAGCAATTGACAAAGGCCGCTATTCGAGGGATAATAGCGCAGTCAAATGGTTAGAATCAGGTTGCGTAGGGTCGGGAGCAAACATAGACCAATATACCGAGTGGTAGTAGCGGATAGTCGTTCACCTCGTGATGGCGCCTTCATCGAGACTATTGGGCATTATAACCCTTTAACAGAGCCTGCTACCGTTGTCGTTAATGAGGAGAGAGCATTGAAATGGCTAAGAGACGGAGCTCAGCCCACAGACACAGTCTCAAGCCTGCTCCGTAGGTTAGGCATCCTGGACAGATTCAAACAAGGGTCTCAAGCCAAATCTGACTCTTAAGGAGACGAAATGAAAGAGCTGGTGGAATACATTGTCAAGTCCATTGTTAGGGAGCCCGACCAAGTGAATATTACTGAAGAAAACGATGACGGGGACGTACTGGTAGTCAAACTGGAGGTTGCCCCTGAGGATAAAGGCAGAGTGATTGGCAAGCAGGGCCGAGTGGCCGAGGCCATACGCACTTTGCTTCGAGTAAAAGCCGCTAAGGATGAAACGAGAGTCAGGCTAACGATACTGTAATTAGGATTCTCGTGAGCCAGCTCCTCCAGCGTGTTTACAACGTGAGAAGCTGGCTTTTTCTCTTGTATGCAGCGTCGCCAAGATAAGTCTGGGCTGAGCAAGGGCGACATCGTGAGTGCAGCCCATCGACTGCAGCACAAAGTTGTAGCTAATTGTTGTCACATCCATCAGGCGAAACGACACCTGTTCCCTTGCAGAGCATATCATTCGCCTTTTGAATTCTGTTGATTGGCAACTGACGCACTCACAGACAATGGTGCTGAGCACATCAGCTCTTGCAGCAGTAGTATCGCTGCTTTCTTATCCAGAGGCTGGTTATTATTGCCGCACTTCGGTGATTGAATACAGCTTGGGCAACCGTCGTGACAGGGGCATTTCTCAACTACTTCCAGAGTAGCTTGCCACAGCTCTTCCACCATCTCAAATCCTTTTTCGGCAATGCCGATGCCTCCAGGATAGGCGTCATAGATGAAGATCTGTGCTTTCCCGGTATCTGGATGGAATGGAGTGGAAACACCGCCGATGTCATTTCGGTCGCAAAGGGCAAATAGGGGAAGTATGCCAATGGCGGCATGCTCGCAAGCGTGTAAGCCACCATGAAAATCAAGCCCTGCGCTTGTTATCCTGGCGATCGCCCTTTGAGGCAGATCGAACCACAATGCTTTGGTGGCGAAGCTCTGAGATGGTAGATCTAGTGGCTCCTCTCCGATAACCTCTTCGGTGAATTGTCTCTTTTTCCGAAAGCTGACCACTGTAGTGGTGACGTCAACATCTCCAAGATAGACGCCTACCCCGTGATTCTCTTCTCTGGCTACTTCTACAACACTGATGTCCGTGATGTCCTTGGCTTGGGTGTAATAGCCAACAGAAGTCGGCTCCGCCAGAGCGACATGCCTAACCAAGTCGAGCTGGGTTACGATGTAAGATTCGCCCTGGTGGAGATAGATGGCCCCGGGATATACTTGAAAAAAGGCGACACTCGCTTCCACCGTCTCCAGCAAACGGCCCTGGGAAGTATCGATGACCAGATAGTTCTCCCTTGAAGTTGTCCTTATGTTTACATTTTGTGCGGGATAGCTGACTGCAGCAGATAGAAACCACTTCACCTGGCGTCTTCGCAAGCTGCCTTTGCGCTCTAGATCCACAAGTGCATCATCGACGCCGCTGCCAAAGAATTCTCTATCACCGTCATCAAGAGGTTTCTCCCAGGCAGCACAGAGAAGGTGAGGTTCCAGAATATAAGGATTAGCGGGGTTGATTAAGGCATTGTCGAAGTTCTTACCAAAGAAGAAATCAGGGTTGCGCATTAGATACTGGTCAAGTGGACTATCCTGTGCGATCAGAAAGCTCAAGGAGCTACCCCCACTCCGCCCACTGCGCCCCGCTTGCTGCCAAGCGCTGGCAATGCTTCCGGGATAGCCGGTTAGAACTGTGGCATCCAAATCGCCAACGTCTATTCCCAGTTCTAGAGCAGTTGTCGCTACCAGGCCAAGCAAATGGCCGTGAAAGAACTGATGCTCAATGCGTCGCCTGTCTTCGGGGAGGTAGCCGGCGCGATAGGGACTGATGAGGTGGGCCAGGTGGGGGGGTAACTGCTCCTGAGCATAAATACAAATAAGCTCGGTCAGCTTGCGAGTGCGGGCGAACGTAAGGGTACGAACATCGTTGCTAACGAGCTGGCTGAGAAGAAAAGCAGCTTCACTATTAGAACTGCGTCGGGTGCTCCTTGCTTCATCGACAATTGGCGGATTCCAGAAGGCAAAATATTTCTCACCACGAGATGAACCGTCCTCAACGATTTCGTCAAAGGGCAAGCCAACTAGATTCTGAGCATGCTCTTTGGGATTGGCAATGGTGGCTGAGCAGCAAATAAACTGAGGGCTGGAGCCATACAAAGCGCAGAGTCGTCGTAATCTCCTTAGCACGTTAGCCACATGGGAACCGAAAATACCTCGATAAATGTGGGCCTCGTCTATCACTACATACCTCAGCTTACGGAGCAACTTAGACCACGATTGGTGATTGGGCAGAATACCAAAGTGGAGCATATCTGGATTTGTAAGCACCACCCTGGCTTGCTTCCTTATACTAGCTCTTTCTGACTGGGGAGTATCACCATCAAAGGCAGCTATGACCTCCTCGGAGAGGAGCTTGGGACAGGCTATTCCCTTTAGGCTGCGCAACTGATCCTGGGCTAAGGCCTTGGTGGGGAAAACGTAAAGAGCGCGGCTGTCTTTCTCATCTAGGACAGCCTCAAGGGTTGCCAGGTGATAACACAAGGTCTTGCCGCTGGCACTGGGTGTAGCTACCATCACATTCTTTCCCATGAAAATGGCGTCCAGCGCCTCTACTTGATGGCTATACAGAGCAGAAATGCCTAGAGATTGAAGGCATTCCTGGAGGGCAGGCTTAGAAAGGTTGTTCAGCTCTCTAATGCTGGCGTCTTGTGAAAGGATGTGCTGGATGCGAACTATCTGCTGCTCATAGTCGGGCGAACTAATGAGGCGATGAAGAAAAGCAGCCACATCCATCAACCATCTAAGGACCTGGGAGAATCTCTATTTCTGAACCCAGTAGCTCCAAATCAGGGTAGTTTTGGCTGATGAACCTGACTACGCCCGATAAGATCTCCTGGGCATGTCCTCCGTGGTTGCTAACGGCAGCGACACCCAAGGTGGCCAGCTGCCATAACTCCTGATTATCAACTTCAGCTACAGAGACATTACAGTCATTTCGCAGCCGCGTGCTTATGGACTTGATCACCCGCCGCTTTCCCTTAAGAGATTGATTCTCTGGAAGGCGAAGCTCTATACGGCATACGCCGATGTTCATCCTTTGTCAATGATCAAATTCGCTGTTCTCTAACCTTGGCGTAACAGTCACCGCAGTATACGGGCCGTCCCTCCTTAGGCTCAAAGGGCACTTCGGTCTCGCATCCGCAGCTGGCACATGTTGCCTTATACATTATTCTTGGCCGACTGTAATTGCCGCCGTACCTCCGCCTGGAAGCACGGCACTCGGGGCAGCGAGCAGGTTCATGCTGCAAACCGCGCGTCTGATAGAATTCTTGTTCGCCTACGGTGAACACAAAGTTTCTACCACACTCCCGGCAAGTAAGGGTCTTGTCTGCTAGAGCCACTGCACACCTCCTTTATCAATAGCTTTTTACCTTGCTTAGTTGCAGTCTCCGCAGAACCAAGACCTCTCCCGGACAGTCACTAGATACGCTCAAGGATAGCAACAACTCAAGGTATAACCACGAATACTATACGCTGCGACGCTTAGATAAGTCAAGGTCAAAAAACACTAGTTCCAGCTTGTACAATTGTTTCTTGAGTCATGGTATAATCTTAGCCGATCTCAAACCATAGGACGGACGGGTTATTGGATAAGGAAAAGAAGGGAGCTCTAATCTCGGAATTCAGGCTTCACGAAAAGGACGCTGGCTCTACGCAAGTTCAGGTAGCGCTGCTGAGCGAGGGAATTAACCAGATAAGCGAGCACCTAAAAGCAAATTCCCATGACTATCACTCTCAACGTGCGCTTCTTAAGCTCATAGGGCGGCGCAAAAGGCTACTGGCCTATCTCAGTAGAACCGAGCCTGACGAGTATCGTTCTCTTATTGCTAAGTTGGGCTTAAGGAAGTAGTCGAAGGTCTAGCAAGATGTCCCAGACCTTTTCTTGCTTATTGAGTAATCGATCATTTACCATTGAAGTAGGGAAATTCGCTCTACAGGCCAATGGTGCGGTTGTCGTGCGTTACGGGGACACAGTGGTCTTGGTCACAGCCTGTGTGGGCCGTGAGCCGATAGAAAAACAGGATTTTGTGCCGCTGACGGTGAACTATGAGGAGAAACTGTACGCGGCAGGGAAAATACCAGGCAGCTTCATTAGAAGGGAGGGGCGCCCGAGTGAGGAAGCCACCCTCACCAGCCGGCTGATAGATAGATGTCTGCGGCCCCTTATCCCCAAGGAATTCAATTACGAAATCCAAGTCATAGCTACTGTTCTTTCCGCCGACAAAGAAAGCGACCCTGACATCTGTGCCCTTGTCGGAGCCTCAGCAGCCCTAACTATATCCGACATCCCCTTCTCTGGGCCGGTATCAGCAGTCCATGTTGGCTATTTGGATAGCAAGTTAGTTGTAAATCCTAGCTTAACGCAGATTGAGGATAGCCTGATTGACTTGGTTGTGGCCAGCACTAAGCAAGCCATAGTAATGGTGGAGGCGGGGGCTAAGGAGAGCTCCGAAGAGATCATACTGGAGGCAATTCAATTTGGTCATGAAGCTAATCAGGAAATAATCAAACTTCAAGAGGAGCTACAGCAATCCTATAGCAAGGCAAAAACGGCTACTAGTGCTAAGGAAATCAACCCTGAACTTGCAAAGCTTCTCCTCAGCACCGTTGGAGATAAGCTAAGGCGGACCGTGGAGCATAAGGAGAAATCACAACGAGAACAAGCCCGGGCGCTAGTCGAGGAGGAAGCCACACAGAAATTGGCGAATTCCTTTACTGAAGAGGAAATCATTCCTGCGCTTGAGGCTCAGTTCAGGACAGAGGCAAGAAGAAAGATACTAGAAGAGAGGCGGCATCTAGATGGTCGTCAAGCAAACGAGATTCGCCCTATCAGTTGTGAAGTGGGCCTCCTGCCTCGGGCTCACGGTTCTGGTCTATTCAGGCGCGGTGAAACACAGGTGCTGACCGTGGCCACTCTAGGTTCCACAAAGAAAGAACAACTACTAGATGGGTTGGGTCTGGAGGAGACGAAGCGCTTTATGCATCACTACAATTTTGCTCCCTTTTCTACTGGTGAAGTCAGGAGGGTGGGGGCGCCCGGCAGGCGAGAAATTGGGCACGGCGCTTTGGTCGAGCGTGCCATCGCTCCCGTGCTGCCCGCAGAGGAAGATTTCCCTTACGCTATTCGCATAGTCTCCGAAGTGCTGAGTTCTAGTGGCAGCACTTCTATGGCCAGTGCGTGCGGTTCGACGCTTTCCTTAATGGATGCCGGCGTGCCTATTAAGGCGCCTGTAGCTGGCATAGCCATGGGCCTGCTTATCGGCGAGGACAGCGACTACGTTATCCTCACTGATATTGAGGGTGTGGAGGATGCCTACGGTGACATGGATTTCAAGGTCGCAGGGACATCCCGAGGAATTACAGCTCTACAGCTTGATATCAAACTGCAGGGGATAAAGCCTCAAATCCTGGCTGAATCCTTAGATAGGGCTCACCAAGCCCGCCTGGAGATATTGGAAAAGATACAGCAAACCATCAGTGCCAGCCGCCCGGAACTCAGCCCCTACGCACCAAGGATGTACAAGATGAGTATTAACCCAGATAAGATTGGCAGCCTTATTGGTCCTGGAGGCAAGACTATAAGATCCATCATAGATGAGACTAAGACCACTATAGACGTGACTAATGACGGCACTGTGGTTGTTGGTTCGCCTGATCAAGAAGCGGCTCAGAAAGCAATGAACATGATACAAGACTTGACTCGGGAGGTGAAGGTGGGGGATATTTATACTGGGAGAGTAACGCGGGTGCTAAATTTCGGTGCCATGGTAGAAATCCTGCCCGGAAAGGAAGGGCTGGTCCATATAAGCGAACTCGCTGAACACCGTGTTCCTAGAGTCGAGGATGTTGTTAAAGTTGGTGACGAGGTCATGGTCAAAGTGACTGAAATTGACAGCATGGGTAGGATAAACTTGTCACGAAGAGCAGTATTTGAAGGGCTTTCTCGTATTCCTGGTGCTAGGACAGAGGATTCCCTGACTGGCAGACATCCCTCGCAAAAGGAACCCCGCTATCATAGAGGGAATCGCCCTAACCGCTAGGGTAGATAGCTGCCGATCAGCAATGGGGGGAATATGGAAGTGATAAGAGTAGTGGTCAATGGGGCTTTAGGTAGGATGGGACAGGAGGTGATCAAGGCGGTAGTCCGTGAGCCCGAATTGAAGTTGGTTGGTGCTGCAGAGAAGAATGTAACCCAAAAATACCTGCCCCTTACTCACGACTTCGTACCGTTCTCCTCGGATTTGGAATCTCTTCTTAACAGTTGCAATGCCCATGTGGTGGTAGATTTTACCACCGCTGAAGTCTCCATGAAAGCCGCTCGCGTAGCTACCAAGCAACAGGTCAATCTGGTCATAGGCACCACGGGCCTTTCTCAGGAGAATTTGGCAGAGATCGGACAGATGTGTCAGGACAACGGTGTCGGGGCTGTAGTAGCCCCCAATTTTTCCTTGGGAGCAGTTGTCTTGATGCATTTGGCAAAGATTGCGGCCAGATTCTTTGAGCATGCTGAGATCTTAGAAATGCACCATGACAAGAAAATCGATGCCCCGTCTGGGACTGCCATAAACACAGCTAGAGGCATGGTAGAAGCACATGGCACACCATTCATCTTCCCCAAGACCGATCGGGAGATAATTGAAGGCACCAGAGGTGGGCAAATTGAAGGGATAGCTATTCACAGCCTACGCTTGCCAGGATTCATGGCCGGTCAAGAGGTCATTTTGGCAAAGACGGGAGAAACCCTCAGCTTACGCCATGAGATTATCAGTCGGGAGTCGTATATGCCTGGCGTCATCCTGGCCGTCAAAGAGGTCACCAACCGTAAAGGCCTCACCTATGGATTAGATGCTTTGCTAGACCTGTAAAGGGAAGAACCATGGAAGAGTTCAATGTAGCCATTGTCGGTGCCACCGGGCTTGTAGGGCAAGAACTACTCAGGATACTCGACCAACGGAGATTTCCCGTAGCCTCGGTCAGATTGTTGGCTTCGGACCATTCTTCCGGGACAAAGCTTTTCTTTAATCACCAAGAAATTGAAGTCACTGAGGCCGAACCAAAGATATTTCGTGGCATCGATATCGCCCTTTTCTCGGCGGGAGCCGATATTAGTCGCCAAGTGGCACCTCTGGCTGTTGAAGCTGGTGCTGTAGTGATTGACAACAGCGCTGCTTTCAGAATGGATCCTACGGTTCCTCTGCTGGTTCCTGAGGTAAATCCTGAAGATATGGAATGGCATAGCGGGATAATCGCCAGTCCAAGTTGCATTACAGTTCAGTTGGTGGTGGCTCTCTATCCCTTGCATAAGGTTAATCCTATGAAGCGTATTATCGTAAGCACCTATGAAGCGGTGTCAGGCACTGGTGCTGCAGCCGTCAACGAACTGACTACTCAAGCCAAACTGGTTGTAGAGGGGCATAGCATTTGTCCTCACGTTTACACTCATCAAATAGCCTTCAATCTGTTGCCGGAGATAGGCGTTTTCTTGGGCAATGGCTATACTAAGGAAGAACGGATGATCTTGGAAGAAACACGTAAGATAATGCATTCTGAGAATATAGCTGTTTCGGCAACATGCGTCAGGGTTCCTGTCTACTTTGGGCACAGCGAGGCAGTCAACGTGGAGTTTAGCTCGCCCATGACAGCCGAAGAGGCGAGGAAGATCTTGGCTCAGGCACCGGGGGTCAAAGTAATTGACGATCCCAGTGTCAGCCTTTACCCTCAACCTTGGGCAGCCACTGGGTCAGATAACGTATTCGTGGGCAGGATTCGAGAGGATCTCTGTTGTGGTAACGGGCTGGTCATGTGGATAGTGGCCGATAATCTGCGCAAAGGGGCGGCGCTAAATGCTGTGCAGATTGCTGAGGAAGGTCTACGTATGGGTTGGATAAAACCTAAGAATTGGTCATTTCGAAAATGAAAAAGCTAGGTCGCTTACTAACTGCTATGGTTACTCCCTTCGATGCTGAGGGCAAAGTTGACTACCAACAGGCTAGGAATCTGGCTAGAGCTTTGCTGGACTCTGGCAGCGACGGTCTTGTCATCTCAGGTACTACCGGGGAATCCCCCACTCTGAGCTCGGAAGAGAAACTGCGCCTTTTCTCTGAGGTCAAGTCAGCCATAGCCGATCGCGGAACAGTAGTGGCTGGCACTGGCAGTTATGCCACTGCAGAAAGTCGGCAACTGACGAAGGAAGCAGAGAGAATTGGAGTTGACGCTTGCCTCCTGGTGGTCCCTTACTACAATCGGCCAACCCAGCAAGGACTAGTGGAGCATTTCAAGGCCATTGCTGAGAGTACTACCCTACCTTGCATTCTGTACAACGTGCCGTCACGCACAGTTACCAACCTCGCTTCGGACACTGTCATCAAGCTGAGTGAAATCGATAATGTCGTCGGAGTAAAGGAAGCAAGCGGGAACCTTGCTCAAATATCTGCCATCATACAAGGGGCCAGAGACGACTTCTTGGTTTACAGCGGCAATGATGCTGATACATTACCCATACTTGGTTTGGGTGGCTATGGCGCGGTTGGTGTTGCTTCTCACCTGGTGGGAAACCAGATAAAAGAAATGATGGAGACATTTCTTAGCGGCAAAGTGGGGGAGGCGGCAGCCATCCATCGCCGTTTGCTCCCTCTAGTCAATGCTCTGTTCATAATCCCCAATCCCATGCCCGTCAAATACGCCCTGAACTCTCTGGGTTTTCCTGTGGGCAAACCTCGCTTACCTTTAACCGAGCCGGACGAGAAATCAGCTGAGATTATTCAGGCGACGTTAAAGGACTATAAGATCGACTTGGCGATCCCGTAAGAGGTCATTGAGGAAGTCTGGATCTCGCCCTTATCACTTGCTCTCGCTCGCGACCCACTGAGATTAGACCGACAGGGCAACAAGTGATTTCCTCAAGCCTGGCCACATATTGGTGAGCCTCTGTGGGCAGGTCATCGAGATTGCGGATATCAGCTATCGGCCCTTGCCAACCTGCTAGCTCTTCGTATATAGGTTGGCATTTCTCGAGTATTGCTACACTGCCGGGCAAGCGACTCAGCACCTCGTTTCCAAATTTGTAAGCGGTGCATATTCGAACCGAAGGGAATGCGTCGAAAACATCAAGGTGAGTCAAAGCTATCTCGGTACAGCCGTTTACCTGAACACTGAAACGGCCGGCAACTGCGTCAAACCAACCGCACCTCCGTGGCCTGCCTGTAGTAGCCCCGTATTCATGAGCTTTTTCCCGAATCAGTCCACCAACTTCGTCCTGTAGCTCAGTAGGCATAGGCCCACCGCCAACTCTAGTGGTATAGGCTTTGAACACGCCAACGACATGATCAATTTGCATGGGACCTATTCCCGATCCAAGAGAGGCGCTCCCAGCTAATGGCGAAGATGAAGTCACGTAGGGATAAGTACCATAGTCGGGGTCGAGCAATGTCCCTTGAGCTCCTTCTAGCAGAATTGACTTCCCTGTCCTCAGTGCTTCATGAAGCATGTCGGTGGTCTCCCGAATAAAAGGAGTCAGTTGCTCCCCATAACGCCAATACTGTTCATAGATTGCCTCAAGTGACAAGGGTGACACTTCGTATACCTTTGTTAGAATGGCATTCTTGAATTCAAGGGTTGACTTGAGACGGCTCAAGAATGTGTCTTTGTCTAGTAAGTCCCCAGCGCGAATTCCCAGTCGAGCCACCTTATCAGCGAAGACGGGACCAATTCCTCTACGTGTTGTACCCAAAGCTCCCCCCCCACGCCTTTCCTCCTCCAATCCGTCAAGAAGGGTGTGATAGGGCATGACGAGGTGTGAGCGGTCACTGATAACCAGGCGGCTTGTATCGACTCCGTGCGTCTGAAGCTCATCGATTTCCCCAAGAAGGGTCGCTGGATTGATAGCCACACCGCTGCCAATAATACAAGTTACTTGGGGATAGAAAATGCCTGAGGGTATCAGATGCAGCCTAAACTCGCCGTAAGGGCCGATTACCGTATGGCCGGCATTGTCCCCTCCTGAGAAACGAACTACCACATCCACCTTCTCGGCCAGAAGATCGATCACCCGCCCTTTGCCTTCGTCACCCCATTGACCGCCTATGACAGCTATGACAGCCATTCAGTCGCCTCCGGCCTTGGTCTTCCGCCGTAAGTAGAACATCCTTTCAACCACAGTAACATAGACGAAGACCACCAAAACCCATAAAGCGATGTAGACATGATTCAACATCAAACCCAGAGCCAACACTATAACCCTTTCCGCTCTAGTAAACAAGCCAACGTTGCATTCTAACCCCGCTCCCTCTGCCCTGGCTCTTATATAGCTAACAAGGAAGGAGCCGACTAGGGCAGCAAAAACAAGCACAGTTTCCAAATCTGCCCCCGTTGACATATACCAAACCAGAAGACCACAGAATATGGCTGCTTCAGAGATGCGGTCAGTGACAGAGTCCAAGATAGCGCCGAACTTCGTGGTTTGTCCTACGAAGCGGGCTAGAGCTCCATCAAGAAGGTCAAACAAACCAGCGACTAGAATGAGTATCCCAGCAGCAAGAAACTGATGAATGGCAATAAGGTAAGCCGCACCAATATTGATTGCTAGCCCAAGGGAAGTCAGAACATCAGGTTTCACCCCAGTTCTGCTCAGAAATCTGAGTATAGGTCTAGTAATGCGTGAAGCTAGATTCCCTCGAAGCTCCGCCAGACTACTCATCTAAGCTAATTCACTATCCCTTGTTCTTGCAGGAAGTCAACTACACCTCGAATCTGCTCGGCCTCATTCCACTCAGCAATTTCGCAAACCTTGATTGCATCATGGGGTAGGTATCCTGCCACCATGTTCCAATCTACGTCTCCTTCACCCGGAGGGCGGTGGTCACAAATACCACGAACATCGTGCAGATGGATGCCGATGATCCTATCTCCAAACCGCGAGAGCCATTCTTCGTGTGGGGTAAAGCCAAGCCGTTCGTTTACTTCAGCGTGCCCCACATCATGCCAATACCCGACTAGGCCCCCCTCTCCTTTTCTGAGTAGCTCCTCCATTTCACCTATGTTTGGTATCTCACGAAAGTAGAATCTGGTCTCAAGACCAAGCATTATTCCCTTGGCCCGACTGTCTTCGCTAAGCGCTTCTAGGCTTCTTCTCGCCGCTTCGAGGTAAGGGGGAGCTTTAGAAATACGTTGGTAAGTGAGACTCTTCTTAACCTTGCTATATCTTTCACTCTGGGTAAGGTTCAGTTGGTGGAGCCGACGCAATTCATGTTCCAGACCAAGGCCAATAGGGACTTCTCCCATATGAAGAACGATTGCCTTAGCTCCAACCTCGTAGGCAAGGCCAATGGCCTTCTTGGCGAAGCTCACAGCCTGATGTCTTTCGTTTTCCTCAAGAGAGCTTAGGGAAAGATTAGCCACCGGCGTGCCTTTCGGTGATAGTACTGCGGGAGAGGGAGAGTGAATGCTTGAAATAGGAATAGAAGTTTGGATGAGCTCAGCCAACTGTTGGGGGGAAACCGACGCATTCACCTCCACATGGCTGAAGCCGAATTCCTTAGCTTTGGCAGCAAATTCTGCCATGCTGAGAAACCTATCCTTGACCCACATAGTGGAAAGGGAAACTTGAGGCAAATTGCGCCTTTTCCTTATAGAAGCTGTTGTTCTACCTCTCTATAGACTTCAAGGGTCTTTTCCGCTGTCTGTTCCCAGGAGAACTTGGCCGCTTGGTCCATCCCCTTTTCTACAAGGCTTTTGCTAAGCTCCTTATCAGTGAGAACCTTATCCAAGGCCTTTACCAGGCCCTCAATATCCTCGGGTGAAACCTTGATTGCTGCCCCGTCTACTACCTCTGGCAATGAGGAGCTGTCAGAGGTTATCACTGGCCAGCCACAAGCCATTGCCTCCAGCGGAGCAAAGCCAAAACCCTCGTACAGGGAGGGGAGAACAAAGCACTCAGCACCGCAGTAGCGGGCTCTCAAATCTTCCCCGGAGACAAACTCGGTGAATATCACTTCCCCGTCTAAATTCAGGGATTTTATGACCTTCATGGTCTGCTTTCTGAAATCTGTCTCCTTCCCCCAGCCTTGCCTACTTTGACCAACTTTAGGTCTCTGAACTGCCTTCGTTCCTTGAGCTTTCCAAATGCTCTGATCAAAGTCGGCAGGTTCTTTCTCGGCTGTTCCGAACCGACGAAGAGGATGTAAGGATATGCAAAGTCACTAGGGTGAGCCGAGGCCCTGAGAATTGAATGGTTGATACCTTCATACACGACTCTTACTCGCTCCTCAGGTATTTTGAGGTAATACATTAGATCTCTCTTAGTAGCTTGAGATACTGCAATTATTCTCGTTGCCTTTGTGACGCCTCTATAATCAAGGTTCAGATAGAATCTATCCCGAAAGTTGGGACGATGAATATATGTTCCGTATCCCTTGCGATCAAAATACCTGATAAGGTCGTGGACGGTCATAATGTAGGATATCTTGAGGAAGTTCCCATAGCGCCCCAGGTGCTGGTTAGGCAAATGCACTACTCCACTCAATTTTTTGAGCAGCTTCAGGGCATTCCAGTCATCCAGGATAGCCCTCAATGCTTCTCTTGATAACCAAGAGATGTTAAACCTCTCGGAAATGTGCTGATAGATGTCTGAGTAGACTCTAGGGACATCCAGCTTGTCAGCAAGCTTCTGAGAGTATAAATCCAGTGAGCCAGAACCTGTTGTCACCACCAGGGTTACCATTGAAGCCACCTAAACGCATCAGACCCAGTTGGGCCTCACCAAGCAAGGTAACATAATAATCGGTTGCCTTTGAGCTATATTTGCCCAGCTATCTTTCTTTCATTCAACCCTTAATGTGAACTAACTGTGGTTCAGGCAATGAAACTGGGCCCTCCTGCTCCTGTCCTGTGATGAATGCCTCAGTTTTGAGGCGAGCTTGGTCATCGGAATACTGAATTGGCGGGGATTTCATGAAATAGGCTGATGGTGCCACTATAGCTCCGCTTAAGCCGCGGTCCAGGGCTAGTTTGCAGCACCTTATAGCATCAATGACTACTCCGGCCGAATTAGGGCTATCCCATACCTCAAGCTTTACCTCCACATTCAGTGGGACATCGCCGAAGGTACGGCCTTCCATTCGTATGTGGCAGAACTTGCGGTCCGCTAGCCAAGGCACGTAATCGCTAGGACCAACGTGGACGTTATCAGGCCCGATTTCATAGTCCAACTGCGAAATGACAGCATCAGTCTTGGAAATCTTCTTGCTCTCTAGCCTTTCCCGCTCCAACATGTTGTAGAAGTCAGTATTGCCACCAAAGTTCAATTGATAAGTTCTCTCTAGTCTAACGCCACGGTCACGAAAGAGTTTCGTCAATACACGATGGGCAATAGTAGCGCCGACTTGAGACTTGATGTCATCGCCAATAACTGGTAGCCCCCTAGCGGCAAATCGGTTCTGCCAATAGCGCTCGCGAGCCGTGAACACCGGTATGCAATTGACGAAGCCGCAGCCGGCTGCTATCACTTGCTCTGCATACCACTTGGTTGCCTCCTCACTTCCTACCGGCAAATAGTTGAGCACCACATGAGCTTCGGTCTCCTTGAGAATACCCACAATGTCAGCAGTCTGCCCTGGTGCCTTGGTTATGATTTGAGAGAGATACCTGCCCAATCCATCGTGGGTCATGCCACGCTCGACTCGGATGCCCGTTTGGGGCACATCGCAGAACTTGAAGGTATTATTGGGTGGCGTGTAAATAGCGTGGGCCAGATCCTTGCCCACTTTGTTCTTATCAATGTCAAATGCAGCCACAAAATTGATATCAGCTACGTGGTATCCCCCAAGATTGACGTGCATTAGACCAGGAACAAATTCATCCTCCTTGGCATCTCTGTAATAATGAACTCCCTGTACTAAAGAGGAAGCGCAGTTGCCCACACCTATGATGGCTACATTTACTGCTCCCATAACTTAGTTCCCTCCTTCTCGACACTAGCTCCTGTGGAAATGCTCGAACCCCCTTCGGGGCGCGCAACTCCCGGGTCAAATGGTCGGTGTGTACTGGCTATCAACAATACTCTGAGTGGTGAACGCTTCCTCTGGCTTGGGGATAGCTTAGCGGGGCTAGCAACAGCCCCGCTAAGCCTTTCTTACAGGCTAGGCCTTGCCGATTCTATATACTCTAGTCCCGCATACGGAGCAAACCCCCTGCACTGCTGGCCTTCCGTTCTTGAGAGTGACGGGCTGTGCATTCTTAATATCTACCTTTTTGCGACACTTGAAACAATATGCTTGCATTTGTACCTCCTTAGATATATGTTTACTTCAATATGGCAGCAATGTCAATACCCATTGGCTAATTATCTTGGTTTTCGGTACTGAAGCTATCGACTTGCTCCATTAACTTGAGTAACCTAGCCCCACGCTCAATAGAATCATCGCAGTAGAAGCTAAGCTTTGGAACACATTTCAAAGCTAAGCGCGATGCCAACTCTTTACGTATGAACCCTGAGGCAGCGTCAAAACCCTTTAGCGCCTCCCCTTTGTCAGCTTCACTGCCCAGGATGCTAACAAATACCTTGGCATGCTCAAGGTCGGATGAAACTGAAACATCCGTTACCGAAATTAGCCCACACAGCCTGGGGTCATTCACCGTGCGCTCAAGTAGTCTGCTGATCTCTCGCTTAAGCAAGCTATTTACTCGTGCGTTACGTCGCCCCATTTCACCCTCGCCTGAATCAACGTGATCTGGAAAGAACGCAAAGTGGGTAAAGCGCGAAAGGAGGGAATAGGCTAAGCTGTCTTTTCCCGCCTGTAAAGCTCAATGGTATCGCCAATCTCAAAATCTGTGAAGCCTTCTATACCTATTCCGCACTCAAGCCCAGCAGGCAACTCTTTAACATTTTCCTTGAAACGTCTCAAGCTGGAGACCCGAGATTCACAGACCACTTTACCTCGGCGCAGTATCTTGGCTGGAGCATCTCGCCATACCTTACCCTCCCTAACATAAGCTCCGGCAACCTTGCCCTTCGCAGTAATAGGGAAAACAGCTCGCACCTCAACTCGCCCTGCTAGTACTTCAAGGTAGACTGGCTCAAGCATTCCTTTCAATACACTGTCTACATCTTCCACTAACTCATAGATCACGCTGTAGTGGTGAATAGTCACTCCCTCTCGTTCAGCTAGCTGCTTTGCTCCGGGCGCTGTACTTGTATTGAAACCGATAACGATGCCGTTAGAAGCTGAAGCGAGGAGCATATCGCCGTCGGTGATACTACCACTAGCTGCGTGGATAACATTGACCCTCACCTCTTCTGTGCCTAATTGCTCTAGAGATTGTCTTAGCGGTTCAATACTACCCTGAACATCCGTCTTCAGAATTATGTTAAGTTCCTTTATCTGGCCGCTGCCGATTCCCTTGGAAAGACTGCTCAGGCTCAAAGAGGTGTGCGTGCGTTTCGCTTCCCGTTTCTCCAGCAGCCTGCGCGCCTCATGTTCATCAGCAACCACGACGAAAACATCTCCTGCCAGCGGCACCCCGCTTATGCCCAAGACTTCCACAGGGGTTGCGGGCTCAGCTTTCTTGATTTGCTTGCCCCCATAATCAAATAAGGCTTTGATCTTACCTTGGGTATCACCGATCACTAGGGCATCGCCTACCCTAAGAGTACCTTTCTGAACGAGGAGAGTAGCTACAGGACCCTTACTTTTGTCTAGCTTAGCCTCGATGACCACCCCTTCCGCTTTGTGATTAGGTTCCGCTTTCAGCTCCAGCATTTCCGCAACAAGGAGAAGATTGTCCAGCAGGTCTGAGGTACCCTGCCCTTTCTTGGCGGAGATGGGAACACAAATCACGTCGCCTCCCCACTCCTCGGGCAGCAGACCCAATTCGGCAAGCTGCTGTTTTGCCCTATCCGGATTGGCATTGGCTTTGTCAATCTTGTTAATTGCAACGAGTATGGGCACCCCGGCAGCTCGAGCGTGATCTATGGCTTCCACGGTCTGAGGCATGACACCATCGTCGGCAGCGACTACTAGAACAACGATATCAGTTACTTGTGCCCCGTGGGCTCTCATAGCTGTAAAAGCCTCATGTCCAGGTGTATCCAGGAAAGTGACCTTGTGCCCATCTAGTTCAACTTGATAAGCGCCGATATGCTGGGTAATAGCTCCTGCCTCACTAGCAGTCACATTTGTTTGCCTGATGCAATCGAGTAGAGTGGTCTTACCATGGTCAACGTGTCCCATAACAGTGATTACTGGGGGACGAGCCTGTAAGCCCTTTTTTTCTTCCTTCTTGCGGGGATGGTAAATCCGGCGAGCCAATTTCTTCTGCTGAGCGGCATAGCCAAAATCGCCTACTACCAGTGCTGAGGTGTCAAAATCGACTACCTGGTTAATACTGACCATGATGCCCTTGCGCATGAATTGTTTGATAACCCTAACGGGTTCCATCTTCAACAAATCGGCCAATTGCTTCACAGTCATGGAGGATGGAAGCTCGATCTTGGGTAAGGCCGACGTTTCGTTGTCTAGTTTCTGATTGGCCAAATCTAGTCTCCCTTGGGCAGCTTATCAGCGTAGCTCATTAGAGCTTGACGATCATCGGGGGTAAACTTTGTCCTCAAAGCATGTTCCAACCGGCTCCCCTTTAATCCCAGTTCCCAGCAATGACTCCTGGCACACAGGTAGGCACCCCTACCGGGTCTTCTTGTAGACGGGTCTACTTCCACAACTCCGTCCTTACTCCGCACCAAGCGAACCAGGTCTTTCTTCTCTCTGCTTTGCCGACACGCAACGCAAGTACGTTGAGGTATGTGCTTAGTTCTCAACCTCAACCTCATCCTGCAAGTTAACCTCTTGAAGTCTGTGACTCTTGCTCTTAGCTTTGCTTCCCTTCGGCTTTGCCTCCTTTCCCCTGCTCGATTTCTGTTCTCTTGGTGTGCTTCGCACAAGATCCTCAGCGAAGCGAATCTGTGGTTTTTCCTGTGGCGGCTCAAACACAACCTCTGAATAGGCTGAAGCGATAGCTGGCTCTTCTTCTTCGCTCTTAGCGAGTGGCTGCAGCAATTGAGGCTCACCTGCAGCGGAAGGCAATTCGCTTACTGGCTGTGGTTGTTCAATAGCGTCTTGCTCCAGGCTTGCCCTTTCCGCCTCAGCGGCGAGAGCACTCTCCAGGCTTGCCCTTTCCGCCTCAGCAGCGGGAGCACTCTCCAGGCTTGCCTTTTCCGCCTCAGCAGCCGAAGCACTCTTGATGTCAATTCGGTAGTTGGTAAGTCTTGCTGCTAGCCTAGCGTTTTGCCCCTCCCTACCAATGGCTAGAGACAACTGGTTGTCAGGAACAACCACGGTAGCCGTGTTTTCGATGAGTTCAATGCTTGCTACCTCTGCCGGGCCAAGGGCATTGCATATGAACACCTTGGGGTCACCATCCCATTGGACTATGTCTATCTTCTCATTGTTCAGCTCGTTTACGATGCTTTGTATCCTGAGCCCTCGTGGTCCAATACAACAACCCACCGGATCAATTCCTTCCTGGGATGTTACCACTGCCACCTTACTCCGATATCCAGCTTCCCGAGCCACTGCTTTTAGCTCTACGACACCATTACTAATCTCAGGAATTTCCAGTTCAAAAAGCCTGCGCAACAGGTTGCGGTGAGATCGGGAAAGTATTACTTGAGTGCCCCTGCCACCATGAACTACCTCCAGAGCACAAAACTTGAGCCGCTGCCCTACGCGGTAACGCTCATTGGGCACTTGCTCATCAAAGGGGAGGATCCCTTCTATCCTGCCTAATCCGACGCGAATTTGTTTGGGTTCGACTAACTGGATGGTTCCAGTAACAATCTCTCCCTCCTTGCTGGCAAAGTCCTCATAAGTGGCATGGCGCTCCGCCTCGCGCAACCTCTGCAGAATAACTTGTTTTGCTGTTTGCGCCGCGATGCGTCCGGCATTTCTCGGCGTGGATTCCATCTCCACAACCTCGCCAACCTGAACCCCGCCTCGCAAGTTCTGCGCCTCAGCCAGAGAGATTTCTCGATATGAATTGGTGACCGACTCGGTTACGACCTTCTGGAGATATACTCTGACTCCACCGGTTTCAGGGTCAATCTTGACAGAGATCTCTTGCTCGGGAGAAAACGAGTCCTTCTTATATGCTGAGACAAGTGCTGATTCCAATGCAGTCACAATCACTCCCTTGGGTAATCGCCTCTCAGCGGAAAGCTGGGTAATCGCTGCCATAAATTCCGTTTTCATCAGCCTGGCCATCTACTCTAAAGCTTTGCTAAAAAGTGGGTTTTCCACCCACTTAGCCGAAGTCTATTCCCTTCGTTGCATTAATATAGCATAGTCGGGTCAAAACGACAAATTGCGCTCGTGGCGCTGCTTTCTCAGCGGATTCATCCTATGTTACAAGAAAGGCGAAATCTCTAGGACGCGTAGGATATAGGCGACACAATGATTAGGCATCCTTGGCCTCAAGAGTATGTTGTGGCTGACCGCGACCGAGATGATGTGTAGCGAATAGCCTGTTGGAGAAACTTGGCCTTGCCACCTCTCTCGAGGTGGCAAGGCCTCTGCCTGAACAACACCGTTCTCCCCTCCCGTTGTCAGAGGCAGGCAGGGCTCTTACCCTCAGCTATTCTCTCTGTCAAACGGAAAAGGAATCTACGCACAGCTCGGCTCAGAGCCATGTCTTGTCCCTGTGCGGTAACCTTGAAAGACAGAGCTCCATGCCAGCTTGTCCTGTTCCCTCCCTGATTGTGCTGGAACTCAGCCTGGGAAACAGGAAGAAACCGCAACTAGCAATGGCCTGCTGTCTAGCCACGGTCGCTGTTGTGAATCAAAAGAAGCTGGCCAGACCTTAGCCGCGACCAGCTTCTTTTCTTCCCTTTCATCAACCCGTCCTCTAGTTCCCAGCCCCCTTCTAAATGTAATTTTGCGCTTTTGTCCCGTTTGTCGATTTGGAATCTCTTTCGTTTACTACGGAAGCCAGGCGCCAATCGCACCGCCGTTAGTATACGCTATTATCGGCCAAACCAGAGTGACCAATACAACGGGGATAATGAGCCACCAGCCGAGGAACTTCAGAGCGCCCATCTTGCCTAGAGCAAAAACGACGAATACCGTCCAGAAAGCTACCGCCCATACCTCGAACATAATGCCGAACTGGGGGAGTAGGGGCAGCGCAGTGCCGAGCACATTGAACCAGCCTAGACCAATGAGAAAAGCAAAAAGCCCTCCAAGCAGGCTGAACCATCCAGTAGCCTTAAAGTCTCCGCCGAGAACGACTTCAAATCCTGCCAAAGTCCATAGTATGGTGAAACAGAACGCAGCAACGGCAACGGCACCGGATACTGTGGGGCCAAACACCAATAATGCGTCCGTAAGTACCATATAAAGAACCATGACGCTCCCGGTAATGCCGGCGATCACTCCAAGGATACCTGTTCCCTTTGGTGCCGTAATCTTGCCTATACAGAAGAATCCCAAGGTAAAGAGGAAGAGACCTGCCACCGCCAAAAGTGCATAAACCATCGTGTGCCTCCTTTTATTTAGTTGCCTATTCTCCCTGTTTCTCCGCCATATTCAATTCAGCTCATAGCTTACCTCCTTTCAGAATCGAATAATCTACGAGATCTTCAGGGGCTAGAGGGCTGGGAGCATCTTCTGACCCTTGAAGCCATACGTTTCTTAGTCCCGCATCATAGAGCAGATTCACCGCCCTTTGTACCATCTCCTTGGGTGCCGGGGGTATCCCTCTTGCCCTAAACGCAGGATGGTATTCCACCAAGTTCACATCAATATCTCTATCTAGGGAAGCCAGCCTTTTCCCTATTTTGTGCACCTCCTCCAGGCTGTTCAGCCTGGGATGATAGGGAATGGCTACTGCACAAAAGAGCTTCCCGGCATACTCATTGACTATATGTTTCACAGCTTCCCAAGACCTGTCTAGATAGAATTGGGCAAGCTGTCTGTCTTCGACGCCAGTTATGCTCATAAAGGATTCAACACTTACTGCCTTTACATCCGGGGAAATATGAGTCATCCCGCAATCATAAAGTTCATCTATATAGTCTTTGGTTAATATCGATGCGTTTGTATCTATCTGTATTGCCAAATTCCTATTCCTATGGCTCAGCTCCTTCAGAAAAGCAATCAGCCACCTTCTGTTCAGTGTTGGCTCACCGCCGGAGATGCCAAGCATAGAATAGTTGCCTCCACCTTGATTTATTATCTCAAGGAACTGCCTGGGTGTAAACGGATTTCCAACTGAGGAGAAGGTTATGTCCCAGTTATGGCACCAGGAACAGGCGAAATTGCAGCCGTGCGTGAAACATGAAACCCCCGGATGCAGGTAAGCGGAGATTTGGGAAACAAGCCTGAGGGGCTCGTAACGCTGTATCATATCCTTGTCCGTGATTACTTTCATGCCCTCCTCTACGGGAGTCACGCAGCTTCTCTTAAGCTGACCATCTATCAGTACACAGCAATTGTAGCAGGCCCCAGTAGTACACATGCGGTTCACCACGCCATCACCGTAGAATTGTGAGACTTTATACCCCAACATCTCTAGTGCCGTCAAGACCGTGATGCCTGAGGGCACCTGAAATGCGCTACCATCGACGAAAACGTTGACCGGTGTCCGTTCCTCTTCTACCTCTCCCACCGTTAGTGCTTCCGCAGGGCAACCACTAATACATATTCCGCAACCCGTACATTCGGAACCTTCTACCGGCCAATTGACGAAATACTCCACTGGGCAACTCACCATGTATTGGCAAAACCTACAATCGATGCACCCCTTCGTTACACTCAGTTTTCGGAACTTCACAGATACTGCCTTCTTGTTTCTGCCCCCGGGATAGGCTGCCGGGCGGCTGGCGATATTCCTGCTTCCGCTTTCCTCACCGCTACTGAGGAGGAAGTACTAAGCAAGCGCACCAAGTGAACTAAGATGTCAGCCAACCTTCGCCTTTAGTCTTTCCATACTTCTCAGCGCTGAATCATAAATCGCTATTTGCATGACTCTATCGGGCCCATACTGGAAACAAGTCTTGCAACTATTGATGGCCTCCTGGTAGTCTCCTAGACAATTGTAACACTCAGCTATCTGCATATAACAGTGGCAGGAGGAAGCTGGATGATTGGATATTGACTGTTGATACCAAGTGATAGCCGACTCAAAATGGCCCAGATGTTGAAGACGACGGCCAATGTAATAATATGTATTCAAATCGCGGGAGGAGTTCTCATACTGCTCAGAGCCTGGGATGATCACAAACACACTGGGAATTGTCAGGGTGGGGTGAGTGATGTTGACAACCAGTGGCTCATAGCCTATGGCGGCCAAAGCTGCGGTACACCTTTCTGTCTCTAGCTTCATGTCGTTTTCTGACACATTAGGAAGGGAGTCGATAGGAACCAGATTACCTTCATTCAACAGATAACTGGCCTCGTGTATCGTTGTGAATTTTGGCAGAATTCCCCCGGCATAATAGTCCTGGCGGAAGTCATCTATAGCCATCTGCTGTATTTCGGTAAGAACCCTGATGAGCGCCTTCTCAGGGTGGGTGGCTGTTCCGGCACAGCAGACAATCTCACTGTTGGGGAAACTTGAGGGGTCATAGGCTATTCCACCCACAGTCGCGATGCCGGTATCCAAACTAAAATCCTTGAAGACCATTCTTATGCCATTGGAATGAAACCTTCTGAGCAAATCCTTGGCTACGGGATCTCTTACTGTGGTCACATCGATGGTGGGAACAGATTTCTGTTCCATGCAGATTATGGAGCAGACATGCCTTTCTACTACCTCGCAGAGACCTTGCAGAAGAGTCTCCTCCAAAGTGTTGCCAGCGGATAGACCATTGGTACCCTGCACATCTGCAAACCATTCATAGGGTATCAGAAAATCTCTTTCTTGCCGCAAGCTGTATGCTGGAACCCAAGAAAAGAGAAGCTCAGCGAATTTTGTCCTATTCTCCTCCGGTACCTTCGCCTTCTTGCCAGGGATCAGGAAGATTTGGTCGAAGGGAATGGCCTTATCCTTCACATTGTCATATGTGTCTTTCCAAAAGTGCTGCAGCCTTGGGAAATTGGCATGGCTGAAGCGTTCGATTAGTTCCACTAGCGCACTGGCCTCAGCTTGCTCAGGGGTATAGCCTTTGCCCATAGATTTCGCCATGGGGGCATTATTATCTTCCCCAGTCAGGCAAACGAAGACTGGGATGTCAAACCGACGGGAATCGATGCGCAAGGTCTCCCTGACCAGCCTTAGCTTGTTGCGTTTCAACGCATCTTTGACATTTCGCACGGTATCGCCAGGTGGTAAGGCCTTGTCCAACTCGCTCTCTGGACACTTTGGTGAACCCTGCAACACAATATCTGACGCTAGGTCATCCACGGTGACAGACCTCGGCAGTCAAGCCTGTTTGTGCACTCTTTGTATCCTTGTTGTGGTGTAGTAACCATTCCGCCAAGGGTTTACGGTCCCTCCTCAGGCGCAAAACACTATCCCCACGGAAAGCTGCCAACTGCCCTGCTTTTCCCACATAAGCTTGGCCCCCCACTTCCTTGGCAAGCTCCCCGCCATGATTTCCCAGAATTGGCTTTCCTGTCCACAACGTGTGTTCTCTAGCCCGGATGGTTGCAGCACCTGACCGCCGGCCACAAGGCCTCAGTCTTGCTTAGCTTGGTGCCGACGTCTTCCTGCAAGCAACACTCCTCTACGGTCTGTCTTCGTCTCAGGTTTGACCGAGACCGGGGTCATAGAGAATCTTGACCTTTGTGAATGCAGAGGAGGTAACCAGCCCTCTGTGATAGCCCACCTCCTTTGTTCATGCAATTACAAGGACGGGGATAAGTCGGTTATGTAGCCGGTAAAGCTCAATCTGCTGATACACTCCACACGCCTTTCCTTGGGGGAAAGAACTCCCGCTTCCTTTGGTGAGGAGCACCTTACGCTGCAGTACTGCCAATCGACGGTGGCCCTGTACTAGACTACGGCATCATGGTAATATTAGCCTGCTGTTTGCCGTGACCATTATAGCATGACCTTAGGGCTACTGTAAATAGTAGTTAACCGAGGTACTAACGAACCAGGGATACTATGGTCGTAAGGAGGTAATCATGGAAAAGGAACGCGCTATCCTGGACAAACTCGGTGTAGATGTTGGCGCAAAGAGAAGTCACATGCATACTCTTACTGACGCAGATATCGTGATGTTTTCTGGGATTTCGGGAGATACTAATTACATTCACATGTGCGAACAGTACGCCAAGAAGACCATGTTTGCCGGTAGGATTGCACACGGAATAATAACGCTAGGTTGGATATCAGCCGCCCTAGCTAAGTTTCCGGGGACAGCCATCTACCTTTCCCAGTCAATCAATTTCTTGGCGCCCGTGAGGGTTGGCGACAGCATCACCGCTACTGCTGAGGTAATTGAGGCCAGGAAGGACAAGGGAATTCTGAAGTTGAAGACTACCTGTGTGAACCAAGAAGGCAAGGAGGTAGCTACTGGCGAAGCTGGCCTCAGGCTGTACGAGGCACCGGAGTAGGTTAGTCCAGAAAGAAGAAGGGGCTGTGGTTTTGCAGCCACAGCCCCTTCACACTTTGGGCTGTTCCTTACTTGGTCTCAAATACAAGCTACGCCGAAGCTGTCATCGCTTCTTCTTGGAAGCCAGACCTTGTTTCACGCCCGACAGTATTTCCTCTCTGGTTGCTCCGGGCGTGAAGACCTCATCAAACCCCATTTCCTTCAAATCGATAGCATCGCGGGGTGCCATGACGCCCCCGATGAAAAATGCCGTGCGCTCTTTCAGCCCTTCGCGCTCGGCTACCTTAATGACCTCGCTGCCCAGAGTCATATGAGCACCTCCCAGAGAACTCACCCCGACAGCATCAGCATCTTCTTGCATCGCTGCCTTGATTATTTGCTCCGGAAGCGCGTTGCCGATATAGACAACTTCCATGCCGGCGTCCTTCAATTCATTTGCCACAGTGATAATTCCCCTATTGTGAACATCGACGCCAAGTTTACTCAATAATACCCTAGTTTTCCTTTCCATGTTTATCGAACCTCCCATTTTGTCTATGTTGGAAGAGAGAAATTCTTACCAAAGCCCCCCTGGTGTCCACAGACCGAAGGCCTCCTTGAATACCTTGAACAGCTCCCCTTCCGAGCAGCCTGCTCTGGCACACTCAACACTATAGGGCACGATATTCTCCTTTCTCTTGCACGCTTCTCCCAGCGCATTAAGAGCGCTATTGGCCTTTTCGTTATCCCTTTGAGCTCTCAACTTTGCCAATTTCGCCTTCTGCCTTTCCTCCACGCCCTCGGGATAGCGGAAGACATCTATTGGCGGTAATTCAGAGGGAGATTTGTATATGTTATAGCCGACAACCTTTATGTCCCCTTGTTCAATCATCCTTTGTTCCCGATTGAAGTGTTCGGCAACTCTCCTATGTATCCAGCCTCTTGTTATAGCCGCAACGTAGCCACCCATCTTTTCGATTTCATCCACTTCATCCAGAATTCTTCTCTCAAACTCATCGGTCAGAGCCTCGACATAGAAGGAGCCCCCAAGGGGATCAACTACCTCGGTAACCCCCGTCTCTGCTTGAATAACCTGTTGAGTTCGCAGCGATACCAATGCCGCCTCCT
>CAZHQV010000005.1:0-35618 GCA_964534285.1 uncultured Dehalococcoidales bacterium
TCGCCGGTGTGGATTTGATTGTTTGTGGTCTTACTGCTTTGTATATCATGGCTGAAACGGTTTTGGGCCAGTTTGGATACAAGCTACCTGACGGTAAGGGATGGCTGGCTAAGTAGTCGCTTGTCGCATTTTGGTGGAAAGACGATCGCCGGTCTATGCTTGAAGGGGAACTCCTGACGGTTCCCCTTCTGGGGTCAGTATTTCCTCCAACACTTCTATCCAGCTATCACCTAGGGGCTTGGTATCTAACCTTATTTGGGTAGGGCCTACTTTGACTACTCCACTGTAACGTGTTGGAAGAGCTAGCCTTCCTGGCCTTCTGGGCTTTATTATGATTCTTCTCTCTTCTGTGTGAATAGACTCTATTTCAGCTTTGGTGGCTAGGATCTTGATCTTCACCATGTAGAGGAGGTTTTCCGCTGCCTTCGGCAGGGCGCCGAATCTATCCCTGAGTTCTTGAGCTATGTCTTCTATCTCTTCGATGCTCTCTGCCTTTGCCAGCCTGTGGTAAAGGCGCAGTCGGGCGTTTAGGGAGGGTACGTATCCTTGTGGTATGTGAGCCGTCAGCGGCAGCCCTATGCTTGGTGTGATCTCGGGTTTGATTCTTTTGGGCTTGCCCTCGCGTTGCGCCTTCAATTCCTCTACTGCCTCTGCAAGCAACTGGCAATACAGTTCGAAACCTACAGCAGATATATGTCCGCTTTGCTTAACGCCAAGGAGGTTACCCGCTCCTCTAATCTCCAGGTCCTTCATAGCTATTCCAAGTCCAGCACCGAGTTCTGTAGCCTGGAATATGGTACTGAGCCGTTTCTGAGCCTGGGGAGTCAGTTGCTTGCCTTCATTGAAGAGAAAGTAGGCATACGCTCGGTTAACTCCACGGCCTACCCTACCCCTCAACTGGTAGAGCTGGGTCAAGCCCAATCTGTCAGCGTCGTTGACTATCAGAGTGTTGACATTTGGCATATCCAGACCGGACTGGACAATAGTAGTGGTAACCAGAATATCGTAGTTGCCCGCGGCAAACTCCGCCATTACTCTCTCTAATCGTTCCTCAGGCATCTGCCCGTGAGCTATACTCATCTTAGCTTCAGGTACTAGAGCCTTCAACTTGCTTGCAACTAGGGCGATGCTCTGAACCCGATTATGAACAAAGAAGACCTGACCATTTCGCTCCAGCTCATGCAGTATTGCCCGCCGGACTAACGCCTCATCGTAACTTCCAACGTGAGTCTTGATGGACAAGCGCTGTTCCGGCGGCGTTTCCATAATGCTCATATCCCTGATTCCCGCCAAAGACATATGGAGGGTACGGGGAATAGGTGTGGCGCTAAGGGTAAGGACATCTATCTCTGTCCTTAGTTGCTTAAGCCGCTCCTTTTGGGCCACGCCGAACCTCTGCTCTTCATCGATGACCACCAGGCCCAAATCTCTGAAGACAACATCTTTCTGCAACAAGCGGTGAGTACCGATGCAGATATCTACGGTGCCAGCGGCCAAGCCATCAAGGAGAGCTCGTTCCTGTGTTGGAGAGCAGAACCGGCTTAGCATCTCCACCTTCAAGGGGAAAAGCTGCAATCTTTGGCTGAAGGTAATGAAATGCTGTTGAGCCAGCACAGTGGTAGGAACCAAGATAGCTACTTGCCTATTATCCATGACAACCTTGAAGGCGGCACGCAAGGCGACCTCGGTCTTGCCGTAGCCTACATCTCCACAGATAAGCCGCTCCATAGGCCTGGCTTTTTCCATTTCCTCTTTCACCAGCGCAATTGCCTCAAGCTGGTCCTGAGTCTCTACATAAGGAAAGGAAGCTTCTAGTTCTTGTTGCCATAGCGTGTCGGGGGAGAAAGCAAAGCCCGGTGTTAGCTCTCTGGTGGCATAAAGATTCAGAAGCTCCTGAGCAATATCGGCCACTGACTCTTTGATTCGCCGTTTCGTTCGCACCCACTCTTGAGTTCCAAGCCGGCTCAGAGTTGGTGGCTGGTCACCAGCACCAATATATGGGGTGAGGCATCCTATTTGGTCGGTGGGCACGTAGAGCCTGTCGTCAGCGGCGTATTCCAGGATAAGGTACTCCCGCTGAGTGCCATTGGTGGTCATCATGGTCAAACCGCTGAATCTGCCGATGCCATGCTCAACATGAACCACATAATCACCGGGTGTCAATTGAGAGCTGAGCCAGCGGCGGCGTAGGTGCTTCTTTGTTACCGGCCGGCGTTGCTTGACAAAACCGAAGATCTCGGCGTCGGTAGTCAGGCTCAGGACGTGGTTCATGCCCCAGCCTTGGGGCAGCGAACCTTGAACCAGAGCGATTGAACCAGGGGGAGGCACCTGCTCTAACTGTGATGTTGGGCAGACATAAATGCCTTCTTCCTCAAAAAGCTCGGCCAAGCGGTTAGCTTGATGGCTGAGTACCATTACCCTCTGCTTAGCTTTGACCATCTCCTTTGTCACCCTGAGGAAAGTCTCCAGTTTGCCCCCATGAGTCTGAGGAGCCGTGAAAGGCAGAACCTGCTCGCGGTTCTCACTCCAGGGCTCTAATACCAGTTGCCGTTTTGCGCTTATCTTTGGCTGCAATTCACTGCGGGCAAAATACGGAGGGGGGAAGCCTTGAGGTAGTTCACCCTGCTCAAGCTTGGCCTGTCGCAGTTCAGAAGCCTGCTCATGCAGTTTCTTCATGACCGACTCTATCTGCCTGGGCATGTCCACAATGATAAGGGCATCCCCGGGCAGGTAATCAAGAATACTGCCAGAGTTGAACAAAGGCGAGTAGAACTCAGCGCCCGCGAACCATTGGTTCTGCCATAGTCTAGCCATATCTGCTTCGATGCGTTCCTTTGCTTCAGCGGTGCAGCTGCCTGGCTCCATGTTGCCTCTTATTTGCTGCCATGAATCGCTATCTGTCCGGCGTGTTAGTACCTCTTTAGCTGGAACGATGGCTATTGACTCCACGGGTTTCAGGGAGCGCTGATTCTCGGGATCGAAGAGCCTAATGCTTTCTATCCGATTACCGAAGAACTCTATTCTGGCCGGGAAGGCGCTGCAGGCAGAAAAAACATCAACGATGCCGCCCCGCCGACTCATTGTCCCTGTCACCTCAACCATATTCTCCATTTCGTAGCCCATGGTCTGCCATCTGGCTATGAGCTCAAGAGGGTCGGCGGCCATTCCTTGCTTCAAGGTGTGGCAGGCCGAAACAAAATCATCTCTAGGTATGGTCTTCCCCATTGCCGCTGCCGCCGATACGACTATCAAAGGAGCTTCGACATTGTTTACTTCACAGTCTTGGCAAGATGTCAAGACAGACAGCACTTGCAGTCTTTCCAGCATTGTGGTGAGGTCGGAGGCAAGGTATTCATAGGGCAAGGCATCTGGTTCAGGGAAACGGCGCACTTGGGCTGAAGGGGGACACCAGACCTGCAGCTCCTCGTGTAGCCTTTGGCCGTCTTCAGCTCTGGCAGTGACTACCATCACGGGCAACCCCAAATCATGGTGCAGGGCAGCTATGAGGTAGGTTTTGGCCGCGTCGAGAATAGCCAGGCTGGATTCACTCCCAGGGCTGGACAGTTCTTGCAGCAGGCGGGAATAACCTGGCGCTTCGGTGATGAGAGAAAGCAAAGAGGAGAGATTCATACTAAAGGGCATCCGATTGTAGCATAGCTTGTTCATGTGGGCAAAAAGCTCTCGTCTGGCCGTGGAAAGCAGGTCAAGATATGCTGGACAATTTCAATCCGTGAGCGCAGACTCTTCCTTGTCATTGCGAGTGAAGCGTGGCAATCTCCCACCGCGAGATTGCCGCGTCGGTGATGCTCTTCGCAATCGGATCCCCCTTTCACTACAGGTCCCCGGCATTGTCATTGCGAGCCGAAGTTGCGAGCCGAAGGCGTGGCAAGCAGCGAAGCAATCTCAGGGGTGGTGCCAAAACTGATGCGGTTACGTGACTCAGGGGCTTAAGGGATAACACAAGGATGAATTATGTAATTGCTCGAGCTCCCGTTGTTGAGACTGCCTATTCCCATTATAATTTGAGCTATGTTCTATCATCGAATAGTGGCCAAGTTTGGCACCAGACTTCTCACCGCTGGCAGCGAGCACCTTGATTTGCGAATTATGGCCAACCTGGCAAAGCAAGTAGCCCAACTGCATAGTCAGGGAAGGGAGATAATAATAGTCTCTTCGGGGGCCATTGCCGCTGGGAGGGAAAAGCTAAAGGGTGTCCATGAGCGCAAGAATGTTCCCTTCAAACAGGTCCTGGCTTCGGTGGGACAAGGCCATCTTATGCACATTTATGGGCAACTTCTCGATGGATATGACATAACCATTGCTCAGGCATTGCTTACTAAAGCAGATATGTCCGACCGCGCCGGCTATCTCAATGCTCGTAACACCCTGCTATCGCTTATTGAGCTTGGAGTAGTCTGTATTGTCAATGAAAATGATGTTGTCGCCCTTGACGAAATCGAAGAGCTTAAGTTTGGAGATAATGATAACCTGTCCGCAATGGTAGCAAACCTGATCGATGCTGACCTTCTGGTGCTGCTCACTGATGTCGCCGGTCTATATACTGCTGACCCTCGCCGCAATCCCGATGCTAAGCTCATATCCAGAGTAGATAATATCGATGACGAGATTGAGCGATTAGCCCAGGAAACCACAGACTATCACGGGACTGGTGGCATGATAACCAAGATCGAGGCGGCCAAACTGGCCACCTCTTCAGGAGTGGCTGTGGTCATCGCCGACGGGTGGGAGCCTGACATATTACTTAGAATCAGCAATGGAGAAGAAAGGGGTACGCTTTTCCCTCCGCGAGTCAACAAGATGGAGAGCAGGAAACGCTGGATGCTAAGCGGTCTGGCTTCCAAAGGCAAAATAATGGTGGACAAAGGAGCCGTGCTAGCTGTTAAGGAACAAAACAGAAGCTTGCTCCCGGCCGGTGTTGTCGGGGTGGAAGGTTACTTCGGGCGCGGCGACATTGTGGACATCTCTGACAGGCAAGACAACCATATTGCCTGCGGCATTTCCAACTACAGTTCCACTGATGTGGCTGTCATCAAAGGGGTGCGTTCTGATAGAATCGCTGGCCTTCTGGGCCATGAATACGGCGACGAAGTGGTTCATCGCAATAACATGGTGATATTATGAGGGAAAGCGGGCTTGTGCAGCAACCGCCAAACTGGAGCGTACAGTGACCCGGGCGCCAACACGTAAGCAAAGGAAAGCGGGCACGAGGACGAGTCCATTCGGCTCGCCGGGGCGGATAAATCATGACTCCACCCAGTTCTATGCCAGCAAGCTCTATCAAAGCTTGCCCAAAGAAGAAAAGGTCAAATACATAGAAAACCCCGTCCCTCCCGAATTTCTGGACAAGATATTTTGCAAATCAAGCGAAAAGATGGAGGAATTGCCTGACAATAGCGTCCACCTGATGGTTACCTCTCCGCCCTACAACGTGGGCAAGGAATACGATGAAAACTTGACGCTTGAGGGATATAGAGAATTTCTTAGGTCGGTATGGCGAGAGGTTCGTAGAGTCCTTGTGCCCGGGGGCAGGGCTTGCATAAATATTGCCAACCTGGGGAGAAAACCATATATCCCCCTTCACGCCCTTATTATCGAAGACATGCTTGAGCTAGGTCTTCTGATGCGAGGGGAGATTATATGGAACAAGGCTTCAAGTTCCAGCCCCTCCACAGCCTGGGGAAGCTGGCTTTCTGCAGCTAACCCGACGTTGAGGGATGTTCACGAATATATCCTGGTTTTCTCCAAGGGAGCCTTTGCCCGAAGGAAGTCACCCAATAGACATGACACTATATCCAGGGAGGAATTCCTTGAATTTACTAAGAGTGTGTGGACATTCCCTGCGGAACAGGCAAAGGGCGTTGGGCATCCTGCACCTTTTCCTATAGAGTTACCATATAGGCTTATCCAGCTCTATACTTATGAGGGAGAGGTCATCTTAGACCCATTTATCGGGAGTGGGCAAGCAGCGCTGGCTGCGATAAAAACAAAGCGGCGCTACGTGGGTTATGACATAAACGAGGAATACGTTAAGCTGGCAGAGAGGCGAATCAGGAGCTTCGGCTACGGGCAGCATATCCCTGCCTTGTTTGGTTCTATGGTTAAAGAGGGCAGAGCGGACAGGGTATAGGGGAAGGGCAATCTGAGGTCGAAGGAGACAATCTACAAGCTCGGAAATGTTCGCATGGGTGTCGTAATCTCGACACGCTATCTCAATAATCTACACACTTATTCTCTTAAGGAGGAAGTCTCATGGAATTAGCTATTGAAGAATTGGAGGAAAAGGGGAAGGCGGCCAAGGCGGCATCAAAGAAGCTAGCTTTCCTTTCCACGGAAATCAAGAACAAGGCTTTGCTCAACATCTCTGAGGCTCTTATGGACAGGAGGGATGAGGTCCTGGCTGCAAACAAGGCTGACTATGATGAGGGTGAGGCTTCAGGGATGAGCGAGGCTATGCTTGACAGGCTCATGCTATCGCCGAGCCGTCTTGAAGGCATGGCCCAGGACATAAGAACGGTGGCTGGCTTACCTGACCCGGTCGGCGAGGTGATTGAGATGCGCACCTTGCCCAATGGTTTGCAAATAGGTAAGAAACGAGTTCCCTTGGGAGTTATCGGAGCCATATATGAGAGCCGCCCCAACGTCACTATTGATATATCAAGCTTGTGCCTCAAGTCGGGCAACGCTGTTATTCTCCGTGGCGGCAGGGAAGCCGTTAACTCCAACACCGCGCTAGCCAAAGTAGCTGAGGAAGCGGCTGATCGGGCTGGGGTGCCCCAGGGAGCAATTCAACTTATTGAATCGACCGAGCGGGCTTTAGTCAACCACATGCTAAAGATGAGAGGGGTTATCGACCTCATGATTCCCCGTGGTGGTCCCAGTTTGATAAAGCTTGTCTCTGAGAATGCTGCCATGCCAGTGGTTGCCGGTGGAGTAGGTGTTTGCCATACCTACGTGGACAAAAGCGCTGACCTCAGCAAAGCAGTAGCCATTGCCTATAACGCCAAGGTCCAGCGCCCCACGGTGTGCAATGCGCTGGACTGCCTGCTGGTGCACAGCCAGATTGCCCAGACCTATCTTCCTTCCATTGCCAAAGAGTGGGCCAAAGCAGGAGTGGAAATACATTGTGATGAGCGAGCTATGGCTATCCTCAAGCCCATTCCTTCTTTGAATTTGGTCCCGGCCGTAGCTGAGGACTGGGGGAAGGAATACCTGTCACTGAAAGCAGCCATTAAGGTGGTTGATTCTCTGGATGAAGCTCTGGAGCATATTGAGAGATATGGCTCAGGGCATTCCGAAGCCATTGTCGCCGAAGACTACTCAGCAGCTATGAGCTTTCTTAATCAGGTAGACGCTGCTTGTGTCTATGCTAACGCCAGCACCCGTTTCACCGATGGCGGGCAATTTGGCTTAGGTGCTGAGATAGGGATAAGCACCCAGAAGTTCCATGCCCGCGGTCCCATGGGGCTTAAGGAGCTAACAAGCTATAAGTGGGTGATCTTCGGCACCGGGCAAGTCCGGCCCTAGCTTCTTTCATGCCGTTCGGGAGCTCGTTGACACCAGGACTAACCCGCCTTAGTCAGCTTTCCAGTGACACCGGCGTGTACCATTCGACTGTGTGGTTCTCGACGATCGCGTCATACTTCTGCATGAGCGCCTGCATCTCTGGATCTGGCTTCTCCCAAACCGCTTCCACTGAGGCGAGGCTGTCCCACTCAGTCTCGAAAATGAAGGTATGGCCTACGTCCCCACCACCAATAGAGGGACGGTAGCACCGCCAGGGGCCAGCCCCTGAGCGAGCGCCCACTGCTATCATCTTCTGTAGAAGCTCCATACCCTCTGCCGTCTTGCCTGGGACGAATTTGATAATGCCTCGGTGTATTACTTTCATTGCACCCTCCTTTCTATCAGGTCTCTCGGGCCGTTGAAATAGAACGAACTGAGTTCTCCACCGCCTGCAGCAAAGAAGTCGCCTTCAGCCTAGCATATGCATGACTTGAGGCATTTACATATCGCCAGTAATGACATTGCTTGCCGATTCGAAGCAGAGAATTATTGTCCGTGAACTGGATCTTGTCCTATGCCTGACGTTCTTGGGAATGGTAATCATTTGGCCAGGGCCTATTTCTTCGATACGGTCCTCCAAATCCACGAAAAGCTTACCTTCAATCACATAGAAGAGTTCGTCACTGTTCTTATGAAGATGCCAATGAAAATCACGCTGTAGGACACTTACTCTTGCAACGTGATCATTTATTTCACTCACAACGAAGTTCTTCCAATCATCCGTAATATTTCTTGTCAATTCATTCACATCCATTTTTTCCAGGTGTCCGACCTTTCTATTCATGTACATGCCTCCTATGAGTATGTAGAGCTCGGCTATGCGGGACTGCCGCATATTTCATGTGACCGGGTTCTTACGACTCAAATGTCCGTTTGTTATGACAGTTCTCAGGTATTGTGGGAGAACGCTTGGTCCTGCAAGAGATAATCTGAAGAGCTTCTCTCGGGCTCACCTTGGTCTTTGACCTTACCCACCACGACACACCACCATCGCGGAGGTGGCTCTCCCAGTCAAGACAAGGCTCTTAGAGTCTGCCTCTGAATTCTAAATAGCCTTTCTATGCCCTCCCTGGCGAAGGAAAGCAGTAAGTCAATGTCCTCTCTGGAGAAGGGCTTGCCTTCAGCAGTCCCCTGAATCTCCACAAACTCATTCTTGTCTGTCATGACCACGTTGAAATCCACTGCAGCGCGATAGTCCTCTTCATAACAGAGGTCGAGCAGTATGTTGCCATCCACAATGCCAACGCTGGTGGCAGCGATCATCTTATTGAGCGGCATAAATGCCAAAACACCTTGCTTTCTCAGATTGTGGAAGGCTTGATACAAAGCAATGTATGCCCCGGTGATGGCTGCTGTCCTGGTGCCACCGTCTGCTTGCAGCACATCACAGTCCACGATGAAAGTCCTGTCTCCTAGGGCAACCAGGTTGGTTGCTGCCCGTAGACTGCGACCAACAAGGCGCTGAATCTCCTGGTTTCTTCCCTCTGTCCTATTACGCTGTGTGCGGGTAAGAGTAGACCGAGGTAACATGGCATATTCAGCAGTGACCCAACCTTGGCCGCTCCCCTTGATAAAACGAGGCACTCGTTCCTCCATGGTTACAGAGCACACCACCCTTGTGTGTCCCATTTCTATCAGAGCTGAACCTTCGGCAAAGGACTGGTAACCCAGAGTCACGCGCACCGGACGAAGTTCATCACTGGCTCGGCCATCTATCCTTCCCATCCCGCTTGGCAAATTATATCATTGCCTGCTTCGTGTTAACAGGAGAATCAAAGTGTAGTGCTTGATCCTTATCCGGAAGTTTCTGTTCGGGGATCAGCCCGCTGGTGTTATCATTGTCTGTTCCGGAGAATGTGTCCTCGCTCGTCGGCTAAACAGCATTGCTGGCGGGCGGAATACCTCCATCTTGCGGCCAACACCTGCACCAGCCTACTCTTCGACCTTGTGATGACCTTCCGCAGGCACAGGGGTTTGTAATGACATGCAGTTAATATGGTTTTGGTTTCCTGGGCTCGCCCGTTGAATGAGCTATAATGTCTGACGTGGACAATCCTGTGAGAAGTGATACCAGCAAGGAAGTGGTACTCCTTGTTGCCAGCACGGCTTCCTTTATTTTCCCCTTCATGGGCTCTTCTGTGAATGTTGCGCTTCCTTCAATCGGAAGGGAGCTAGCACTGGATGCAGTCACGTTAGGCTGGATTGCTACTGCGTACATACTGGCCTCTGCCACTTTGCTTGTCCCCTTTGGGAGGATCGCAGACATACATGGCAGGAAGAAGGTCTTCACATACGGCGTGATTGTCTTCACGGTTTCATCTTTTCTCTCGGGAATTGCAGCCTCGGCCGCCATGCTTATTTCCTTCCGGGTTCTACAGGGAATCGGCGGTGCCATGATTGCCGGAACCGGAGTGGCAATGCTCACCTCGGTGTTTCCTGCCGCCGAGAGGGGGAAGGCCCTCGGCATAAATGTCGCTGCGACCTATGCTGGCCTTTCCCTGGGACCGGTTCTGGGTGGGGTTTTAACACAGCATTTGGGCTGGAGGAGCATCTTTTTCGTAAGCGTGCCCCTGGGATTGGTTGTTCTGGGCGTCATCTTGCGGAAAGTGAAGGGCGATTGGGCTGAGGCGAAGGGAGAAACATTCGATCTTGCTGGCTCCATAATCTACAGCGTTGCGCTCGTAGTGTTAGTGTATGGGTTTACTATGTTGCCGGCGATGCTGGGGGTATGGCTGATTGTAGCAGGTGTCATCGGGCTTCTGGGATTCGTCCGGTTGGAAACGAAAATGAGAAGCCCGGTCCTGGATATGAACCTTTTCAAGAATAACAGAGTCTTCGCCTTTTCTAACCTGGCGGCCTTGATTAACTACAGTGCCACATTTGCCGTGGCTTTCTTCATAAGCCTTTATTTGCAGTACATAAAAGGGTTCAGCCCTCAAAGTGCTGGCTTGATTCTGGTAGCCATGCCTGCCGTGCAGGCAATCTTTTCGCCGCTGGCCGGCAGGCTTTCAGATAGGATTGAACCGAGAGTAATTGCTTCAACGGGGATGGCGTTGACCACTGCGGGACTTGTCCTCTTCATCTTTCTGAGTGGGGAGACTTCCCTGGAGTTCATTATGGGCGCTTTGATTCTGATTGGTTTTGGCTTTGCCCTTTTCTCATCTCCCAATACAAACGCAGTCATGAGTTCTGCCCCAAAGACGGCTTATGGAGTAGCCTCGGCAACTGTGGCGACAATGCGGCAGGTTGGAATGGTTTTCAGCATGGGAGTTGCTATGCTGATGTTCGCCCTATACATCGGGAGAGTTGAAATTACGCCTGAGCACTATCCTCTCTTCCTGGAAAGCATGAAGACGTCATTCATCATTTTCGCCGTTCTTTGTTTCGGCGGCGTGTTCGCGTCGCTTGCCAGAGGAAAGGTCCGATAGCGCCTTGTGTCATCTCTGAAAAAGCCGGCCTTGTCAAGTCCCAAGGCAGGGCGTGTCCTATTCATCTCTCCGTGCCAGTAAGGCACAATATTACGTTGAGCCGACTCTATGTTGACATTATTAATCGTTTATGTTTAAATCTAGTCCAGCGTCCACTCTAGGCAATAGCCTAGACGTTTGTAAGGAGCCGGCTAGCTAGCGTTGGGCCTTCAAGGAGGTGGGCGAAGCTAGGTGGCTTTTTAATTGCCTAGAGTATTAGGAGATTGTGTAAATGCCGACAGTGAATCAGCTTGTTCGCAAGGGGCGGCGGAAACCCGTTAAGCGAACTAAGGCTCCAGCCTTGCATTTCAGCCATAATTCGCTTAGGAACGAGACTAAGTGGAATATGGGCTCACCGCAGAAACGAGGAGTCTGTCTTCTGGTTAAGACTGTTACTCCCAAGAAGCCCAATTCGGCATTGCGCAAAGTAGCTCGTGTAAGGCTGACTAATGGTATGGAAGTGAACGCCTATATCCCAGGCGAGGGTCATAATCTGCAGGAGCACTCGGTGGTTCTGATTCGTGGCGGGAGAGTGAAGGACGTCCCCGGGATCCGCTATCATGTTATTCGTGGTACTTTGGATGCCGAAGGCGTAGCCAATCGGCGACAGGGCCGCAGTAGGTACGGAACAAAGCAAGCCAAGAGAAGCTAAGAAATCTACGACATCGAATGCCAAGAAGAACCAAGAAAGTAGCGAGAAGAGTATTGCGGCCTGATCCCAGGTATGGCAGCGTTACTGTGGCTAAACTCATCAATAAGGTTATGTTGGGCGGGAAAAAGGCTAAGGCCCAGCGTATTGTTAATGACGCTATGCAACTTGCTAGCCAGAGCCTAAGTGATAAGCCTGTGGAAGTCCTGGATCGTGCAATGGGAAATGTAACGCCCCTCCTCATGGTGAAGTCGCGCCGCGTCGGAGGCGCTACTTACCAAGTTCCAATAGAAGTCAAAGTTGATCGTGGTCGTTCTCTGGCAATGAAGTGGCTAGTTGCCTCAGCAAGGGCACGCAGCGGCAAATCAATGGCGGGGAAGCTGGCTGCTGAGCTGGTCGATGCCGCCAATAGGCAGGGAGCAACAATCAAGAAGCGTGACGATGTTCACAAGATGGCAGAGGCCAACAAGGCTTTTGCTCATTATCGCTGGTGACGGACTGTGCTAAGAACAGCATCTGGAGTACAAGATAAGACTATGTCACAGAGTCTCCCTATAGAAAAAGTCCGTAACATTGGAATCATCGCTCATATAGATGCGGGCAAGACCACCACTACTGAGAGGATTCTCTATTACACAGGGCGTACCTATAAGATAGGCCAGGTGGATGAGGGGACGGCAGTCATGGATTGGATGCAGCAGGAGCGTGAGCGAGGCATTACCATTGTGTCGGCAGCCACAACCTGCTACTGGCGTGAGCACCGCATCAATATTATTGATACGCCGGGACATGTTGATTTTACTGCTGAGGTGGAACGTAGCCTTCGAGTCCTAGATGGAGGCATTGTAATCCTAGATGCTGTAGCCGGGGTGGAAGCCCAGTCAGAAACGGTATGGCGTCAAGCAGACAAGTACAAGGTTCCCAGAATCTGTTTTGTTAACAAAATGGATCGTCCGGGTGCAGATTTCTGTTGTACAGTGAGCATGATTGAGGAGAGGTTGAAAACCAAAACGCTAGCAATACAACTTCCGCTAGGAAGGGAGAGAGCTCTGCAGGGTATCATCGACCTGGTGCGAAACAAAGCTTATGCTTTTCCCGATGATCGTTCCTCGTACCCGATGGAGGTAGCTATCCCGGAAGGTGAAAAAGCTATGGTAATCAAGCACCGCCAGGCATTGACTGAGCGGTTGGCTGAGAACGACGATGAGATTATGCTGGCCTACTTAGAGGGGAAGGAAATCGCCATCTCCCAGCTCAAAGCGGCTATCAGAAAGCTCACTGTTGCGAATCAGATAGTACCTGTACTTTGCGGCAGTGCCTTAAAGAACAAAGGAATCCAGCCCTTGCTAGATGCGATCGGCGATTACCTTCCATCACCTGTAGACGTACCGTCAACTCGTGCTACCGATCTTATGACGAGCGAGGAAATCCTTTGCCAGGCGAGTGACCAGGCGCCTTTTTCAGCTTTGGCGTTCAAGGTCGTTTCTGACCCCTTTGTGGGTAGGCTAGTATATTTCAGGGTTTATTCCGGAAGGATATCTGCTGGAGCACAAGTTCTTAACCCTACCACAGGTGAGAGAGAGAGGTTGGGAAGACTATTCACTATGCATGCCAATCATCGCGAAGAAGTGAAGGAGGTTCGTGCAGGAGATATCGCAGCTACGGTGGGACTGAAAAAGACGTCCACCGGGGACACCTTTTGCGATTTTGCCCGGCCTGTTCTTTTCGAGCCTATTCGCTTTCCAGAGCCCGTGCTTTCAATGGCCATTGAACCCACCAGCAAAGCTGAGCAGACCAAGCTGGACGACATCCTGGGCAGGCTTTCTCAGGAGGACCCTACCTTCAAAATCCGCAATAACGCGGAGACAGGTCAGACTCTTATCTCTGGGATGGGCGAATTGCATCTTCAAGTATTGATAGAACGCATGTCTCGTGAGTTTGGACTAAAGGCGAAGGTTGGGAAGCCCCAAGTAGCTTATAAGGAAACGATTACCGTGCCTGTGGAATCTGAAGGCAGGTTTATTCGGCAATCAGGGGGCAAAGGGCAATACGGCCATGTTTGGCTCAAGCTTGAGCCTGGCGAACGAGGCAGCGGGTTCGAGTTCCTCGATCGAATTCGAAGTGGGGCTATACCAAAAGAATTTGGTGAGTCCGTAGAAGAAGGAGTTAGGGAGGCTTTGCAAAGCGGGTTACTTGGCTACCCTGTAGTGGATACGAAAGTGACTTTGTATGACGGCAGCTTTCATGAAGTTGATTCCTCAGATTTGGCTTTCAAGATAGCAGGTTCCATGGCTGTTCACAGTGGTATCAGAAAAGCTAAGCCCGTTGTTCTCGAACCTATCATGAAGTCAGAGATAATGGCTCCAGCTGAGTTCCTTGGTGACATTATTGGAGATTTGAATTCACGAAGGGGCCATATTTATGGTATTGAGCCTCATGGTGAGACTTGCGTTGTTCGCTCTCTTGTTCCGTTGGCAGAAGCCTTTGGCTATGCTAGCACCCTTAGGTCACTTAGCCAAGGAAGGGCAACTTATAGTATGGAGTTTTGCGATTATCAAGAGATGCCTGCCAGCTTGGCGGAGCAGCTTTTTGGCAAAGTTGGAGCGGCGTAGATGCCCAAGCAGAGAATTCGTGTCAAAGTCAAGGGGTTTGACCATAAGTTAGTCGACCAGTCAGCGTCGCGAATAGTGGAGACAGCCGAGCGCACTGGAGCCATGGTTGTTGGGCCCGTGCCCTTGCCCACGCGCATTGGAAAGTATTGCGTAATTCGCTCCCCGAATATCGACAAGGATTCAAGGGAGCAATTCGAAATCCGAACTCATAAGCGTCTGATTGATATCCTGCAGCCGACTTCCAAGACAGTGGATGCTTTGAGTCAGCTTGATCTACCATCAGGGGTAGAGGTGAACATAAGACTGTAGCTGAGACAATGATTCAAGCTATTATTGGCAGGAAGATAGGGATGACACGAGTCTTCGAGGAGGCCGGAGAGGCAATGGTAGTTACTGCTATTGAGGCTGGCCCTTGCTTTGTTACCCAGATAAAGAGTGCGGATAAGGAAGGTTACAATGCTGTCCAGCTAGGTTTTGGGCAAGCCAGCAGGCTTAATTCTACCGAACGGGGACATCTTAAGGGCATACGCCAACTCAGGTTTCTCCGTGAATTCAGGGTGGATGATGTTAGCTCGATTAAGCGAGGGGAACAAGTGGATGTCAGTTTTCTGAGGTCAGGTGACCTTGTGAATATTAGCGGAGCATCTAAGGGAAGAGGCTTTGCTGGCGTTGTCAAACGCCATCATTTTGCCGGTGGACCAAAAACTCATGGTCAGTCTGACAGGCATCGTGCTCCCGGCTCCATTGGGGCTACTACTTTTCCTGGGCGGGTGCTTAAGGGAATGCGCATGGCAGGACACATGGGGAACAGAAGAGTGACTGTACGTAACCTTAGGGTAGTCGAAGTGGAGGCAACTCATGACTTGCTCTTGGTGAATGGGGCGGTGCCCGGTCCTAAAGGAGGGTTGTTAATCATCAATAGGGCATGACAAAGAGGTGAACGGTGCAACTTTCTGTTTATGATGTCAAAGGTGAGATCGTTGAGCACATGGATGTGAGAGAGGATGTTTTTGCTGTTCCGTTCAACGGAGCCGTGGTTCACCAGGCGATGGTAAGGCAATTGGCTAACAAACGGCAAGGCAGTGCAAGCACGAAGAATAGAGGCGAAGTGGTGGGGAGCACTAGGAAGCTGTATCATCAGAAACATACGGGAAGGGCGAGGAGAGGCGATATAAGATCGCCTTTGCTGAGGGGAGGTGGGGTGGTCTTTGGCCCCTGTCCTCGATGTTATCGCCAGTCGATGCCCAGGAAAATGCGTCGTCTAGCCTTAAGATGTGTGTTATCCAGCAAGGTCAGGGAAGGACAGATGAAAGTAGTAGACGACCTGCGCTTGGAGACGCCAAAGACAAAGGAAATGGTCGATATCCTATCGGCTCTGGGAGCTGATTCTTCTGCCTTGATTATCACAGCTCAATCCGATCCCAACGTAGCTAAGGCAAGTCACAACTTAGCTGGCATTAGAGTTTTGCCTTCTCCCTTAGTCAACGTACTGGATTTGGTCTCTCACAAGACACTGCTGGCCACTATTCCCGCGGTGCGAAATATAGAGCAAATCTGGGGGAGAGAGATCGTTAGACATGCATCTTCATGAGGTGTTGCGCCATCCTTTGATTACAGAGAAGGCTACCATGCTTCAGGAGGGAGACAAGTATGCCTTTGAGGTAGCCCGCGAGGCCAATAAACAGCAAATCAAGCAGGCGGTGGAGCGGTGTTTTGAGGTGAAAGTGGCCAAAGTCAATATCATGACTGTCCCGGGGAAGACGCGAAGAATGGGTAGAAGGCAGGTGACAAGCTCCTCTTGGAAAAAGGCGATAGTCGCCCTGAAACCTGGACACAAAATCGGGTTCTTTGAAGGTGTCTGATTTGGGCTCAGTTATCAAGAAGCGCAAGAAGAAGATGGCAAAGCACCAGCACAGGAAACTGCTTAGGAGAACTCGCTGGCAGAGGAGTCACCCGTAGCCTAGGACAAAAAGGACTTAGCTGATGCCGTTGAAGACCTATAAGCCAACTTCTCCAGGCCGAAGAGGCATGGTTAGTGCCAGTTTTGAGGAACTGACCAAAGTCTCTCCTGAGAAGTCTTTGCTTCTGCCGCTACGAAAAAAGGGGGGAAGGAATAGCCGAGGCGTGATAACAGTTCGTCATCGAGGCGGTGGGTCAAAGCGTAAGCTTCGCATCATCGATTTCAAGAGAGACAAGCTTGGCATTCCGGGAAGAGTAGCCTCTATTGAATATGATCCCAACCGCTCAGCTCGAATCGCCCTGATTCACTACTGTGACGGGGAAAAACGGTATATACTTGCTCCTTTGGGTCTCAACTTGGGCGATACTGTAAAAGCGGGAGAAGATGCTGAAATGAAACCCGGAAATGCCTTGCCGTTGAGTTTGATCCATTTGGGTATCTTGGTGCACAATGTTGAACTGGAGCCTGGTAAAGGTGGCCAAGTCGTTCACAGCGCTGGAAGCGCTGCTCAAGTTCTGAGCAAGGAGGGCAAGTATGCTTTACTTCGCTTGCCTTCGGGAGAATTGCGCAAGTTTCACAGCAGGTGTTGGGCCACCATTGGACAGATAGGTAATGTTGACCATGAGAATACAAGATTGGGAAAAGCGGGGCGGAAGAGATGGCTAGGCTTTCGGCCTTCGGTTCGCGGGTCTGCCATGACTCCTCGGGATCATCCTCACGGAGGTGGCGAAGGTAGAGCCCCACGAGGGATGCCACCAAAGACGCCTTGGGGGAAGCCAGCTCTAGGTCCTAAGACGCGTAGACACAGACCATCAGATAGCATGATTGTGAAGAGGCGCAAGAAGGACTAAATGTCAAGATCATCTAAGAAAGGCCCCTTTTGTGATGCTAAATTGCTCAAAAAGGTGGAGATGCTAAGCCGCTCGGGTGAGAAAGCGGTGATAAAGACCTGGTCTCGCTCCTCTACCGTTTTTCCTCAAATGATAGGTCATACGATCGCAGTGCATAACGGGAGGAAGCATGTGCCTATCTTCGTTACGGAGAACATGGTAGGATATAAACTGGGGGAGTTTGCGCCTACGAGGACATTTAGAGGGCATGTTACTAAAGCTAGGGTAACAGCTCGTGGCAGGAAATAGCACGAAATGAAAGTCAGAGCCTGTGCCAAGGATGTTGGTATTTCACCGCGGAAAGCGCGTCTTGCCGCAGATACGGTCAAAGGGAAGAAAGTTGACGAAGCTCTGACTATCCTTAGATTCTTGTCTGCACCAACAGGAAAAGCTGTTGCCAAGGTAATCAAGTCTGCAGTCGCCAATGCTGAGAACAACTTTCAAATGTCGCCTTCCGACCTTAGAATTGTTGGTATTCTGGCCAACGAGGGGCATACGCTGAAAAGGTTTCGCCCAAAGGCGAGAGGGCGTATAAGTCCCATTCTGAAGCGTTCCAGTCATATTACTGTATTTGTCGCCGAGGAGGAACAGTAATTGGGGCAGAAGGTTCACCCATATGGCTTTAGGCTTGGTGTTATCATGGATTGGCGGGCCAAATGGTATGCTGAGAGAAACTACACTGAATTGCTGCAGGAAGACCTGAAGCTACGTCGGGCTGTCGAGAAAAAGTACTCCCGAGAAGCTATCGCCCGAGTGGAAATTGAGCGTCCGGGAGACGATGTGTCTATGACCATCTATTCGCCTCACCCAGGCATCCTCATTGGGCGAAGTGGGCAACATATAGAGGAATTAAGAGGGAGACTAGAGAAGATCGCCAATAGAAGGGTCAGACTAAGCGTCAGAGAAGTTGACTATCCTGAGCTTGACGCTTCCTTAGTAGCGCGAAGCATAGCTAGACAAATTGAGAACAGAATAGCTTTTCGCCGGGCAATGAAACAAGCAGCCTTTCGAGCCTCTCAAGCTGGTGCCAAAGGAATAAAGATAAAGTGCGCTGGCAGACTTGCCGGAGCTGAAATTGCTCGCACGGAGACGCTTCATCAAGGTCAGATGCCATTGCACAAATTACGTGCTGAGATCGACTATGGGTTTGCTGAAGCCCACACGGTGATGGGGCGCATCGGGGTTAAGGTGTGGACTTACAAGGGTGATGTTCTTCCCGAAGTGGTAGCATCCCCAGGCCAAGCAAAGGAGAAGACAGAGAGTGCTACAGCCGAAACGGGTGAAGTACCGCAAAGTTCATAGGGGGCGGTTGAAAGGCGAAGCTCACAGCGGAAATACTGTTAGCTTTGGGGAATTTGGTCTGAGGGCTCAAGGGGGTGCTTGGATCACAGCGAGGCAAATCGAAGCGGCTCGACGTGTCTTGGTACGTTATTTGCGTCGTGGCGGTCAACTGTGGATCCGCATTTTCCCAGACAAACCTGTGACTAAGAAACCGGCGGAGACGAGGATGGGTGGAGGCAAGGGTGCTCCGGATCAATGGGTGGCTGTGGTCAAGCCGGGGAGGATCATCTTTGAACTAAGTGGCATAAAGGAGGATGTAGCTCGAGAGGCAATGCGCCTCGCATCGCACAAGCTCCCGATTGCTGGTAGCTTTGCAACAAGAGAGGGGGTTAAAGTTGACAGTTGATGAAATTCGTGCCCTAAGTAACGAGGAGATAGTTAAGAAGTTAGAAGAGGCGCATCAGGAGCTCTTTAACCTTCGCTTTCGCCTGGCAACCCGACAGTTGGCTAACCACCGTGAGATTCGTAAGGTCAAGAGGATAATCGCCAGAACAAAGACCATCTTGAGGGAAAGGGAGCTGGCCATAGGGTGAGCCAAATGAGAAAAGTCAGAATTGGGAAAGTAGTGAGCGACAGAATGGACAAGACGGTGGTGGTAAGAGTAGAAACTTTGAAGCGGCATCCTCTTTACAAGAAAACCGTCAGGCACGCTGTCAAACACAAAGCTCATGATCCGGGCAACACGTGCAAAGTGGGCGACGTAGTGACGATTGTGGAGACTCGTCCCCTGTCCAAGGAGAAACGCTGGCGCGTATTGGAAACAAGATCTAGGAAGGCTGAGATCGAGGCCAGCGAGGAAAGGGATGTTGTGGAATGATTCAGTCTTATACCAGGCTGAAGGTGGCTGATAATACCGGCGCTCGACAGATTATGTGTATCAATATACCGGGTAGCAGCAAAAAGAGGTATGCGCGCGTCGGAGACATTATTGTGGCCACGGTGAAGCGAGCTCTGCCGCAGGGTGTGGTGAAGGAGGGGACTGTGGTGCGGGCAGTAGTGGTGCGGGTAGCCAAGACCTATCGCCGTCCTGACGGCTCCTACATCAGGTTTGATGAGAATGCTGCAGTTATACTTGATGAGAGGAATAACCCCAAGGGGACTCGTATTTTTGGTCCTGTGGCTCGTGAGCTTAGAGACAAGAAGTTCACAAAGATCATATCCTTGGCTGCAGAGGTCGTATGACATGAAGATCAGGAAAAACGATACCGTGGTTGTGGTTGCTGGCAAGGATAAAGGAAAGAAAGGTAAAGTGCGGCAGTCTTCCCCGGAGGAGAGCAGGATAACAGTTGAAGGCGTGAATATGATTAAGCGGCACTCTCGAGCACGGAGGGCAGTGCGGCAGGCTGGAATAATCGAACTTGAGGCGCCGATCCACGTATCCAATGCGATGTTACTGTGCAATAAGTGCAACCAGCCCAGCCGAGTCGGGTTTCGTTTCCTCGAAGGTGGCAAGAAAGTGCGGATTTGCCGCTCTTGTGGTGAGGTGATTGACTAGCGCAACGGTGTCGTCTCGGCTAAAGCAAAGGTATCTAACGGAGGTTATTCCTTTGCTGAAAGCCAATCTCGGGTACCGAAATGTGATGCAGGTACCCAGGTTGGAGAAGATAGTGGTCAGTATTGGTTTGGGCGAAGCGATACTGAACCCTAAAGCCTTGGAGGCAGCAACAAAAGACTTGACTGCCATCTCGGGGCAACATCCAGTGATTACGCGGGCCAGAAGGTCTATCGCCTCTTTTAAGGTTAGAGCAGGCATGCCTATTGGTGTGATGGTGACCCTAAGAGGTAAACGAATGTATGACTTTTTTGACAAGTTGGTGAACGTTGCGTTACCACGTTTCCGCGATTTCCAAGGGGTGTCAAGGAATTCTTTTGATGGCCGTGGCAGTTACAATCTGGGCATGCGGGAGCAGATAACCTTCGCCGAGATTGATTATGGTAAGGTGGAAAAAGTCCGTGGCCTCCAAGTAACCATAGTCACTACAGCCAAGAGTGATGACGAAGCCAGGAATTTGCTCGAACTCATGGGTGTGCCCTTCAGGAAGGGGTGAAATGGCGAAGGTATCTAAGATCGAGAAATCGAAGCGACCGCCAAAGTACAAAGTGCAACAGCGTAATCGCTGTCAATTGTGTGGCAGGCCCCGAGGTTATATGCGAAAATTTGGCTTGTGTCGCATTTGCTTCCGAAAACTCGCTGTAACTGGCCTAATTCCCGGAGTAAGAAAGTCGAGCTGGTGAAGTTATTTCATGATGTGCACTGATCCAATTGCTGATATGTTGACACGGATTCGCAATGCTGTTATGACAGGCCACGAAGACGTGCTTGTGCCTGCCTCTCGCACAAAGCTCAGTATTGCTAAGATCCTCAGAGAGAGGGGCTTTGTCCAGGATTACGAGACACTTAAGGGCAAACCCGAGACAATGATAAGGATTCACCTTAAATATGTAGATAAGCGATCAGCGCTGCTCGGTCTGGAAAGGGTGAGCAAACCTGGGTTAAGGGTTTACGCAGGAAAGTCGGAGATCCCACGCGTCTACGGTGGGTTGGGTATCGCCATCTTGTCCACATCCAAGGGCGTTATGACGGGAGAGGAGGCATGGCGACAGCGCCTTGGCGGCGAAGTCCTGTGCTATGTGTGGTAGGCTACCTTAGGAGCTATTAGAGTATGTCTAGAGTTGGTTCGCTTCCCATCCCAATACCTTTGGGTGTTGAGGTACAGATTAAGGGGAATGAAGTAACCGCAAGAGGGCCAAAAGGAGAGCTTTGCCGCTGCTTCCCTCAAAGGATTTCGGTTACTTTCAACGATGGCACCATGATTGTGACGCGATCTGCCGACGACAGAAGAAGTCGAGCTTTGCATGGGCTTACTCGCAGCCTATTGGCAAACATGGTTGAAGGGGTGAGCAAAGGCTTTGAGAAAGCTTTGGAGATAAGCGGCGTAGGTTACAGGGTGCAAGAAGCTGGTGGCAAATTACTGCTTCAAGTTGGGTATTCTCATCCTGTCGAGATCCTCGTTCCACCCGGTATCTCCATAGCCGTTCAGGGAACGAATCGCATTCGTGTTACTGGCGTAGATAAAGGGGCTGTTGGGGAGCTAGCAGCCAGAATTCGCGCCATACGGCCTCCTGATGCCTACAAAGGCAAAGGTATCAAATATGCTGAGGAGAAGCTACACCTTAAACCGGGTAAGGCAGGTAAGATAGGAGCCAGGAAGTAGAAGAGTCGATGGCTAAGGTAGATTCAAGGGTAGCACGGAAAAGGCGACAAAGAAGAGTGAGGCAGAAGGTAAGGGGCACAAGTGCGCGGCCTCGACTGTCTGTCTTTCGAAGTTTGAATCACATCTATGGCCAGGTCGTGGATGATTCCCTAAGTCGAACCTTAGCTTCAATCAGCACTCTTGATCCTGAAGCGAAGCAAAGGGTTGAAGGGATGAGGAAAACGAAGAGGGCTGAAGTTGTAGGTTCCTTGCTAGCCGAAAAGGCGTTAGATAAGGGAGTCAAGCAAGTAGTCTTTGACCGGGGCGGGTACAGATATCATGGCAGACTCAAAGCCCTTGCTGAAGCTGCCAGACTAGCTGGCCTGGATTTTTAGGGGTTACCTTCATGAAGGCAGTCACAAAGATAATCGAACCGCAAGTCAAAGTCGATCCTTCAGAGTTGACAATTAACGAAAAGTTGATTGGCATCGACCGAGTAACCAAAGTAGTCAAAGGCGGTCGGCGACTCCGTTTTAGAGCTTTGGTGGTAGTCGGCGACGGGAATGGGCATGTCGGGTTTGGTTTGGCCAAAGCAAAGGAAGTCCCCGAGGCGATTCGTAAGGCTGGCTCTCTAGGGCGGAAGACCCTAATCACAGTTCCCATTAGGGGTACTACTATACCCCACGAAGTAATAGCCAAGTTTGGCGCGTCCAAAGTCTTGCTCAAGCCAGCAGGGCCGGGGACAGGAGTAGTTGCCAGCAGCAGTGTCCGAGCGGTGCTCAACGCGGCAGGCATAAAAGATATTCTCACTAAGTCCCTGGGGAGTTCTAACCCCATGAATGTAGTAAAAGCCACTACGCTTGCTCTAGCTAACCTGAGGAAGATTGAAGAACGTGTGACTGAAGGCGAACCGGACGATGAAGCAAAATGAACTGAAGCCTCCTGCTGGCAGCAAACGTAATAGAAAGCGGATTGGACGGGGGGATGGCACTGGCCATGGGAGTTATTCGGGGCGAGGTGTTAAGGGGCAGAAGGCTCGTTCGGGTGGCGGTGTGCGTCTTGGCTTTGAAGGCGGTCAACTGCCCATTGTGAAACGCTTGCCCCGCAAAAGAGGTTTCACTAATATTTTCAAGACCGAATACAGCATCGTGAACTTAGGTAAGCTTGGAGTTTTCGCCCCTGGTAGCAAAGTGGGACCACAAGAACTGCTTGAAGCAGGGCTGGTGAAATCGGTTAAGCGACCGATCAAGATCTTGAGCGACGGTGAAATCAATCAGCCACTTGTAGTCAAGGCTGACAAGATCTCTGCCGCGGCACAGCGGAAAATTGTCGCTGCTGGAGGAAGCATAGAGGAAATCCCTGATGCAACGTAGGGAAACGCGGCCGCGCCTCATTCAGGCGATGATCGATGCCTTTAAACTGCCTGACTTGAGGCGAAGGTTGTTTTTCACCTTAGGCATGCTGGTAGTTTTCCGCTTCCTAACTCATGTTCCCCTTCCCGGGGTAGACATTGATGCCCTGCACCAGCTTTTTGAGCAGAATCAGCTCCTAGGGATGCTTGACCTATTTAGCGGTGGCGCCATGAGGAATTTCAGCGTGGCTGCTATGGGTGTCTACCCCTACATTACGGCTTCGATTATTATGCAACTGCTGGTTCCCGTGATTCCCAGGCTGCGAGAGCTATCCCAGCAGGGGGAAGCAGGCCACCGCAAGGTCAATCAGATCACTCATCTACTAACCGTGCCCTTGGCGGCCCTGCAAGGCTATGCTCAGCTAAGCATCTTACGAAGTCAGGACATCGTTGGCCATCTTGAGCCACTGACGGTGGTGACTATGGTGATATCAATGACCGCGGCAACCATGTTCCTTGTCTGGCTTGGTGAGTTGATTACTGAGAGGGGTATCGGCAATGGGATATCAATAATAATCTTTGGTGGGATTGTGGCTGGTCTGGCTGAGCAAGTCGCTCGGGGTTCACTAGCCTGGAGCGAAAATCCTTTGGGCTTAATCACGTTCATTATTCTGGGCTTGGCCACTTTGGTATTCATTGTCATATTCATTGAGGGTCACCGCCGGATACCTGTTCAGTATGCTTCCAGCACTTTTCGCAGTGGTCGAATGTATCGGCAATCGGGCTCGACTTATATCCCGTTGCGGGTGAATACTGCTGGGATGATACCACTCATATTCGCTATAGCTATTATGACGTTACCAGGGACGATTGCAAGCTATTTTGTCAGTTCAGATAGTATGATTGTGCGGATTTTCGATCCTTCGACGGCTGCTCCTTTGGGTTTAGTCTATTGGGGGCTATACTTCTTACTGGTACTTGGTTTCACTTTCTTTTACACTATGATCATATTCGAGCAACTGAATCTGGCAAAGACTTTGCAGCAGCAAGGTGGGTTTATCCCAGGGGTTCGGCCCGGGAAAACCACGCAAGATTATCTGAACCGGGTTATTAGGCGGATAACCTGGGGTGGTGCTTTTTTCCTCGCCGGGGTGGCAATTATGCCATTCATTGCTCGAGGAATTACCGATGTGACGGTGCTGACAATTTCCAGCACTGCCTTACTTATAGCCGTTGGTGTCGCCTTGGATACCATGAAGCAATTGGAGGCTCAGCTAACAATGCGCCGCTACGAAGGATTCCTAAAGTAAAGGAGTAGATAACGTTTGATATGAAAAGCGAAGGAGTTGAAGAGTTCTCTAATGAATTAACGTCTTGGCATAGAAGAGGCGCTACGGATTCAGATAGACCCGGATGCTTTTCGTGGGCATTCCTCTTATTCAAGAAGTTGCAGCACACAAGAAATAGAAAGGGTGATTCAGCAGAGACAGCAATACGTGAAAGACCAGAGAAGCTGGCAGCAATTCTATCCTAGGAGGTAGCAGTGCATCTTATCCTTTTGGGCGGTCCAGGAGCGGGAAAGGGAACGCAAGCAGATATTCTTTCCCAGGGAATGAATCTGCCTCGTATAGCCTCCGGAGACCTGTTTCGACAGGCATTGGAGCAAAAAACCGAACTGGGGCTCTTGGCAAAATCTTATATGGAGAAAGGGGAGCTGGTTCCCGATGAAGTGACAATCAGAATGATCCTCGAACGGATATCCCGTGACGACTGTTCTTCAGGTTGCATCTTCGATGGCTTTCCCCGGACTCTTGGGCAGGCAAGGGCGTTGGATGAAGCTCTCGCTGCCCAGGGGAAAGCTATACATAAAGCAATATATATTGAAGTACTGGAAGAGGAGTTATTGCGACGACTTGGCGGCAGATGGCTATGCCGAAACTGCCAGACGCCATATCATATTGTAACCTCAGCGCCCCGTGTGCCAGGGAAATGTGACAAATGTGGTGGTGAGCTGTATCAGCGCCCCGACGATAGGGAGGAAACGATAAGCGGCAGGTTGAAGGTCTTCTTCGCCGAAACTGCTCCTCTTCTTGATTACTACGAGAAGGGGAACAGACTTGTCAAAGTCGATGGCAACCTGGGAATAGAGGAAGTAGCCAAGAACGTAGCGGGCGTTCTTAGGGAAGGGAATTGAGTGGTTATCATAAAATCTCCAGAAGAAATAGCTATCATGCGTCAATGTGGCAGAATTTGGGGAACGCTCATGCGCAAGTTAAGGAAAGAGATAAGTGCGGGGAGCAAGACGGGGCAACTAGACGTCATGGTTGCCCGTGAGATCGAGGAGTTGGGCGCCGAGGCTTCCTTTAAGGGTTACCAGGGTTTTCCATCTCATCTATGTGTATCAGTCAATGGTGAGGTTGTACATGGGATCCCTGGCGAGCGCATGTTGGAAGAAGGCGACATTGTGTCTTTAGATCTAGGAGTGAGCTACAGGGGCTTTCATGCTGATGGAGCCATAACTGTTGGCATAGGTGAGGTCAGCCGTCAGGCAAAGGAACTGATGGCTGCCACCGAAGGAAGTCTACAAGCTGGCATTGCCGCAGCCAGATGCGGCGGCCACCTCGGTGATATTTCGGCAGCCATCCAAAGCTATGTGGAGTCAAGGGGTTTCTCCGTGATCAGGGAATATACCGGGCATGGCGTTGGGAGAGCGCTGCATGAGGAACCACAGGTACCGAACTTCTCTACTGGTGGAAGGGGTATCCTACTCCAGAAAGGTATGACCTTGGCTATCGAGCCGATGGTTAGTGCGGGTGATTGGCGTACCAAATTGGCTCCCAACCAGTGGACGGTGCTCACAGCCGATGGAAGCCTTTCTGCGCACTTTGAACACAGCATAGCTATCACTGAAACTGGACCTGAAATACTCACGGATTTATAGGATTGTGGCCAAGAAGGAAAGGATAGAAGTCGAGGGCAAGGTGATCGAGCGCTTACCTAACACCATGTTCCACGTCGAACTCGCCAATGGACACAAGATACTGGCCCACATTTCGGGGAGAATGAGGAAGCACTACATTAAGATTTTGCCCGGCGACAGAGTTCTAGTTGAGTTGTCTCCCTATGATTTGGGCCGAGGCAGAGTTACTTATCGGCTCAAGTAGCCAGTTTGCCTTTGACAGGTTGAGCAATAGAGTTTATCATAATACGCTGTGTGTGATAGTCGGATATGAAAGTTCAGGCTTCAGTCAAGCGCCGGTGCAGAAAGTGTAAGATTGTTAGGCGCGAGGGAATAGTCAGAGTCATTTGTGAGAATCCGAAGCACAAACAAAGGCAGGGCTAATTCATGGCACGTATTGCCGGAGTCAATCTCCCTAGCAACAAAAGGGTTGAGATAGCCCTCCAATACATCTATGGTATTGGGGGTGCATCAGGCAGGCAAATCCTGTCTGCTACCGGAGTGAGCCCTGATACCAAGGTGGAACAGCTTACCGAGGATGAGGTAGGCCGCCTTCGTGATGTTGTTGAGAAACAATATAGGGTAGAAGGCGACTTGAAGAGGGAAGTCCAACTCAATATCAAGCGGCTCATTGAGATTGGTTGCTACAGAGGCATGAGACATCGGATGAGTCTACCGGCTCACGGGCAAAGGACACGAACTAATGCTCGCACCAAGAGAGGTGCAAAGAAGACAGTGGCGGGTAGGGGAAGAAAGCGCGGGCTGGGCAAGAAATAACGTGTAAGGATTATGTGAAATGCCGAGGAAAGGGAGTAGCAAAGGGAGAAAACCGACACGCAAGGGGGTTAGTGAAGGGAGAGCCTACATTCAATCTACCTTCAATAACACTATCGTTACTATTACTGATCTGGTAGGCAACGCTATTGCTTGGGGAAGTTCAGGTACAGCTAGATTCAAAGGTTCACGAAAGGGAACTCCGTATGCTGCCGGGATGTCCGCTCAGGAAGCAGGAAGAAAAGCTATGAATAGCGGCATGCGTCGGATCGAGGTTTATATCAAGGGTCCTGGTAGCGGAAGAGAGGCAGCTGTTCGTTCCCTACAGGCTTGTGGTCTTACTATTACTAGGATTAGGGATGTAACCCCTATTCCCCATGACGGTTGCCGCCCTCCGAGAAGGAGGCGAGTGTAGAGGTGAAGAGATGGCACGTTATATAGGGCCGAGTTGTCACTTATGTCGTTATCTTGGTGAGAAACTGATGCTCAAAGGTGAGAGATGCTCTACTCCGAAGTGCCCGGTAGAGAGGAGGAATACTGCTGTGCGGGGAAGGCGTTTCGGCCGACAGCGCAGGATTTCTGATCGCGGGCTGCAATTGCGAGAAAAGCAGAAAGTCCGCTTCAGCTATGGGGTTCTGGAACGGCAGTTCCGCAGATTCTTTGCCAAGGCGGCAATGGCCCCAGGTGCTACAGGGGAAAACCTTCTGATATTGCTTGAGAGGCGGCTGGACAATGTAGTCTATCGCCTTGGCTTCGGTGATTCTCGGGCGCAAGCACGACAGGTAGTGCGACACGGACATATCTTGCTTAATGGGCGTAAGACCGATATACCGTCTTGTCTAGTAGAATCGGGCGACGTCATTACATGGCGGCAAGCAAGTGTGAAAACCGAGTATTACAAGACTCTGGTTGAGAAGATTGGTGATGTCATTACGCCGCCTTGGTTGAGTCTGGACAAAGAAACCATGCGAGGCACGGTGCTTGCTCTGCCTAGCCGTGATGATATTGACGCCAAGTTCAATGAGAAAACCGTCGTTGAGTATTACTCCCGGTAATGGTCTGAAGGAATTCCCGTCTAGGAGGTTTTTCGTTGCTTGATTTGCCGTTACCGGAGGTAGAATGTGAGGAAATCTCCGGCAACTACGGGTGCTTTGTTGCTCAGCCTTTGGCGAAAGGTTTCGGCGTCACATTGGGTAATGCATTGCGTCGCGTGCTCCTTAGCTCTCTTGCTGGCGCCGCAGTAACCTGGGTCCGAATTGAGGGGATTCAACACGCATTTACTGTCATCCCTTACGTCAAAGAAGATGTGATTGAATTTCTTTTGAACGTCAAGGAACTGCGAATTCGCAGTCTTTCGAAGCAAGCGGGTAAATTGATCCTGGAGGTGCAAAGGGAAGGCGAGGTTTACGCCGGGGAAATCAGACCGTCAGCGGATTTTCAGATTGTCAATCCTGAACTCCATCTGATCACATTGGATTCCCCCGAGGCTAAGTTCTACGCTGAGTTTAACGTGGAAATAGGAAGAGGCTATGTGCCTGCTGGCTCTACTGATGGTTTGCCGCTTGAAGCATTGCCTGTAGACGCTATATTTACACCGGTCTACAAAGCCAATTTCTCTGTGGAACCTATCCACCCCGGCCAAGAAACAAGTCAGGAAAGACTCAAATTGGAAGTTTGGACCGACAATACCATTTCTCCGTGGCAAGCAGTCAGCCAAAGCGCTGCTATCCTAATGGCTCAGTGCTCGCCTTTTAGACAGGTGGTTGAGGCCCGAGCGGGGCAAGAAGTGCAGTTGCCTAGTGAGTTGACGACTTCACCTGACCAATACAATATGCCTTTGGAACAGCTCAATTTGTCAACTCGCTCCTATAATGCCTTGAGAAGGGCCAATATCACCACAATGGGGCAGCTCTTAGAGGCAAGCCGCGAAGGTTTGCCGCCCTTGCCGGGTTTTGGGGCAAAATCTCGGACTGAAGTCGAGGAACTGATTAGGAAGTTGGGTTTTCCTGTCGTTGTTAGAGGCGTGAGAGTGAAGGAATGAGGCATCAGAAATCCGGTCGCAAGCTAGGCAGGCCAACGGCTCACCGCTGGGCATTGTACCGAAATCAGGTGACTGACCTGCTAAACTATGAAAAGATTGTCACTACTGAGGCCAAGGCCAAGGAGGTTCGCAGCTTGGCTGAGAAAGTGATTACCTTGGGAAAGGAAGGCAGTCTTGCCTCGCGTCGGCAAGCTTTGGGCTTTATCAACGACAAGAAGGTAGTCAAGAAACTTTTCGACGAAATCGCTCGCAGGTACAAGGATCGAAGCGGAGGCTATACGAGGTTATCAAAGCTGGGACCTCGCCCCGGTGACAACGCACCTTTGAATCAAATTCAGCTAGTCTAGTAGTGAGTCTCAAAAAGATTGCTTTGGTTGTGGAATATGAGGGAACGCGTTATCATGGCTTCCAATGGCAGGCAAACAAGCCCACTATCCAAGACGAATTGGAGCGGGCCATAAGAGAGCTTGATGATAAGGCTAGCCGAGTTATCGGGGCTAGTCGAACTGATGCTGGTGTACACGCCAAAGGACAAGTCGTGAGTTTCTGGACAAAGTCAGAACTAAGTGAAACGACTTTGGTCAAGGCGCTAAACTATCATTTGCCTAATGATGTGGCTGTCAAAGCAGCTTACAACGTGGATGCCAATTTCGACGTTAGACGTGATGCCTCAAGCCGAGAGTATGACTACTATATTCTAGATAGCGACACGCCGTCACCATTAAGCAGAAATTTTGCTCTATTTCTGGCTAAGCAACTGCACATTGAAGCCATGAATGAGGCATGCTGCATTATCAAAGGTCGGCATGACTTCATGTCATTTGCCAGTTCGTTGGACGGCATGAAGGAGACGGTGCGTACCGTTTATGAGGCAGAGGTCAGAAAACGAGCCAATTTTGTTGTTTTCCATGTAGTAGGTGACTCGTTCTTGCCGCACCAGGTGCGGAACACCGTGGGTCTTTTGATCAGGTTGGGGTTGGGTAAGGAGAACGTTGACTATTTCCGTGCTGTTATGGAGGCTAAGACCTTAGGCTTGGCTGGTCCAGCAGTCTCTCCCTGCGGTTTGTATCTGATAGGAGTCAATTACGCCAGGCCTTTAGGAGAGCAAGGATGAAAACCTACAGCACGAAAGCTGGCGATGTCAAGCGAGAGTGGCACTTGTTTGATGCTTCGGGAAAAACCTTGGGCAGGCTGGCATCCCAAGTAGCCAACTTACTCATGGGCAAGCACAAGCCAATCTATGTCCCTTACCTTGATACCGGCGACTATGTTGTGGTGGTGAATGCTGCTAAGGTGAGCGTGACTGGGAAGAAAGGCGAGCAGAAAGTATATTACAGACATTCTGGATATCCTGGGGGATTGAGAAGTGTCACCTTCAAGCAATTGCTTGCCAGCCACCCTACGCGGGTCATTGAGCTGGCCGTCAAGGGGATGCTGCCTAAGAATCGTTTGGGCAGAGCCATGTTCAAGAAGCTTAGAGTCTACGTTGGGCCCGACCACCATCACCATGCCCAGCTGAGGGGGAACGAATAAAGAGGCTATGGCTATTTCACTCACCTTAGCAAGTTACAGGTTTTCTGTTCTCAATTGCAGAAGCAGTGTATAGGAGAATTGTGGCTAAGAAGTGTTCCCCGAGGCGCTATAGCGGTTGGGGGGAGGCGTGAATTGAGGTGGCGAGCTGAAGACAGGTGGTGCTTGACTGAAGCATATGGTGACGGCATGTTGGGGGGTTGATTGGGTTTCACAAAGAGAACATGAAGCAGCCTTTGGCTAAGGCAGAGTCGGTGGCAGCAAGTAGAATCAGAAATCTAGTAGGGAGGGATCTGCGGTACCATCAGGGTGTTCTTGATGCTTTTCACATCAAAGGCTCTCTGAGCGCGGATGATCTAGCTGAAGCTGTCATTGCTGTCTCTGAGTTGGAGAGATTGCAGGGAAAAGGTAACGCTCTGGCAATTGAGGAAGTACATCCTCCTGCAAAGGACTTGTTTCAAAGACAAGAGGTGAGAATTCATGACCACTGAGAGTTACGTTTGGGGCACGGGGAAACGGAAATGCGCCATAGCTCAAGTCAGACTGTTCCCAGGGCCTGGGGGCATAACTGTGAACGACAGACCTTGTGAGGAAGTCTTCCCTCGTTTGGAGCATCGGCATTTGATCGAGCTTCCCTTCTTGGTTACAGATACAACGGGCAAATTCCGTACCGTGATAAAGGTGAAAGGCGGTGGCGTCAGTGGCTGGGCTGGAGCCATTCGCCATGGCATCGCTCGAGCTTTGGCTAAGGAGAACGAGGAATTCAAAGGGGTCCTACGTGGAGAAGGTCTGCTCACCCGTGATGCCCGAATTAAGGAACGCAAGAAATACGGCCTGAAAGGCGCTCGCAGGGCACCTCAATACACGAAACGGTAGCTTTCTAGCTTTTCCCGCAGAAGACTCAGGGATAGTCTATTGGCGAGAAAAGGGAGGACTGGGAAAGGAAGAGTACTATGGCTCTAAGAACCGGAGATCAGTACAGGCAAGGGCAGGCAAAGATCAAGCACAACATCTATATAGATGGGAAGAAAGTGGAGAATTTGGAAGCTAATCCCAACACAAAGACGGTGCTGGATGCCACCGCCAGGGTTTTCGATTTAGGTATGGATCCCCAGTATGATGAGGTTATGAACGTGGTGTCTCCTCTTGTCGAGGAGAAGGTGAGCAGGAATGTACATCCGGCTCGGTCTACCAGGGATCTGGAGATGCGCGCGGAGATGGGCCTGTTGACCGCCCAGAAGTTAGGTACCTGCAACTACCGCTGCGTGGGTTGTGATGCCATCCATGGGACGGCCTCGGTTACCTATGAAATGGATCAAAAGCTGAGCACTGAATATCACCACAGGTTCATCAAGTGGCTCAAACATATTCAGAAGAATGATCTGGCAGTCAGCGGTGGCGTCATGGATGTGAAAGGTTCTAGGGATCTGAGGCCTGAAGAAGGTGATCCTGACCTGTTTGTGAGGGTTGCTGAGAGGCGTCCTGATGGCATTGTGTTGAGAGGCGCTAAACTGCATCAGAGTGGTGCCATAGGGGCAGATGAGACTCTGGTGATACCGGGCGTGGCCCCGAGGAAGGGCGAGGAGCCCTATGCTGTGGCTTGTGCCGTGAAGAATTCCCAGGAGGGTATTACCTACATCTCTCAGTATAATGCGATGTCGGCGGAAAGGGAATTCGTGGGCGATAACTCGAAGTTGGGGAATCCTCTGTATGGTCAAAGAGAGACCTGCATGATGGTCTTTGAAGATGTCTTTGTTCCTTGGGAAAGGGTTTTCATGTGCGGTGAAACTGATTATGCCCATATGCTTCTGCTCCGTTTTGCCAAACAGCATCGTATGACTTGTGGCGGCTCTTGCAAGGCGGGGTTCATGGATCTCATTATTGGTGCCACGCAGACTCTGGTAGAGTATCTTGGTCTGAATAAGGCACCCATGATTCGCCAACAGATTACTGAGATGATCAAAGTCAGGGAGATATCCTATGGCTGCACAATAGCCGCAGCCTATAAGGGAGAAGAGGAACCGGTAGGTTCTGGTTTTTGCCTGCCCAATGACACATTTGGCAATGCAGCCAAGCTTAATACCTGTGACGGCTTCTGGGAGGTGATGAAGTGGGCTGGTGATATTGCTGGTGGATTTTCAGTGACTATGCCATCTGAGAAAGAGTTGGAGAATGCTGTTACGAGGCCATTGGTAGAGAAGTATCTTAAGACACGTGGCTCTGCCAAAGATAGGATGCGCATGACGCGGTTTCTGCAGAACTGGGTGGCTGGGCTTCACGGGGTGGGTACTTGGCATGGGGCAGGTCCTCGTCAGAACCAGATGATAATGTTGTATAGGGACACAGACCTAGAGGAGAAGAAGCGGATGGCCCAAGAACTGGCAGGATTGAAAGCCTGACGTATTCCCCAGTGGCCAAGAATCATTCCACGAAAAGTTGAGAAGCCTGGGGACATGAACCGATTCATGCTGAGACCATGAAATACGCCGGAAGATCATATTTGTGCGGAATGGCGAGCAGCCCAGTCTGTAGTAGCATAAGACCAAGGACAAAACGATGTGCCTATATCGGGGGTTGGCGTAACTAGAGATTCAGGATTCTGGGGGTCAAAGGGAGCTTACAAAGCTTTCCCCAGGCGAGTCTTATTATGTCGAGGCTGGCCGCTGACATCGGCTCATCGCAGTTGAAGACTGCTGGATCTTGGAGGTTTCGGCGACTGAAGTAGATGACGTGGTGAGATTGGAGGACAAGTACGGCAGGCTGTAGTAGCACCTCGGTTAGACACCCGCCAGCTTCTTTCCCTCCTCTAGTAGCTCTCTTGCTCTTTCCAGGCTCTTGGCTTCGGAGTACAGGCGAACCAATGGCTCGGTGCCCGAAAGGCGAATAAGCAACCAAGAGCCATCGGCAAGGAAGAAGCGAAAACCGTCGGTTGTATCTTTCTTTGTTACCTTGGTGCCAGCTATTGTATCAGGAGAACTGGAGGCAAGGTGATCTAGTATTCTTCGCTGCCTGCTTCTGGAGATGTGGGAGTCTACGCGCTCATAGTAGTGGGGACCGACTTTTGCATATAGGTAATCCAGAAGCTGAGACGGTGTCTTGGAGCTTTTCGTCATGAAGTCAAGGAAGTAGAGCCCGGCAAGGATGCCATCTCTTTCTGGAATATGGCCGCGGAAGCCGTAGCCACCGCTTTCCTCACCACCAATAACTGCATCTTGTTGTATCATCAAGGGGGCAACATACTTGAAGCCCACGGCTGTTTCATAAACGGGAACATCGAATATCTCCCCTAACTTGGAAATCATTTCGGTAGACGTTAGGGTCTTGATCATGGCGCCTCGCTCACCGCGAACCTCTAAGAGATACAGACACAATAAGGCGAAGACTTGATGCTGATTCAGAAAATCTCCCTTTTCATCAATGATTCCGATGCGGTCGGCATCGCCATCTAGGGCTAAGCCAACCTGGGCTTTCTCTTCGACAACTAGTCGCGAAAGCTTGGTCAGGTTCTTGGCAATTGGCTCAGGTTGTATTTCGTGAAAGGAAGGATTCCTCTCACTGTTGATCTCACTGATCTCCATGTTTCCACCCTGAAGAAGAGTCCCGAAATAGCCAGCCCCAGCTCCATACATGGGGTCACAAATCACCTTCAATTCTTGACATTTCAGCCCTTCTACGTTGACAAGCTGATTCAATTGCCGCAAGTAGGCAGGAGCCGGGTCCAGGTAGTCAACAAGCCCCTTCTTCAAAGCTCTTTCTAAGGGAAGCCTCCTTATCCGAATCCGATTGCCGCGGGCAATGCGGGCGACGTTTTTCTCTATGCGGCGAGTAACCTCATTTGGGGCACTGGCGCCTCCTTGTGATTTGTATTTGAATCCATTCCAGGAGCTCGGATTATGGCTTGCGGTGATCACAACACCACCAGCGGATTGAGTAGCGCGAACAGCATGACTGACCACCGGAGTGGGAGTGGCTCTAAGGCACAAGTGAACCTTGATGTCATTGGCCGCAATTACCTCCGCAGCGGCAGCAGCGAAATCCTCAGAAGCAAAACGAGTGTCATAGCCGATGACTAGCCCTCGCTCACTAAGTCGGCTTTGCTCAAGATAATCGGCTACTCCTTGAGCACAGATACGGACGTTGTCGAAAGTGAAGTCCTCAGCGATGATGGCTCTCCAGCCATCAGTGCCAAACCTAATTGCAGTTTGAGGCATGATAATGCTCCTTCCCTGACTTCATGGTATGTTTCAACAGCAGCTATGCCATGTCATTGCCAGGAGTCCCGTGGCCAACCAAGCGTAACGCAGGAGACCAACGATTGCCTGGCTTCACTCGCAATGGCGGGTGAGTTGTGCAATAGCTGTACAATTAACCATAGATTATAACAGACCAAGGCAGATTGCAATCTGCCTTCAACCAAAGCCGTTATCATGGTCTAGGAGCAGTAGGAACTGAATAAGAAACGGTGGATTGCTACAGGGTCTCTAGGCCCTCAGCTACATCGTTGAGGTCAACAAACGGTGTGCAGGGAATGTTCCCTTCTTTGCAGAAGCGTAGCAGTTCGCCGCACGCAAAAATGTGGTGAGCCAATTGTGCCGGGCCTATGTCAGAGACACCATTCCCCACATAGATTATGCGATAACCTTCAGCCAAGAAGAGGTTGCTGTATGCCTCCTTGAAGCCCTCATCCAGCAGATTGCCATTTGGACTCAGGTACTGGACCTGGATCCCTTCTGGGCGGAATTCGGTCCGCGCAGCGAATACTTCAACATCATTGATGCCAACGTCCTCCAGAATCTCCTTTATGTAAAAGTCCAGTCCGTTGCTTACGATAACCAGACGAAATCCATTGTTATGACAGCGGTTGACCAATTCCTCAAACCCGTCTCGTGTCTTCGCTTGCCTCTTGGTGAGTTCAATCACGGCATGTTCGGAAGCCTTTACCATGGCAAAGGCTTTCTGGTTGAAACAGCCCACAGAAATCCTACCCTCCCTATGCTCTGCAAGCAACTGCCTCCAATCACCGTTGGCAAAGGCATCCAATATTGAAAAACTGACGTCTTCCTCGGTAATCGTACCATCGAAGTCGCACTGCACTAAGGTCTTGGGTTTCCAGACTTGACTCACTCTAGACTTCCGCCTCAGCCCTTAGGATTTCTATCTTGTCTGTTTTCTCCCAAGGGAGATCGAGGTCTTCTCTGCCGAAGTGCCCATAAGCGGCAGTCTGGCGATAAATGGGGCGGCGCAGATGCAAAGTCCTTATTATGGC
>CAZHQV010000005.1:35628-37919 GCA_964534285.1 uncultured Dehalococcoidales bacterium
CGGCGGAGAGTGATAGGGGGTGAGCCTTTCCGATACTATAGGCAACCTGAAGTTCAAGATAATCGGCGAGCCCAGCAGCTACTATGTTCTTGGCTGCATATCTCGCCATATAGCTGGCAGACCTATCTACCTTCGTTGGATCTTTGCCTGAAAAGCAACCTCCACCATGTGGACAGGCGCTGCCATAGGTGTCAGCTATGACCTTGCGCCCTGTGAAACCCGTATCGCTCACAGGACCGCCAATAACAAACTGTCCAGCGCTATTTACGTATAATTTGGTTTCTGCGTCTATCAGGTTGGCGGGGATGACCTTGTTGATCACTTGCTCGGCGAGGTCGCGTTCAATGATATTGCGCTCTATGCCGGGATCGTGGTGGGCACCGAGAACAACGCAGACAACTCTTCTTGGTATTCCATAACTATATTCAATAGTCACCTGGGATTTGCCATCGGGCCTGAGATAAGGAATAGTCCCGTCTTTCCTCACCTGAGCCAGCCTGCGGCATAATTTGTGTGCCAGCGTAATAGACATTGGCGTCAGTTCAGCGGTCTCTTTGCAAGCGAAGCCAACCATCATTCCCTGGTCACCAGCGCCTGTTCTATCGAGCATGTCGTCGGTAGCCTCTCCGCCTCTCATTTCCAAGGATTCGCCAACCCCGGCGGCAATATCGCTTGACTGCTCTTTTATGGATACGAGAACACCACAGGTTTCGTGGTGAAAGCCATACTCGGGGCGCGTATAACCCACTTCCCCTATTACCTGACGCACAATACCGGGAATCTCTACATAGCAGTCACAGGTGATTTCGCCCATGACTATCACCATTCCCATTGCGACGGCAACTTCGCAGGCAACTCGGGCAAACGGGTCTTTCTGTAGCATGGCATCAAGGATGCCATCAGCTATCTGGTCACATAGCTTATCGGGATGCCCTTCTGTAACGGATTCGGAAGTCACTAGCATTGATGGTGAGTTCATGAAAGTATTCATTCTCTTCTCCTTGTTCCTTCTTTAATGCTCAGAAAAGTGGTCTCCGTCCCTTCCTCACGTGTTCTGTGACCCTCATGCGCGCCCTTTTCCGTCAAATCCTCCATCTCTTCTGCCAATTCTCCCCTAACCAACGCCATGAGTCCTCGTTTCGTTGGGAATGATAACCTATGTGCCGATCTCCCAACTGTCAAGATATTCCTGTTGCTCGTGAGTCAAGGAGTCAATGGCGATTCCCATGGAAGAGAGTTTTAACCTCCCCACCTCTTCATCGATTTCCCTGGGAACAGAGTATACTTCCGGTTCAAGCTTTCCTCTCATTTTGGCAAGGTATGCTAGGCATAGGGCTTGGTTGGCAAAGCTCATATCCATAACGCTAGCTGGATGCCCTTCAGCAGCAGCCAAGTTGATGAGCCTTCCTTCACCCAAGAGGTGAATACGTTTTCCATCGTCTAACGTATATTCATCCACGAACGGCCGCACCCGCCGTTTGGATTTGGCCATGCTTTCCAGAGCAGGGATATTTATCTCCACGTTGAAGTGCCCACTGTTAGCCAGAATAGCTCCATCCTTCATCTGCAACATGTGTGCTTCGTCAATAACGTTCTTGTCTCCAGCAGCAGTGATGAAGACCTCCCCTATCTTGCAGGCCTCGATCAACTTCATAACCTGATAACCGTCCATGGCCGCCTCCAAAGCAAGAATGGGATTAACCTCAGTGACGATCACTTGGGCTCCCAGTCCCTGGGCGCGCTTTGCTATCCCCTTGCTGCACCAGCCGTAACCACAGACAACTACCTTCCTCCCCGCCCACAGTATGTTGGTGGCTCTGGTGATGCCATCAATCGTGCTTTGCCCTGTTCCATATCTGTTATCAAAGAAATGCTTGGTTTGCGCATCGTTTACGGCAATAACAGGGTAGGCCAATTTCCCCGCCTTTGCCATGTTTCTGAGTCTTATGACACCTGTGGTGGTTTCCTCTGTGCCACCGAACACGTCATAGTCAAACTCATCCCGCTTTTTGTGAAAGGTGGAAACCAAGTCGGCGCCATCGTCTGCAGTGAGATGCGGCTTGTGCTCTAACGCAGTGATTATGTGGTGATAGTAAGTTTCATTGTCTTCTCCCTTTATGGCATTGACGGGGATATCGTAGTCCACCAACGCAGCAGCAACATCATCTTGAGTGCTAAGGGGATTGGAGGCACATAGAACCAAGTTGGCGCCTCCCTCTCGCAGAGCTAGAGCTAGATTGGCTGTCTCTGTGGTGATATGGAGGCAGGCTGAAATGCGGACTCCCTCAAGG
>CAZHQV010000006.1:0-36642 GCA_964534285.1 uncultured Dehalococcoidales bacterium
TTAATGATGCTGCTGACAGTTTGATTGACGAGGCCAATGACTATCTCAAGGATGGTTACGATGAGGGAAAGTGGTCCCTCGCTGTGGACACGGTGGGTGACCAGTTGACCTTTGAGGCAGAAGCGACAGCTCTGGACATAACAGGGGCAGTGGAAGATGTGGACATCAGCTTCACGGACACGACAGCATACTTCACCGATGCCGTCCTATCGGTGGGCGGGGGGGAATTGACGTTTTCTCTGAGTTCCAAGTTGGGCTGCTCGAACTACATTCCGAGTGCGGTGGTGAATAGCCTGGACGTTGGCAACGAGAGTCCACAGCTGAAAGAGTGGATTGAAGATGTCAATGTCAACGCGGCATTGCGGGACATGCTGGGAGATGCCGTGACGCAAATCGTTGAGGACACCGGACTGCGCCTGGGTATCAGGAGCTTCAACCGCATCGGTATTGTTGCTGGGGACCTGAAGATATGGGATACAGCAGGTCCGGGACCATCCCCAGCGCCGACGGCGCACTATCTGGAGACTAACATTACCGGAATAGAGGAGGACTATCGTATCAGCACCAGTGGCGAACTGCTGGAAAAGGTAGAAGGCACCTCGCTGGACGGTATGCTTACCATTACGATTGCTAAAGGCACGATTTGCCTGGATAAACATGATGACTGGCTGGAGGATTTCACGCTGGCTGTGGATGAAGCCCCTCCGTCGCCGCCTGAGACTGCCCATATCGTCGGGACAGGGTACGAGCTCAGCCCCGACGGAGCCCAATTTGACCCATGGATGACCCTAGCCTGGAAATACGATCCGGACGCTCTGCCATATGGAGCGGTGGAAGAGGACTTGACTGTCGCCTATTTCGATGACGAGGCCGATGAATGGGTGGCAGTAAACAGCTTCGTTGCTCCTGAAGAGGACACAGTCACAGCGTATGTGGAACATTTAAGTACCTTTGCCATGCTTGGATATGTTTTGCCGCCGGAGGAAGCCGTTTTCTCGGTATCAGGCCTTTCTATCGAGCCTCCACAAGTCTCTCCCGGTGAGGCAGTGACAATCACTGTGTCTATCAGTAACACTGGCGGTCGTTCTGGCACCTATACGGCTGTTGTCAAAATAGATGACGAAGTGGAAGCGACAACAGACGTAACTGTTGGGGCTGGCGCTACCAGAACGGTTAGCTTCACGGTCACCAGGGAGGAGGCCAGGACATATCAAGTGAGCGTAGACGGACTTACAGGAAGCTTCGTCGTTGAAGAGGTGGTTCCACCGCCACCATCCTGGCTCTTCCGAAATCGATGGTTTGTCGTGGCAGGCGTGGTGGTTATTGTGCTTGTTGCCGCCTGGCTGCTGTGGTGGCGCAGAAAACGAGCTTGATTTGTGGTTGACAAAAAAGGAAAACGGGTGTCTGAGACACTAGATGGGATCGATGGTCACTGGGACCTGAGGGCGCTGGGCAAAAGTGAACTTAGACAGCTCTGCGCTGAAATCAGGGAAGTGCTGGTAAGCACGGTAACCGAGAACGGAGGCCATCTTGCCTCCAATCTGGGAGTCGTTGAGCTCACCGTCGCCTTGCATCGGGTATTCCATAGCCCAAGGGACAAGATAGTCTGGGATGTAGGACATCAGAGCTATGTTCATAAGCTACTGACCGGAAGGAAGCAGCAATTCTCCTCACTTCGCCAGTATCAGGGGATTTCCGGTTTTCCTGATAGAACTGAAAGCCGGCACGACTGTTTCAGCGGTGGTCACGGTGGGACCGCGGTGTCAGCGGCTCTGGGCATCGCGGTGGCGCGGGACCTGGCGAGGGATGATTGTCACGTGGTGGCTGTCACCGGGGACGGCTGCCTTACCTGCGGCATGGCTTACGAGGCATTGAATCATGCAGGGCACCTGGACACAAAGCTCATTGTGGTACTTAATGACAATGGTATGTCCATCTCGCCCACAGTGGGTGCGATAGCGAAACAGTTGAGTAGACTGAGGACGAGCTACCGCTACGGTGCCTTTAGGAGCGAGACGCACAGGTTACTTTCTTTCCTGCCGGGAGGAAAGGGGCTGCAACAGGCGTTGGGGCAGCTCAAGAAAGCCACCAAGGCGGTCATCATGCCAACCATGATGTGGGAGCAACTGGGCTTCCTCTATCTCGGGCCCATAGATGGGCATAACGTAGCTGAGATTGAAGCTGCCCTGAGAAGGGCAAAGGACTATCAGCGCAAGCCTGTCCTCATCCATGTGCTGACTCAGAAGGGCAAGGGCTATAAGCCTGCTGAGGATGATCCCATCCACTACCACGGGCTGTCGCCCAAAAGGGGGGTTGCAAGAACAGCACCTACTTACAATGAGGTATTTGGCCACACAGTCGCCAAACTGCTGAGCCGTGACCCCAGGGTAGTGGTAATTACTGCTGCCATGGTCGAGGGCAATGGCCTATCTCACCTGGCCACAGAGTTTCCTCAGCGCATCTACGATGTGGGCATCTCGGAGCAGCACGCAGTCACCCTGGCTGCCGGGCTGGCGACCCAGGGCTTGCTGCCCATCGTAGCCATATATTCCACCTTCCTGCAGCGTGCCTTCGATCAGATATTGCACGACGTCTGTCTTCCGGAATTGCCGGTTGTCCTTGCAGTGGACCGCAGCGGCATTGTGGGGGAGGATGGAAAAACGCACCAGGGAATATTCGATCTGTCCTATCTCGGCCTGATGCCTAACCTTATCGTATGCGCTCCCAAAGACGAGAATGAGCTTCAGCACCTGCTCCATACGGCCCTCGATGCCGGGCGTCCCATGGCCATTCGATATCCCAGAGGTGGAGGAGCGGGTGTTTGCTTGGACCCGGACTTCCATAAGCTGACCATAGGGAAGGCAGAAATAATAAGGCAGGGTAGAGATGTGGCCATAGCAGCCATCGGCTCGGCCGTTATGCCTTCTCTTGAGGCGGCAGAATGCCTGGCTTCTTACGGGATTGATGCCTCAGTAATCAATGCCCGGTTTGCGAAGCCCCTGGATGCGGAACTCATTCTGGACGCAGCCAACCGTACCAAGAAGGTAATCACGGTGGAGGAGAATGTTCTCAGCGGCGGTTTTGGTGCTGCAGTGCTGGAGCTGCTTCAGAGGTCCGGCCTGACTGATGTCAAGGTGAAGCGGTTGGGCATTCCCGACCAGTTCGTAGTTCATGCGGGGCAGGACTTTCTTCGCACCCTCTATTACTTGGATGCCCAGGGAATAGCCAGCGAGTGCTGCCAGTTTGTGGCTCAGCTCGAGCCGGAGGCAATGGTTTGCCGCTGAGACCGGGCAAGATGGCACCATGCAGGCTCTTGCTGTCTATAGCAAGCCTCTGTTGGCGAGTAGACGAAAGGGGTCGATTAATAGTCACTTCTGCCTTTGGTAACGCTGACAAGCCATCCTTTCCTGACTATCAAGACGAGGAGGACGCCAAAGAGGATTGTCATGCCGATTATGCCCCATTGAGAGAGGGTAGGGACACCAGGTGGTGTTACTTCTTCTTCAGGAGCAGCCGCAGCAGCGAAGGGCGTTCCACATAGGTCAGATAGGGTTGGAAGGGTATCGCTTCTAATCCTAGCCCAAATGTAGCCGCTATAGCTATTAACCGCGTCTGCACTCACACCTGTATCCGAGCACACCGCCCAATCTGAGCCATCCCACCAATACAGCCTCAGCGATGACTCATCCAAGCCAGCAATTTCAGCGTCAGTGTAATAGAGCCTTATCTCCACCTCGGTAACATCAGTCGCGTCGTCAATATGCACATCTACATGCTTCCCGATGTCTCCGCTGAAATGAGTGCCGGGATTGCTGGAGTATCTTGCAACGGTAACAGTTGGTGTACCGCTTCCTAATTTAATGACCTCGATATCAGCCTCAGTCTTGGCATCAACCATGTATTCACCTGGCTCTGTTGTCTCTTGTTTGATGTCGGTCAGGTAGACTGCCTTTAGTATGATACTCTTTCGCAAATCCGTAACGCCCCGCTTCCAGGTGACCTCCTCGTCAGCGCCGAATGTTACGCTAACCCCATCATAATCGATCGTTGTAGAAGTGCCGAGGACATCAGGTAAAGGTATGTCTTTGCAAAATTCAGTGCTAACTCTTGGTTTGTAGATTGGCGCTGAGAGCAATTCTGCGCTTCTTGTCGTCTCAAACGTCGCTGTCAACTCATAGGGCATGCCAATTTCTACCTCGGAGGGGTTAGCTGACCAATAAACCTCACGATCGCCAGGATTCCCGTGGAACTCCCAGGGGCCCATGTCTGAGGCACTGCTATGATACACCGAAGCCACCGCCTCCTCACCACCATAAGCAATAGGGAGGAAACCAATATTTACACTAAGCTGATTCCGGTCACCAGCCGCCTCCTCGAGTGTGAAGGTTGCAGTGACAGTCTGCAGGGTCACTTCACCAACCAACTTTTGGGGAGATACCGACTTTGAAAGTGAGACACCGGGCGGGAAAGTGGCTTCACCCTCAATAGCGTGACAGGGAAAATCGGTACCTGCTGGCATGGAAGGAATTGCCCATTGGACGGTGCTGGGGTCGAGGCGAACAGGTTCCGGTTCAAAACCGACAAATGGCAAGTCACTGGCGAGGGTGACATAAGGGTTCGTCAAATCTGCCGTCGGATTACGGATGGAGAGAAGCCACTGGCGGCTCCATTCTAGTGGAACATTAGCATCAACACTATCTGCGTCGGTGAAGACCGCGTGGCGATGGGAAACCCCGGCACTAGCCTGAGGTTGGGGAGGTTCGGCTCTTGCTGGTATGGAACCCACAAAAGCCGCTGTCGCAGCCATAGCAACGGCAAGCAGCAGCCAGATCGTTGTCCCAGCCATTTTCTTTTTCATCATTCTCCGTGCTCACTCTGCTAATGGAGCTTGGCACCGATCAGGTGCCCACGGCACCTGATCGGTCAGGCCGTTTATGGAGCCCCATAAGTCGAACGTGATCGTCTGACGTCTCGCTTCTGGTAGTTCCTGGTCTGAGATGTGGGTGAACCCGTTGGCCCATAACACACCCTCCCACGCGACATGATAATACTATTGACGAAATTGTCAACAGGTTTTAGAGGAATTCCTGGTAGAGTGCTGGAAAAACTATGATTCCCATCGCCACTCGGTCGCTGCACCTTCGAGAAGGCTTTCCTTCAAATAACCGCAGTATAGGGATTTTTAACCAATTGGGAAGTGAGAATTGGGACTGTCGTTGAAGGAGGTAACAACAGGCAATCGTTCAGCGGGGGCTTGTGACCCGGCTTGTGTTTCTGCCCCGCCAGGGTGGTCTCATTTCCTGGTGGCAGGGGGCACGGTGACAATGTCAGCGGACGTCGATCCAGAGGTGCAGGGAGAGATATTCACCTCTGTCTCTTAGCGCCAGGACACCGTCCCGGTAAAGCAAGAAGGTCGATTTCCCCGGGGGAAACTCAAACTCCTTGTCCAGTTCCTCCCCAGCAGACGTCGAGAACTCTACTTCCTTCTGGATAGATTCCTCCTGCCACACTTCCAGCCTGTAGGTCTGGGGCGAGGTGGAATTGGTAACGCTCACTTCGCCCTTGCCACTCAACTCGTCTATCTCGATGTCAACAAATGCGCCGTCATCGAGTTCGGCGCAGATATCGTGGTCCCGCCTTGGATTGGAGCTAAAGAGCAGGAATTCCAACTTCTGGTCTGCCCCTCTCGTCAGGGGCTGGTAGAGGAGCTTTCCTTCCCATTTCTCCTCGTGAGGCAGCATGCCTACGTCCAGTATGTTGCCGGGGAGGGGGGTGACCGCGCCGCCTTCTTCTTCCAACCATGTCTCTACATTTTGCGGCACCGAATCAAGCATTACCTTGACCTGGTAGGTGGTGTTCGCCTGCTCGTGATTGACTATCCCGACGATGACCTCTCCCTTCTCTCCCAGGGTTAAATCGGTCTGATAGGCTGCTGCCTGCCCTCCGGGCCCCAGGATGTAGAATTCGGTGAACTTCTCCCCCACTTTGGGTGTGGCAATCACATATCCCAGGGTGCCAATTGCGCCCACTATGGCCAGCACCAGCGCCACCGACAGGGCCTTGTCCAACGGAGTCTGCCCCTGCCAGGAAGGAAATCCGATTCTCAACGACGGCTCGAACCTTTCGTCTTTGCTCAGGTCCCTCCGCCTGTACCAGGCAAGGCCCGACATAGCGAGGATGAAGGCGGTGTTGGAAACCAGAATAGGAACGAGTCTTATTCCCCAGGGAGTGTAATTCAAGATGAGCCCGATGAGGGGCACTACGGCAATGCTCAGGCCGAAGCTCAGCGCTATTCTTTCAACTCCACCGAGACTGCCTTTCCGGGGAAAGAGTGCAGCGATTAAGGTGTAGCCGGGAAAGAACAGGAGGAAGGGCAAACCCAGCACTATCTGCAGGACTCCTGTGGCAAAGAGTGCTGAGGGCACTAAAGCCAGGCTTGCAAGCACCACCACGAGTAAGTCCATTTTGTCCTATCCTGGTGTACCTGCTGCTGCAGCAGCGGACAGCCATTGCGGTATTGTAACACCATGAACCTGTCAGTGGCACGAGACGGCGAACTGGAGCATCTGACATGAGTACATTGACAAGCAGACCTCCTGAGAGGAAGTAGGCTTCCCTAATCCGTGAGTCGTGCAGTGGTGTGAGTCTCCGTAACCCTGGTGAGATTGCTTCGCTTCGCTCGCAATGACGATGACGGGGACCTCTAGTGAGAGCAATGACGATGACGGGGAGCCACGGATGACGCGAGTTAACGTACTATTGACTTTGCGCGGCCGCCGCATGATAATGTTCACCGTGTCTCTCGACGTCATCCAATGACGCCGGGGAGGCAGAATTTGGGGCAACACTGACTGCGATGCCGGCGGAACCGAAGAATGCTGCAGCCCGAGAATGCGCCGTGGTCGTCACCGGCGGTGCAGGCTTCATTGGCTCGAACCTTGCTCAAGAACTGGCCAGGCGAGCCTGCCACGTAACCATCCTGGACGACATGTCTACCGGAAGGCTGCAAAACATCGCTGACCTGGTCAACCCAACAAACGAGCAGAGGGGGACAGTCGAGCTCATAGAAGGCTCCATAACAGAGCTGCCGCTTTTACAAAACGTCTTGCGGGGAGCGGACTTGATATTCCACCTTGCAGCCATCCCCAGTGTTCCCCGCAGCATTGCAGACCCGCAGGCCTGCCATGCGGCCAACATCACCGGAACACTGAACGTGCTCCTGGCGGCACGCGATAACAAAGTCAAGAAGGTGGTCTATGCCTCATCCTCGTCGGTATATGGCGACACGCCTACTCTGCCAAAGAGAGAGGACATGCCACCCAATCCCCAGTCTCCCTACGCCGTGAGCAAGCTCGCAGGAGAGCACTACTGCTGCGTCTTTCAGGAAGTGTACGGGCTCCCGACCGTTTGCCTGAGGTACTTCAACGTGTACGGGCCGCGGCAGGACCCGAATTCCCAGTATGCCGCCGTGATTCCCAGGTTCATAAAGAGGGTCTCTGAAGGGAACCCCCCGATCGTTTTCGGAGATGGCGAACAGACCAGGGACTTCACCTACGTCGCAGATGCGGTAGAAGCAACCATACTGGCAGCGGAAAGCAGTGCTACAGGCATCTTCAACATTGGAAAAGGCGAGAGGAGCACGATAAATGAGCTGGCAGAGCTCACCATCAGACTTATGGGGAGGAATGTCGAGCCCATTCATGAGGAGCCAAGGCCTGGAGATGTAAGACACAGCCTGGCTGACATTTCAAGAGCTGAGACCTTTGGTTATGGTCCGAAATATAATTTGCGAGAAGGGTTGAGAGAAACGGTCAAGTGGTGAAGAGTAATGAGTAATGGGTAATGCGTGATGAGGAATGAGTGATGCGTGAGAAGTAATGGGGAAGGACAGTGAATAAGATCAAAACGCATAAGGACCTCGATGTTTGGAAAGAATCGATGACTCTAGCGAAGGAAGTATACAGGCTAACGAAACACTTCCCGAAGGAAGAAACCTTTGGGTTAGCGTCTCAAATGAGGCGAGCAGCGGTGTCAATTCCAAGCAATATAGCCGAAGGGGCAGCGAGAAACTCAGACAAAGAATTCATCCAATTCCTTCATGTATCGCTAGGCTCGCTAGCTGAATTAGAAACACAATTGCTATTGTCCAGAGAATTAGGATTTCCCAAAGATGAGGAGCTAAATGGAAGCGTTGAGCAGATAAGAAGAATGTTACTTGGTTTGATAAAGTACTTGAGAGGCAAAACGGCAAAGGGTGGAGAGTAATTGGTAATCGGCAGTGAGTAATGAGTATGGGAGTAAAGTGAATATGCCACAGACTAGGCATCACGCATCACGCACAACTGATCACTCAGTCATCTGTATCATCGGGCTGGGTTATGTCGGTCTGCCTCTGGCGCAGGCCTTCTCCAAAAGGCTGAGGGTAATCGGCTTTGATACTGACAGCCAGAAGGTGAACCAATTGAACCGTAATGCGTTAGGGGTGATGAGTAATGGGTCAGAAGCTCCGACGAATTGTACTAAGTCATCGCCTCCCATCACACATAACGCATCACACGTCACACACCGGGTAACTTTTACCACCAATCCCAAGGAGATAGGCAAAGCCGATTTCGTCATAATCGCCGTTCCCACTCCCGTTACCAGGTCCAAAGAGCCTGACCTCTCCTACGTGGAAAGCGCTGCGGGAATCGTCGGCAGGAACATGAAGCCAGGAGCCGTAGTCGTCCTCGAATCTACAGTCTACCCAGGTGTGACGGAAGAGGTGGTGACGCTTATTCTGGAGAGGGAATCCGGCCTCCGGTGTGGCCAGGGCTTCAAGGTTGCCTACTCCCCGGAGCGGATAAACCCCGGCGATGAGGAGCACAGCATAGACAAAGTGACCAAGGTGGTGGCCGGGATGGATGCCGAGACCACGGAAGTCGTGGTGGAGCTGTACGCCAAGGTCAGTCCGCGCATCTTCAAAGCCAGAGACATCAAGACTGCAGAAGCTGCCAAAGTCATAGAGAACATTCAAAGGGACCTGAACATAGCGCTGATGAACGAGCTCTCGCTCATCTTCGATAGGATGGGCTTGAGCACCACGGACGTCCTGGACGCCGCCAGCACCAAGTGGAACTTCCAGCGCTACTCCCCAGGGCTTGTCGGCGGGCATTGTATCCCTGTCGACCCCTATTATCTGGTCTACAAGGCTAAGGAGCTCGGCTACCATCCCCAGGTGATTCTGGCCGGAAGGGCCATAAATGATTCCATGCCCAAGCATGTAGCTGAGATGACCGTCAAAGCCTTAAATGATGCCGGCAAGGTGATAAAAGGCTCCAGAGTCCTCATCATGGGCCTGACGTACAAGGAGAATGTGGCCGATATTAGAGAGACGCCGGCGAAGGAAATCATACGGGAGCTCAGGGAATATGGCGTGGACATATTTGGCTATGACCCTCTGGTTGACGGCGTTGCTGCTGAATTCGCCATAAAGGCTTACAGCGCTGCACTCTTCACGCCTGACTCTGGACTGCGTGGCCGTCGCGCTGAGCAGTCTCCTCCCTCTGTCACTGCGAGGCGTAGCAGCGCCGTGGCAATCTCAACAAACCCAACAAACCCTATCAACTCAACAAACTCAATGGACTGCGTTATTCTGGCGGTAGCCCACGATGCTTTCAAACATATAAGGCTCGCCGACCTGAAAAGCCTTATGAATGCCAGGCCGGTGCTGATTGATGTTTGGGGCATGTTTGAACGGCGCCAGGCAGAGGACCAGGGATTCTGCTACCGGAGGCTGTAAGACAGAGATAATGGACAGGAACATCGCCGTGGTCGGCTGTGGCTACTGGGGTAAGAACCTCGTGCGGAACTTTGCCGAGCTTGGCGCTCTGCACACCATCTGTGACGCTGACTCCAAAGTACTAGGACAATTCTCTGCTCGCTATCCCGAAACAAGTATGGAGACGGATTACGGCCGTGTGCTCCAGAATAAGGAAATAGAGGGAGTCGTTATTGCCACTCCCGCCGTGCTTCATTATTCCATGGCAAAGGAAGCCCTGCTTGACGGCAAAGACGTGTTTGTGGAGAAACCGCTTGCCCTAACGGTTGACGAGGGAGAGGAACTGGTCCGTCTTGCCGAGGACAATGGCAGGGTCCTCATGGTGGGGCACCTGCTGGAATACCACCCGGCAGTAGTAAAGCTCAAGGAACTCATCGACGGGGGCGAACTGGGCAAGCTCCAGTATATCTACTCCAACAGGCTCAACTTGGGCAAGTTCCGCACGGAGGAGAACATCCTTTGGAGCTTTGCCCCGCACGACATATCGGTCATCCTTCTCCTCCTCGGCGGCGAGACGCCACGGGAGGTCTCTGCTCATGGCGGCTACTATCTTAATGAGAATGTCGCCGACGTCACCCTGACCACCATGACCTTCAAGGACAGCGTAAGGGCCCATGTTTTCGTGAGCTGGCTTCATCCCTTTAAGGAACAGAGGCTTGTCATCGTCGGCGACAAGAAAATGGCGGAATTCAACGATACCGACGCCACAGACAAGCTGCGGCTCTATGGTCACAACATAGAATGGATTGAGAGGCTGCCTGTTCCCCGTCCAGAGGACGTCGAAATTATTGAGGTCCCTTCAGAAGAGCCGCTAAGAATAGAATGCCAGGACTTCATTGAGTGTATCGAAAGTCGGCAACGACCCAGGGTAGACGGTCGCAAGGGGCTCCAGGTCCTGAAGATTCTCGCTTCCTGCCAGCGGTCGCTGGAGGAAAAGGGCAGGGTCGTAGCCCTTGACAGAACGGGGCCTCACTTCTTTGTTCATGAGACAAGCATAGTAGAAAAGCCGTGTCAGATTGGCGAAGGAACGCGCATCTGGCACTTTTCCCACGTAATGCCGGATGTGACTATTGGCAGCGACTGTGTCGTCGGTCAAAACACCTTCATTGGAAGGGGCGTGAAAATAGGCGACAATGTGAAAATCGAGAATAACGTCTCCCTTTTTGAAGGCGTCACCCTGGAGGATGGCGTTTTCTGCGGGCCCTCCTGCGTGTTCACCAATGTAACGAACCCTCGAAGCCACATCCCGCGGAAACATGAGTTCCAACCAACTCTCGTGAAGAAGGGTGCTACCATTGGCGCCAATGCCACTATTGTCTGCGGAAATACCATCGGCAAATGCGCCTTCATCGGCGCCGGGGCATTGGTTACAAAGGATATTCCTGACTACGCTTTGTCCTACGGCAACCCCGCCCGAATTCACGGCTGGGTCTGCGAATGTGGAATGAAGCTTCAGAAATATGGCGATAGCTTCAGGTGCCCTGGATGTAGTAAGACCTACGAAATACAAGGACAGAAATGCGTTCCCCTGGCTCAAGGGGAAGAAAGGTGAGAATCCCCCTGGTTGACCTGAAAGCGCAATATGACTCCCTTAAAGAGGATATCGACGACGCTGTCCGCCGGGTCATCGAGCGGGGCGAATTCATCCTCGGGCCCGAGGTCAAGGCTTTTGAGCAGGAGATGGCCACCTACCTGGGAGTGAAGTATGCTGTGGGAGTTGCCTCAGGCACGGAAGCCCTCCAGCTGGCTCTCCTTGGCTGCGGCGTTAAGCCTGGCGACGAGGTTATCACCTCTCCCTTCACGTTCATCGCCACCGCTGAGGCTATAAGCCAGTGCGGTGCTATGCCCGTCTTCGTGGACATAGACCCCAGGACGTACAACGTCGACCCCCGGAAAGTGGAAGAGCTCCTGTCAACAAACTCAAGAAACGAACTGAGCCAGTCGAAAGCTGTTATCCCTGTCCACCTCTACGGTCAGCCAGCAGACATGGACCCGATATTGGAGCTTGCCCGCAAATACAACCTGAATGTCATCGAGGACTGCGCCCAGTCCCTCGGAGCCGTTTACTATCGTCACCAGTCACGAGTCCCTAGTCCCCAATCCCCAGTCACGAGCCACCAGTCACCAAACCCAACAAACTCAACGAACTCAACGAACTGCCAGCGAGTGGGCTCCCTCGGCGACGCCGGCTGCCTCAGCTTCTTCCCGAGCAAGGTGCTTGGCGCCTATGGTGATGGAGGCATGGTGGTGACAAATAGCCCTGATATTGCCGAAAAAGTCGCCATGCTCCGCAACCACGGCTGCAAGCAGAAGTACTATCACCTCGTGCCTGGATTCAACAGCCGCCTTGACGAGCTTCAGGCCGCTATACTCCGTGTCAAATTGACCCATCTCGATGAATGGATCGAGCACCGGCGCCGCAAGGCCTCCCTTTACTCCGAGCTCCTCGGCCAGATAGAAGGCATCGAACCCCCCTTTGTCGCACGGTACGGCAGCCATGTCTTCAACTACTACACCGTTCGCCTCAATAGGGCAAAGTTGAACCGGGATAACCTAAGAGAGTTTCTAACCTCCCAGGGCATCGCCACCGCCATTTACTACCCCCTTTCCTTACACCTCCAGGAGGTCTACAGACCTTTAGGTTACCAGGCGGGCGACTTTCCCCAGAGCGAGCGGGCTCAAGCCGAGGTCCTCTCCCTTCCCATATACCCTGAACTGAGTGAGGAACAGATAGCGCAGATAGTGGACGCCATCAAAAAGATCTAGGAAGGTGCTTGGGGAAGATGTACCTAACCAGACATGCTCGTCGCAGAATGAAATGGAGAGAGGAGGGAGAGCGTGTTATGGTAATAAGTGTAGTGGACAAGAACAAGTTCAATGAATTCGGAGATTGCGAAGGAGCACTGTTACGGCCGGGCAATGTCCATAGTGCTGAGCGCTGGCGGGAGGTCCTGGAGCCGATTGTGGAGCGACACAAGAAGAGAGGGGTACGGCTGCTGTTCAGGGGAGATGCTGCCTTTGCCAAACCTGAGGTATACGACTACCTGGAGCCCCGGGACATCGGCTATGCCATACGGCTGCCTGCCAACGAGGTTACCTCAGAAAAACAATTCAGCGCAACTAACTGATGAATTTAAGAACTTATTCAGCAAAAGGGTCCAAGCTAGGACACTAGCTGAAGTCTTGAATTGCTCTTTGGGGCTGAGATGAGGAAAAGATGCATTAGGTGCCTATTGCCTGAAACATATCCTGGAATCCGGTTTGATGAAGATGGCATTTGTAATGTTTGTAGGCATGTTGAAAGGAAATGGGGAAATAAGAACTGGGGGGAATCTAGAGCTGAGCTGGAAAGGATTTTTGAGAGTTACAAAGGGGCAGGGAAATATGACTGTGTTGTCCCCTTAAGCGGTGGAAAGGATAGCACCTATTCTCTTTATGTTTGTAGCAAGGTATATAAATTGAGAGTCTTAGCTGTCAATTTCGACAATGGTTTTCAAACAGAGCAAGGCAGACAAAATATAGAGAATACCATCGTGAGATTAGGCGTGGATTACAAGTGCTTTAAGCCTCGTTGGGACCTCATGCAAAGAATTTACTCTTGCTTTCTACGGAAAATAGGAGAGGTCTGCCTCCCTTGCAATATAGGTCTCAATGCCACAATATACAAAGTAGCGGAGGAGGAAAAGATTGCCCTAATAGTATATGGGTATTCACCTAAGCTTGAACTTTCTCCCATTTATGGGGGAGAGCGTTATTGCAGAGAAGAGCTATTTAAAGAAGTTTCAAAAGACGAGATTGCTCCCGAAGAAATGGAAAGCTTTCTTATTAAACCAATAACAGAAAAGACGTTCTTTCAACCTATAAATCTTCCCTACTATATTGATTGGAATGAAGAGAAAATATTGAAGACACTGGAAGGTGAACTTGGCTGGTCTAAGGCATTACATGGAAAGGCTAAGGCTGACTGCTCAGTGTTCCCTATTGCCAACTACTTGAAAAGGAAAGAAACGGGGTTTGGACGATTGACCTTAAGAAACAGCGCATTAATTAGAGATGGACAGAGAAGCAGAGAAGACGCCTTACGAAACATGATCTTCGACGAACCCGATGAAGAACCTGCTGCGATGAACCTCTTTTTGGAACAACTGAATTTAACGAAGGATGCTGTCGAGGGATTTGAGCGAAAAAACCGTCTAGGTTTTGTAAAAGGGCCAAGAATAACGGTAAGCGAAATCATTAGCTTCGCCCTGGAGGAAAAGACTGATATAGAAAGGATAAGAAGGGCTATCGAGATGATGCGCCCTACCCTACAAAGGGATGGTGGTGATTTAGAGTTAGTAGAAGTGCTCGGTGGAATTGTGAGAGTCTGTTTAAAGGGAGCATGTCGAGGCTGCCCAATGAGTCAGATGGTCATGTTGAACTATATTGAGGGGATTTTCATGGAATTATGTCCGCAAGTAGGGGAAGTCAAGGTCATAAATTAGCTCGCCATTTGGCAGCATAGAAAACAAGTTAACAAATATAGTGGTAGGAGGGGAACTATGAGCGCCTTTCTTTTCTTGCCTTCAGCGGCTGTCATTGGGCCTCTTGCTCCTTTCCCATTTGCCCTCTTATTCTCGCCGTGCAAATATGGTACCACATTCTCATTCTGCTGTTGGAATTCTCCTCACACTATCCTTGGCGAAGTTCATAAAGAACGTTACTATCTAGCGGAAGAAGTTGATAAGGTTCTTTGGGTTTAGCAACGTTTTGTAATTCAGGCTCTTTAGGTACCTTAACTCCTCCCTGCCAACGAGGTTGAACAGATAAACACAGGCGACAAAAAAGCCAAGAAGCCCTACCTTTATCAGGATATTTGCGACGCTGATATCTGAAAAGAAAAAATAGCCATTAAGTCCTTAGACTACTCTTGTTTGCTGTGAACACTTAGCCTTGCCTTGTGAACAATCTAGCTTTGACTACTTGCTTCGTGGACAAGTTGTCAAAATGTGAACCATTGGCTTTCCACAAAGCTAAAGCATCGCTGAATTGTAATGATTTTGAGTAGTGCTCTACCATAGCTAATGTCTCCGAACCACCAAGAGCTTGAACAACTCTTGTGGACAGACCAGATTTGACATTATGCACAGCAAAACCTCTCCTAAAGCTGTGGGCATTACAGTGAATACCAGTTGATTTGCCTAATCTCTGCTAAGACTGAGACCAAGATGAAGACTAAGACCGAGATCCTAAATCTAAATCTGAATCTCAATCTCAGTCTCAACGAGTCACCAATCACCAGTTACTTCTGATTCCACCCGTTGGCTACCTGGATTCCATAGTGCTGACGCGAAATGCTAAAAAGGTCTTGACAGACTCCGGCGGTCTCCAGAAGGAAGCCTATTTCTCTCAGGTCCCCTGTGTTACGCTTGATGATGCTACGGGCTGGCCTGAGACAGTGGAGGACGGCTGGAACATCCTCGCTGGCTCGGATAAGGAGAAAATCATCCAGGCAGCCAGGCACTTTGAGCCGAGAGGCAAGCAAAGGCATGTCTTTGGCCACGGCAAAGCAGCAGAGAGGATTGTGGAAGTGTTAGCCAGTCGCGGATACTATCAAAAGGAACCTAGATTCAAGAGCAGATGAAGAAGATAGATAAACAGACTCTGGACAAGGTTTTAACTGGGCTGTCTGATGATAATATAAGATTCAGTCACTTACGAAAGCTCATTTCGAGCTATCAACTTCACAAGGAGGGCGAAGAGGTATAAGTATGAGGTGATTGTTTACTGGAGCGAAGAAGACGAGGCATACATAGTGGAGATTCCCGAACTGCCAGGATGTATGGCTGATGGAGTGACCTATGAGGAAGCCGTAAAGAATGCTCAGGTAGTTATTTCCGGATGGATAGAGACTGCAAGATCCTTGGGGCGGGAAATTCTAAGTCCCAAGGGCAGGCTTGCGTATGCGTACTAAATGTTCCTTACTACCCGCTATGAACCATGAACTATGAGCTAGCAGCTACGCGCTAGATTGTGGAGATATTGGCCAGCGTATGACATAATTGCCAAAAAGGAAGTAAGTTTTCCATGCAACACCAGAAAACAGCAAAAAGAGAGAGGCTAGTGGTAGAGAATGTGGTTGAAAGACTCAAAGAATATCAACCTGAGAAGATAATCCTTTTTGGCTCCTATGCTACAGAAGAAGCAGATGAATACAGCGATTTGGATCTGGTCGTCATCAAGAAAACAGATAGAAGGTTTGTGGAAAGATTAGTCGAAGTGTCTCAGGTAATCGGTTTTGACCTGGGCAAGGTTGACGTTTTCGTTTAGTCCCCCGAGGAATGGGAGAGGATGATTGAGTGGGAAAACCCATTTGCCGAACAGGTCTTGAAGAAGGGGAAAGTTGTGTATGAAAAAGAGTAGGGAAGAATCACAGCGCTGGTTTAGCCAGAGTGAATATGATTTCGAAGCGGCGAGACGAAACTTTGAGCAAAAGATTTACTCTTACACCTGTTTCCTGGTGGAACAAGCGGCGCAAAAAGCACTGAAGTCATTCCTCATCTTTAAGGGCGAAAGATATGTTTGGGAATACTCGGTGCAGAAGCTTGTGGACAAATGTAGTCACTGTAATGAGGAATTTACCAGATTGAAAGAGTCAGGAGCCATTCTGGATAAATATTACCTCACTACGAGATATCCTGACGCCATTGCTCCTCCTGCCCTCCCTTATGAATCTTATACGGAAAAAGAGGCCCTGGAAGCAATAGATTTGGCAAAGGAGATTTTGGAAAAAGTAAGGAATCAGCTAGCTCAATCTCAATCATGAACCATGAACCATGAGCTATGAGCTATGAGCGATGAGCTACCTGCTAGTCCCTGGGATGGCAAAGCAGCAGGCGCATTGAAGGGGTCATTGCGAAAAGCAAAGTGAAGCTGTCGTGTTGAGCGAGGATGGTTTTACTGATGAATACTACGACGGGGCATGGTGTCAAATCGCATCTTCCATCTCTTCTCAAGAAGAAGAGCGCATAAGACAAACCCTCTCGCTTATCCCTGAAGGTGTTTGCTCTATCCTCGATGTAGGCTGTGGTGATGGGCGAATAACAAATCGGCTGAATTCACGATATAGCAAGGTTGTTGGATTAGAGAATAGCCGCGAGGCACTGCGCCACGTCAAATCTGAAAAGATTCTTGGCAGCGTAGAATCCCTACCCCTTCCAGATAGGAGCGTCGACCTAGTTCTTTCCTGCGAGGTCTTGGAGCATCTGCCATTTCGAGTCTATCCTAAGGCGCTAAGAGAGATAGAGAGAGTAGCGGCAAAATACATCATTGTGACAGTGCCCAATTCGGAGAATCGCAAGCAGAACTTTGTCACTTGTCCCCACTGTGGGTGTGTTTTCCACGCCTGGCGGCATCTTCGCTCATTCAACCAGGAACGACTAAGAAGGCTATTCGGCCAATTTAGCATGCGGACTGTCCAGAGCTGCCTAGCATCAAAGGTCTATCCCGCCTTCTTGCTGAAGGGAGCCCGATTCTTGAAAGCTATTCCTGACATTGCTTTCCCGCCCACTGCGCTTTGTCCTCAATGTGGCTACTCGCCCCTCTCCGCAGCTATGGCCCCGGTCGGGGCTAACGCAGGCGATAAGGATGACCTCTCAGTTCGTCTTCTTCACTCTATGGCAAGGTGGTTAATACCCACTAGGAAACGCGGGAGGTGGCTTATGGCTCTCTATCAACGAAAGTAAGAACGCCTGCAGGATGCACACAAACATGAGTGCTTGGGATTTCACCGAGACTCCGAAATTCACCAGTGATGTTGCCTGGGTAGCAGCGTCACAGGTGCTCATACTTCTGACTGGATTAGTCACCCTCCCCGCTTTAACCAAAAATTACCCCCCAGAACTTTACGGCGTATGGGCCCAAATGGGTGTCACAGTTGGGCTATTGGCTCCTATTCTAGTATTACACTTGCAAACCGCCGTGGTCAGATTTCTGGCCGCAGAGGAAGATAAGGAACAAAGGCGTCATGCCTTTGGTACTATGCTGTGGCCTATCCTCGCCTTCGCCTGTTTTGGGCTTCTTGTCTCGGTCCTGCTGAGACAGAACCTGTCCATATTCTTGTTCGCCGATGCCAAATATGTTTCGCTTGTTCCCTTGACCTTCCTCTGGGCTTCAATGAATGCTTTATTCTCGTTTTCACTTTCCTACTTAAGAGCAAGAGGGAAGATAAAGCGGTTATCAGTCATCCACATAGTTCTTGCGATTGCCAGGGTGGCAACGATAGTGGCACTGGCGACAGCAGGATTTAGTCTGGAGTGGATTATTGCCTGTCTAGTAGTTGAGGAAGCACTTTTTGTGGTTGTAGTCTTCAGGATGATAATAAAGGAAATAGGCTTACCTTGGCCACATTTTGAAGGCTTAAAGGGCTATCTAGCCTTTAGCATTCCTCAGATACCAAGCGGGGCTTTGCTCTGGATAATCGCTGCCAGCGATAGGTATTTCATTACATACCTCCTCAATTTGTCCCAGACAGGAATTTACTCCGCCTCCTACACGCTGGGCACTGTAATAGCTCTATTTTTTGCGCCTATCACCTTTGTCCTTTTCCCCACATTATCTAGATTATGGGACCAAAATAAACTCTTAACAGCAAGAGGCTATCTGGAATACTCAAGTAAGCTTTTCTTAACTCTCGCTATCCCTGCAACAGCCGGCCTGTATGTGTTGTCCCAACCCCTACTAGGCACTGTCGCCACCTCAGCGTATATGGCTGGAGGAGTCTTGGTTTTGTTGGTTGCCCTGGGGACGATATTCTTGGGAATATACCAAATGAATGTCTATGTAATACTCTTGGTTAAACAGACCAAGTGGTTGCCGCTTATGATAGGAGTAGCTGCAGCTACCAATGCTGGCATCAATATAGCCTTAATACCGAGAATTGGGATAATGGGAGCAGCTATTTCTACTATTGTCTCTTATTTCGTATTAGCAGCCATAGTGACGCTTTGGGCAAGAAAAGCTGTTGGCTATGAGATAGATTTGAAGTTCTTGGGCAAGGTTATAATAGCAACCCTTGCAATGGCTTGCTGTTTAAGGTTCATCCCTGCTAGCAGTATCTGGGGCATCATCCTAGCTATGATTGCAGGAGCAGCAATATTTGCTCTGGGGCTTTTCTTATCTAGGGCTTTTTCCCGAGAGGATAGAAGGCTCATCAGACAAGCCATATCGGGATTGAGTCCGAGATTCTGGAAAGGGTGATTTACTGGTATTCGTAATCCCTCCGCAGACAGTGGGCAAGACCCAACTGCGAAGCAAAGAGATAAGAACTCGGAAGAGAGGAGGAAGTAACGACGGCCACTGAAGGCAACAAAAGAAAGGTGCTTATTGCTCGCCATCCTTTCCCTCATGAACTCCCGTCGATACTCCTCTCATGCCTGTTGGCAAATCTAGGCTCTGTTCTGAGCCGCACTTCGTCAGCTATGGCCCTTAACCTCAATCAATAGTTATGCATAATTATCATGAGCTCTTCTGCTCGGTGCTTCCACGAATGCTTATCCTTGACTGCTGAGAGCGCATTCGTGCCATATTTTCTCGCTAAATCTCGATTGTCAAGCAATTCCAATATCCCTTGGGCAAAACTCTCTGGATTATCATCTGTAGTTATTCCAATCTCATTCCCTTCTATAAAACCTGCCATGGCGGTGCAATTTGTGGCAATGATCGGTCTCCCGCAAGACATATAATCGAATAGCTTTAAGGGCATCGCAAAGTCATTGTATGTGCTTCTTGGGCTAGGAATAACTGTTGCATATGTGTCTGATAGAATACGAGGTATGTCTTTGTATGTCTTATTGGTAAGGAAAGTTACATAATCCTTGTCCTTCCATCTATCTACAATCTCTTCATCGCCGTACCCAACAATGGTGCAATGGGCATCGGCGCGCTTTTTGACCACAATTGCCATGGCTTCCATCAAAATATCAATCTCTGCCTCTTTTGAAGATATTCCGCCTACAAAGGTCACATTTCTATTTTGTGGTATTTCTGGATTTAAACATCTGGAGGCGTCTCCTGCTGGAGGCAAAGCATATTTGTGCGGGAAATCTATCGTGTCAGCTACAAGTAAGTCTGGAAATAGCAAAGCGGTAGCACTCTCTAAGTAGTACTTCAATTCTCTCTCATGATACAAATGCAATTTTTCTCGTGCCGTTTTCTTCAGCGCCGCCAATCTTACTTTTGATTCCTTGGCTTTCAACGTGCCGCGAAATCTCCAATACAAATCCCTGATAAATGGGAACAACAATGCACCTCTCCTTCTGAGTTGGTCGAGAAGGATACGGTCAAATAAAGTTAAATCTGATGCCATAGCCTCAATATAGACATAGCCGATATCCTGTTTCCTGAATATTTCCTTTGCTTCTGCGAGCATTCTCTCGTATTTACCACCGTGAACCAAAATCGTAGGCATCTGCTCCTTCAGCGCATTATACATATTGTATGCTCTTACCATAGGGGCGTTATTCATTGCCTCAATGGCGTAGGGGACGAGCATCAGTAATTTTCTGATATTAGCCATCTTCTTGATGTCCCCACGTGCCTTGTAGAGCGTATTGCAGTTTGGCAAACCTACCTCTCGCCTTGATGAAAAGATAGGTCCGAAACTTGTAGGATCCGTCACCTTCAACTGCACGCTTCGCAATCAAAGCCATTTCAGCTATCCAATAGTATCTGTACGCCAAGTCATCCAAGACCAAGTGTAAGAGATTCTCAGTGCGATCCTTCAAAACCTCTCTTCATAACGACGAATAGCATCGCATTGCTAAAAGGATTTGTGCCAACCAACCTGAATAAGCGCTCGATAAGCAAATATATTCCTCTTCCGCATCGCTTGTCCAAGAAGTCTGCGAGCCAGATTAAACCGTCATCCATTTTGCATTCGAGTAATTCAAATCCACTTTTTCTGAACACGCCAATTAGCTCATTTTTTGATGCTTCATTGTTGCCACGCCTCTTATGCAACAATTTCCCAGGAATCTTAAAAGGCATCCCACATATGCCATATTTATTAGAAGTAAGGACAACACAAATGCCATTAATTCTTAGTGCCCTATGTATCTCTTTGATTGTCACGTTTCTATCTACATATTCGAATAGATTGGATGTCACGGCATGTATAGATTCAGTTCTCAATGGCAGTGTGTGTGCATCCCCCTGGATCAGATTCAAATTCTGATTGCCCGTCCTACCCTGTTTCAGGAATCGGGCGGAAATATCTAGGCCGAGGACGAGACTATGCACCTTTTCTAACATTGGCATAAAATATCCGCCAGTCCCGCAACCTAGATCGAGAGCAACGCCTTTGCTATCACAATATCTCCCAATTGCCTTTTCAATTAAAGGTCTCCAATGCTCATTCACATAACCCTCTCTCGGGATCAATTCAAACCGCCTATCATAAAGCGCGGGATCTATTTCGTCATAGCTCATGCAATCACCTCCCCACGTTTCACTTGGAAATGCTCACTACCTTTGCCCTGAAGAACTTCAAAGACGTGATTATCATGTTCTTATTGAACCCCAATAAGTAGGGGCGGGTATTCGGTTTTGGAACTACGCCGCCAGACTCTTCAACTTCAGATGCGAACCTAAACTCAACATCATGCTTTGAAATGTACTTCAGCAACTCATCCATCGCCGCTATGAAATATGGGTCGGTCATGCACGGAGAATGAAGGCAAATATGGAAGAGCGGCACATTCTGATTGTAATACTCTCGGAAGCAAGCTTTGAGCCAGGGTAATCCCACGACAGGAACAACTTCAGGATTTACATTACCAGCTCGTAACGACTGAGAGATGGGAACAATTAGTACAGGTAAATCACCTTTCTCTTGGTAATCATCCACACGAGGACGGTAGGGCATACAAATCCTGGGTAGTTTTAGATAGTCATAATGTTGTGTCTTTGAGTGTGGTGGCACTGAGCAATCGTGAGTAAATCCCGATTCTACTAGCGCTTTGACTGTATCATTGTTGAGTGACCACATGCCGGCGACAAACGTTTTTGGCTCGATGCCGAGAACTTCTGTTAGGTAGTCTTTTCCTATCGTTATAGCCTCTAGCTGGTCTTGATAGGCATAGTCGTGTAGATAAAGAGAATCTGCAGGTTGCCGGCAATGTTTTCTAAGGTAGGCGTCACCAACAGAGTACTTGAATCCTGCAATTCGATGCTCCTGCCACCCAGGATGGATATGCAATCCAACTTCATGCCCTATATCTTTGGGGAAATGCATCGCTACCTCGGGCATTACCGCAAAGGTCACTTTGGCATCATATTCGTTAGCTACGGTAACTAAGTTTTTCACTCCATCTGCTACGCCACTCCAAGCGCTCTTATCAGGTATAACCTTTGCTTTGTGAACAAAGCCAAACTCTGTATGACATACTACAATCACATCCACAACCACACCTGCCTTTCAGCAATACGAAGATAGGCTAGTACAGGGAGCATCACCGAAATAACGCCTCATACTGCGTCACAATTTTCTCCACAGCGAAATCCGCAGCCCGTTTTTTCCCTGCCGCTGCTAGCCTACTGGTAAGTTCTTTGTCTCTCAAGAGCCGTGACATTGCCTCGGTCAGTGCTGCTTCATCACCCGGCGGGACCAGGAGCCCATTTACACCATTGGTGATGATCTCGCTGGGACCACCGGAACATGTGGAGAGCACTGGCACGCCGCAAGCCATGGCCTCAGTAATGACCATACCAAATGACTCCTGTGTAGATGCAAGCACGAACAGGCAGGAGCGTGCCATATATTTGAAAGGATTTGCTTGAAACCCTAAAAAGGCAACCTTATCGTCTATTGCCAGCTCCTTCGTAACTCTCTTCAGACATTGCTCTTCCGGCCCCTGCCCGAGGATTACCAGACGGCTTGGGAATTCTGCCACCACTTGCGCAAAAGCGTTTAGCAGGTAGGGATAGCCCTTCTGGACTTTGAGGCTACCTACACTTATCAGAACCGGGATCCTTTTCTCGATAAACCAGGGATGGTCAACCTCCGCTTGGGCGAGAATAGAGATACGCTTGATATCTACGGGATTATAGATAAGCTTGATTTTCTTGACGGGTACCTTGTATCGAACCTGCACACCATCGGCTACACCTTGTGAGACACAGATAACTTTATCGGCACGGGGATACAGCCAGCGGGGCAACCATTTTGCAAATAAGTATGAGAATGGCTTTTTAGCACCGCCTGAAGCGAAGGCATGTAGAGAGTGTTTGCTTAATAGGAGGTTGAATTTCGCATGGGAAAGCTTTTGTGCCAGGGCAGCAATGATATTTGTGTAATTCAAAAAGCTCAAGACAACATCTGGTCTCCATCGTTTATAGACTCGCGACAGGCGCCAGATGAGCTTAGGAAGGTCATACCAGCCCCCTTTTTGAAGACAGATAACAGGAACATCACTGGGCACAGCATAATCAACCCTATGCTCAAAAAGGACCAGGGAGGGCTGAAACCTCTCTCGGTTGAGATGTTCCAGAAGCAGCACGGCTACCCTCTCAGCACCACCTCCACCCAAAGATGTGCAAACGAATAGAATTTTTTGTTTACCTTGCAACTACCTCTCCGTCGAGATCAAGGAAACTTTTGACAGAGCCGCAATCATAGACACAAGAAAACCCCTGCGCTTCAAGAGCTTCATAAGGACTATATTTCAGCCGATAAGCATCATAGCAGCGGGGGTGGTTTACGGCTTCTTCCCTGATTATAACCATTGCATCCTTAAGGTCACTAAAATCCCGGGTTCGAATTTGGCGGCCTATTTCGGACGGGGCCGGAGTAGTAGAGAATTTATCTCCGCACAGACCATCGCTTGCTAGCGTTCCGCGGCATATCAACGGGACAGTATTCATCGCCTGAAGCTCAGACTCGGTAAGCATATAGCGAACCGCCATCTGCCCAGAAAGTGTATCATTATCGTAGTTCGCCACCGGGCTCATAATCAGGAGGAAGCATAGCGGGAGCACCACAGCGAGTAGCAATAATCCTTTCACTATCTTACTGGAGAATATCTCACAGAGTGCGAGCAAGAATATGCCAAAGGGAACAGCCAGCAAAATCTGGCCCAAAAACCACCAGCGATGCAGTATCCCAACTTGATACTCCCAGGGAGCAAAGCCCATGAGAAGGACTATGGGCGCACTAACCGCAAGAACAAAGCGACTTCGATTTCTAACTCGCCCCGCCAGCAGGTAAAAGCAACCTAGTATTCCAAACACAGAAAACAGAAGTAACCCGATATGTCGCGTAAGTTCACCGGAAAAAGGGACAGTCTCTATATATTTAGTAGCCTCTTGGATAATCGTCGGTTCACCTGACCAATCCAGTGTGTATCCCCACCGAATCGCCTCAGCTATACTGAGTATGTGGCCCGATGCGTATGTCCACCAAGCAACCATACCTACAGAGAACGAGGCAAACAGAGCGAGGGTTGCCACTGGGACAGGTTCTTCCCTGTATAGCCTATTGTAGACAAGACACCCACTCCAAAAGACGAAGAGAACCATACTCATGCATAAAGCACTGACAGTGTGGGTTAGTATGAGAACCAAGAAAAAGAGGAGTACGACAGATTGAGTGGCGACGCTCTTATTCCTGTGGTACCTGAACAACAGATAAACGATGATGGCTACTAACACAGCGCCTGCGGTTGTAGGGATAGCGGCTACGCCGAGATTGATATGGTGATTTGCCACAGCCAAAAGTAAAGCCCCAAGCAAACCGGCCTTGGCATTCCAGATAAATTTGCCTATGAGAAAAACGAAGCTTAAATCACAGATAACCTGGAGCAGAGTTATAGACAGCATGGTAGACATTTTATAGTTCAAGTCTGTTACTATCGAGGTTGCCCCGATCATCAAATGCATGTTGGGAAGCTTGGAATAGCCCAGGCCTTCAAGTATGTGCCCGGTATTCACTATTTGCGTGGTAAACCACTCATGCGCTATCGGATCGCTCAGGACACCACTGGGGAATATAAGCAGTTGGGACCACCTCAGGCTCAGAGCCAGCATCATTATTTTCAGCAAGACAATAACAGTTGCTGACTTCCGGGCTGGAAGAAACAGGATTTCCACCCCCAGCAAGCCAGCCATGAGCACGATGGCGATGAAATAGCTTAGGGGTCTAATGTAGGGCTCTGGGGATAGATATATTGAAAGAATACTGTAAGAAAAGAGAACAAAAAACAGGATGTTCAGCATTAGATATGTTGACGGCTTTATTTTCACAGATGATGCAAGAGACGGCAGGCTAGATTTCGGTAACCGCTTCCTGATAGCCAGATAAAACAGGCAACCAGCAAAACCGATGAGGGCTGCTACTATGTATGCCAGGCGACCCGAAGAGAAGAAGAGATATGAGGCCAGAGAGAGGGTAAGGGTCAACCCTAAGACTGCGAACGTTTTGTCTAGATCTGTAGATATTTTGTGTATATTGAGCACTACGCTACAGTAATGGAAAAAGTAGGCTCACTTTTCTCGAATGGTCGAATTTCTATTCCTGTCCCACCCGGTAAGTTTTTCGGAACAGCTTCCCCGTATATCTAGGTATTGGACTTGTGAGAGGGGCCCCATTATTATAGCTCACTCGCTTCGTTAGTTTGTGCGGTTGCTTTCAAGCCTTTAAGTATCGTTTCCCATTTCTGAGTTACCTGCTCTATAGATAGACCCGTGACCGTTTTCAGGGCATTCTCTGACAACTTGTGGTGAGTGTCTTCGTCCTCCAACAAATGAACAATAGCAGCCGCAAATCCTTCGTAGTCGTCGTATCTCTGGATAACTACGCAGTTAACGCCATCCTTAGCTATATCGGTGATGTCGCCGCAGTTCGAGACAACCGAGGGGATGCCGCACATCATGGCTTCCAAGAAGACGTTGGGGAAGCCCTCATGCTCCGATGTTAAGACGAAAATGTTAGAGCTGTTATAGTAATAGGCCACGTCTTTCTGGTAGCCGACGAAGTCTACATTTCCGTTAAGCCCTAACTCCTCGGCTAATTTCACAAGGCCAGCTTTGCAACCACCATCGCCCACAATGCCTACCTTTATATCATTATATCTCCTCTTTACCCGTGAAGCAGCTTTCAGTAATATCTCAATGTGTTTTTCTGGGGCTAGTCTTCCCACCGAAATCACATCATATCTTTTGGGCATAGCCGTAGGGTGCACTCGAGCGTCGTCGGGTGGATTGATTATTGGGTATATCTTGTCCCCTTCCACGCCTTGCCTGATTAAGAAATCCCTGGTGAATGACCCAGTGGTGGTAACAGCGTTGCAATGTTTTAGCATCTTCAAAAATAGTCGGCCGCAAATAGAGACATTGGTGGAATCAACCCTCAGGCGGCTTCCTAATCGCAATAGATCAGTTGGCCCGGCTATTAGCGAGACGACAATAGGTCGTCTCGTCAGCTTCCCCACAACAAACGCTATCAGGCCATGTGGAAACAGAAAATATCCTGAGATACAGCCGGGCTTTCTGAATATTGACAGGTAAAACAAGGTAAGGAATTCATAAACTATCGCCGCTGATGCAAACCTCGCCACGAATTTGGGCGGACAGTGGTATTCTAGCTTTGGAATCTCTGGGCCAGGGTTGCGGCACACAAGGAATACCCTCTCAACGTTGTCAGCCCGGGCAAGTGGACGCATGCGGTGATTTATGATGCTACTTCCTAAGTTTCCAGCTTGCACTAGGATCCTCATTCACTAGCAACCTTGGATATAACAAATTTCGACTTCCCAGCTTTAGTTGGCACTATATGATCAACAAATTCCGTTTCAACAGCAACACCCTCGCCTGCATGCCATCTGATGATGCTCAAGAAATGCTCGGTATCTCGGTCTGCATAGGCTTCTGCCCTTATTAGCTTGATTACCAGTTTGTCCCTAGTTTCCTGAATGATCTGAAACTGTTTGATCGGATACTCCTGAAGTATCATACCGATTTCTTTACCCGATAATCTCACTCCATTACTGAAGGTTATCAGACTCGACGTCATACCCTCTATAGCCTCGACGAGGGGGAGACCTCGGCCGCAAGGGCATTGCTCCTGAGCAAGAACACCCATATCCCCCGTGGCATACCTTACGAACGGCATAGCATAGTTATGAAGATCGGTAGCCACAATTTGCCCAGGTTCTCCTGGCAGTGCCTCCTCTCCATTGCTTATAAACTCCACTATAGCCTTTTCACATGCCACGTGATACCCCCTATGGGTGGGGCATTCTGTAGCCATAGCTCCGCCATCGTTACCTCCATATTGGTCAAATACCTTACAGCCAAACTGCTTTTCAATCCGGTCGCGGTAAGATGCGAGTAACGTCTCAGCCGTTGGGAATATAGCTATAGGCCGTATCGCGGTTATGCCTTCTTTTCTTAAATAATCAGCCAGTGCGTACATGGCTGACGGATAGCAGTATATGAACTTTGGCTTATACCTTATAAGCTTCTCAGCATATAGAGCCATTTTCCCTTCATCCATAGCAACTGAGGAAAGGGCTATGGTTCTTTCCACGAGCCCTCTTGCCCTTCGGAACAATGTCGGCGATTTGCCTGGTACCAGCGAAGTCCCCCCGAAGATAACCCATTTATCTCCAAGACGGTATCCTGCCCATCCCCAAGCCCGAAAAGTGCTTGCCCAGACAATAGACGCAACATCCATTGTAACGTAATATCTCAAGGGTTCACCTGTCGAGCCGGCGGTAGCAATGGAATATGGGTTCCACTTCTTAAAGTCCTTAGCTATCATGTCTTCAGGGTTTTGCCGTATGTCATCCTTGGTGAGAATAGGGAGTTTGCGCAGATCCTGAGCAGTTTGTATGTCTTTACTGGTTAGCCCCCTCTCCGCAAATATGCGCCGATAGTGGGGAACATTCTGATAAGCATGTTTGACCAACGCTCGCAACTTTTGATTCTGCAATTCCCGAAGCCGTTCTGGAGACCACCATTGCGTTTCCTCAAGCTCCCTGAGATAGTTCAGCATGGTCGTGCCCAGTATCTTCTCTCCTATAGGGTAAAAAATATGCTTGGCTATACCTGAATACATTCTTTATTGACCTTTCTGCGCTCTATCGCAGCCATTCTGCGCTCCGTTCAACTCAGGCTCCAATTCCTTCAGATATCCCCTTAACTTGGAAATCAAACCTTCCCTTTCGCTGTGAAATTCTCCCGGGGTTGCAGTCTTTATTGCCGATTCAAGGGTGTTTATATCATACACCACAGCCACACCTTTGCCTTCTAGTTCGCCGGCGATTTGTCGCTGATGGTCGTCTAAAATCTCCCCATATCTTTTTACTCGTGGCACGAGGACAAGTGGTTTATTATACTTTATCGCCGTTAATATTGAACCAACGCCAGCATGGCATACGACAACCCTTGCGTCCCTGTAGAACTGGTCCATTTCATTCCTTGCCAAAAATGTGAAATATTCACTATTCTCAGGCTCATAGTCCGTAGCGCCAATCTGCATAACCACCTTCTCATCAATGCTGCCGGCAATTCTATCCATTTCGCTGACTAATCTTGAGAACCCCCACATACCTCCGCCAAGACCAATTGTTACAAGTATCAAAGCACTCTCCCCCAGTACTGCGCCTTTTTGCCATATTTTTTCAATAACGGCTCCCACTGCACTAAGAATATATCCGCAATGGGGTAAACAAGCTTTCCTGTCCCCGACGGATTGTATACCCTCGCTAAACTCTCTAGGAAGACTATTTTTCGCCTGAATAGCTTGCCAAGATAGCAGAGGGGGAGAGTAGCTCCTCCCCCTGTAGTTATGATAACCTGAGGCCACTCTCTAACAAAAATCTTTATACTCGTTGCAAAAGCAAAGATCTGTTGTATACAGTATTTGATAAGAACATCAATATGTGCAAATCTAGACCCCGTCTCTGCCCTGTAGCCTTTAATCCAATATACCTTTGCAACTCTCTCTAGAATCTTAGTATTATCAGATTTGGAAGTTACGAAGAAAAAAGAGTGTCCCTCGAGCGCATCCAAAATACTCAACATTTGTTCTACGTGCCCTCCCCATTCGAATTCCAAGCAAACCTTCATAAGTAATCACCTCGCGACTCCCTTATCCTTTTAGTGCAGGTTGGGGTTCATTCTCAAATAAGAGCCACATATGCTCCTTAAAATTTATGTTTCCCGAGTCAAGTAACTTAGCCCCAAATTTCTGTAGCATCGTTACATAGTCCTGCTCGGAGTAGCGGTATTCCTTTTGCCAAGAAGCCCTTCCCAGTTCCTGCCATAACCACTTGGTTCTTCCAAATAGCGATGTTTGATTGGGCTGAAGGAGAAGCACATACTTGTTGGATATCCTACAAAACTCACTGACTATATCTAGAGGAGGCGTCTCAAAATGTTCCAACATGCCATCGGAAAATACCAAGTTGAAAGAGGCATCGGGGAAATCAACACTTCTTGCATCCATCAAGAAAACGTCTTTGCCTTCCTTAAAAGTGAATAGCCTTGTGCAGCGCATTAAAGCGTTTTCTGATATGTCAATTCCAACAGAATTAAAATATCCTAATTTGCGGAACATTTGCAAGGTAGAACCTCTACCACAGCCAACATCAATGATTTTCGCATCCTTTGCCGCCTCTATCTGGTGAAGTATTTTTGCCAAGGTCTTGACCCAGGCTCGTTCGAGCCGACGACCAAGGAAATTTAACCCTTTATAGTCTCTCCAAATGTTATCCCAGGTTTTCATTGCTAAAGCCTCCGTGACTCTTTTGGATCATTTGCCTTGATTACTTCAACCTCTCATGATCATTAGAAGCCTAATGATACCTCTAGCTAGGGCACCAATATCTCTCGCTGGGACAAGCAGTCCTGCTTCTCCGTCTTCCACAACCTCAGGGTGTGGTCCGATGTTGAAAGCTGCGACTGGTTTGCCGCATGCGTGGGCTTCAGCCAGAGGCAGATCAAAGCCTTCCCACAAAGTTGCAGTGGCATAGACATCACAGGCGGCATAATAGTAGGGCAAATCTTCATCTGAAACATCGCCAGTAAATATCACTGATTCATCGCTCATCTGCTCCAAATTCTTTGAATACCCAGCAAATGTATGCCTGCCTACTATTACCAATTTAGTATTTGGAACCTGTTGCTTAACTAGGTTGAATGCGTGAATTAGTAAGTGAACTCCTTTATGCGGCGAAATCCGCCCCACAAACAAAACAACCGGGGCGTTCCATAACTTATGCTTCTCTCTCATTCTCGAGCCGTCAATCATCTCATGAAATCTATTAGTGTCAATTCTGGGGTACATAACCTCGCTGTTCAACCCTGTTTCTCTTTTGAGTTGCTGCTGTAGATATCGGCTAATAGAGATGGCACTATCTGCTCTCTTAATCGTCCAATTTGCTAAAAGCGTAATAATTCTTACGTAAATACGCTCCATGAAACCGGAGAATGTTTCCGGTGGAGCAATTCCGTAGTTATAAAAGACATACTTGGCACCATAGAACCTTTTTGCCAGATATGCTAGGTAGTTCATAGGATATTGGTGACTATATATGACATCGAAACCTTTCAGTTTTGGAACCCATCTCATTGCTTTTGCAAAATCGAAGGGAAAGAGCAGACGATACGCTCTTTGGGCCAAAGCACCTTGCGGCATTCCCAAGAGATAAAGAGTAACATTCGCAGGAGGCGGCATGTTTGCTGCTAGGGCAAATATGGTCACGGTGTTATTTTGTTGCCTCAACGCCCCTGCTTGCGCTTCAACTACTCTACTGATGCCGTCAAAAGTCCAGAAAACAGGCGATAGGATAGCGATATTCATTTCCTTACCTCACCCGCCACCCCCGAAATATGGTGTCTCGAAAAATCTTGATTCTAAAACAGCCCCAAAATTGCCCTCTTTATTAGTCCGCTGGATCAGGAAAAACAGAACCGTAGAAAATGTCGGAAATAGCTTGCTCAACACGCTACTAACACGAGGACGAAAACCAAAGAAATTGGAGCCCTTTACCTCCACCACACGGAAATAGCCATCTGCCGTAATAAATCTTATAAAAGAAGGTTTCGTGATCCCTCTCACATGTGGAGCTAACATCTCAATCGATGTCGGCTGTTCACCGAAAAGCAGTATTATTCTGTTGTGCAAAGATGCTAAGTTTGGAATGCCAATGATAGCTATCCCGCCCTTCTTTAGCACCCGGGATATTTCGCCAAATATCCAAAAGATTTCCTTCGTGTGCTCCATAATTTGATTAGCCACAATAATGTCGAATTCCCCATCAGCTGCTGGTACCGCTTCAGCCTCGATATTTATCGGATATACAGTGATGCCATTTTGTTTTGCTTCTTCTATGTTTGGCTCGTAGCACTCAATTCCAAATAGCCGCACATTCCGGTTTACTAAGTTCCCCTTGATATTCAACAAATCTGTCCCCGTTGCTAAACCTATGTCAAGGACTGCAATAGTAGCGCTGTCGAACCCATTGGCGTATTCACCCGCCCACCGCGCGATGACTTCTCTTCCATAATCTAGCTGCTCAGTGCCGCGTCTTAGCCTGACGAACAGCTTCTCTAAATAGCCGCCTCTCTTAATCATTGCTTCGTTGCTCTAACAGGCGTTATTACTAAGTTGCTGGTAGACGTCCAAATACTCTTGCACGCATTGATCCCAGCTGAAGGTCTTATCACCTTTATCCTCAACTTCGCCCTTATGAATCATTTCCACTCCTTCTGCTATTGCTTTGGCATTTGCAGGCTCAACCAAAACATATCTTCCCGAAACAACCTCTGGAAGGGAACCCACGTTTGCTGCTACCACAGGTTTCCCCATAGCACAGGCCTCGGCAGCGGTAAAGCCGAAGCCTTCTGATAACGAGGGAACAACTACACAGTCAGAAGCAGCTATATAACCTGGCAGTTCATTCCTTGGCACTGGGTCCAAAAGTATGACTTTATCTTTCACGTTTAAATCCTGGATCATCTTTTTGATGTTTTCGTATCTATCTTTGGGGTCATTCGCCAAGACCAACATAAGTTTTGAATCAGGGATCCTCTGCGAAATCAAGGGAACGGCCTCAATTAGATATTCAACCCCCTTGGATATGCCGGGTCTGCCGTAGTACATATAGGCGAACTTATCCTCTAGGCTTAGTTGTTGCCTCACTCTGTTGTTACTCAGCCCAGTGGGGCTAAACAACTCTTGGTCAATCCCATTATGGACGACCGTTATTTTTTCGCTACCAACATGGAATTTGCATAGGGACTCCTTAGTGTACTCTGAAACAGAGACAAACCTGTCAAATGACAAAGAGACGATCAGCTTCTCAAGTAGTTGATGCAACTTCGCTGAAAGACTGCTCATACCCGTCAAATCTTTCCACAGCGAGCCGAGGACTTCATGAACCGTAATTATGGACCTTTTTCTGAGCAGCTTAGAGGCAAGCCAAGCCGGGAAGGCACCATTATAGGTGGTAGTGTGAACCAGGTCAGCTCCCCTAGCACATTTGAGAACCTGAGGTATGGAAAGAAACGTGAACCAGTACCTGGCACCTTTCTGAGGTACTCTAACCCGGTGAATGGTCACACTGTTTAATACTTCAAAAGCTTTGGTGCCAGGCAATCTGCATGTAATCACGGTAAGACTATGTCCTCTCTGCGCTAATCCCTCACACAGGTTCCTAAAGACCACCTCCACGCCACCAATATGCGGCGGGTAGTACTCCAGAACAAACAACACATTCATTGCTCTTAGCCTGTATTTGTATTCTTGCCTCCGATATCCCTGATAAGCTCTATGCTGCACCGCTCACGGGCAAGGTGCGGCTTAACAGCCCAAATGCACTTGCCGCTCTCCACGCCGTGTTCATTCCGTCTGTTTCCGCCTCAATCTCCTGAGCACCTCCGCCAATTCTGTCGCGATTACCTCCCTCATTGCCTGAATGATCAGCCCGCCGAACCCTATCACCAGTCCGCTCAAGGCGAGGATAAGAGCTGTCCAGGCGGCAATGATAGGCATGGCGCCTGTTCCCTGATATTTCGCCAGCACCCAGAACCCCAGTGCCAGGCCCGCTGCGAGCAACACTGTCCCCACGACTCCGAACAGCAGCAGAGGCCGCCTCAAGGCAAACATGGTAGCTACCCGGGCCAAGACGTTGACACCGTGGGCTACCGGATTCCTCTTCACCTGGCGGTCATAGCGCACGTCAATGGGCACGTCCGTTAGGGTGAGCCCGGCTCTACTGGCAGCAAACTGCAGCTCCGAGCAAAAGGAGAATCCAGTCTCCACCAGCGCCAGCTCTTGTAGAGCCCTGGCGGAATAAGCGCGGTAGCCACTCTGGGAGTCAGTGCTGCGCTGCCCCGACCCCAGATTGCTGGCGGCATTCAGGACCCGCTGTCCCAGTCGCCGGTACCGCGGAATCATCACCTCTCTGCCGAGGAAGCGCGAGCCGACCACTATGTCCGCACGCCCAGCCAGTATCGGCTCGATGAGGCGCGGTATTTCAGCGGGGTCGTGCTGGCCATCGCCGTCGAGCGTTACCACGATGTCCGCGTGCAGAGCCTGCCCCTGCTCGAGACCAGTCTGCGCCGCAGCCCCAGGTCCGCGATTCTGCTCGTGGCGATAGACTATCGCTCCGACCCGCTCGGCAATCTCGGCGCTGTCGTCAGTGGACCCATCGTCAATGACGAGCACAGTATCGACGTACTTCTTGGCCTTGGCCACCACACTGCCGATGAAGCGCTCCTCGTTGAAGCAGGGGATGGCGGCGACGACTTTTAGTGATGAGTGATGGGTGATGAGTGATGAGTGATGAGTCATCGGTTGGCTCCTGCCACTCAGATCCGTTTCTTGCGTTTCCTTCATTGTTCTATCTCCCCAATCGAACGTCCTGAGGCCAAGAGGTATCGTCTCTGTCTTCCTCGGTCAAGTGTATTTTTGCTCCTGGTATTTGCATTCCCAATCCTTTCAGCTTTGCTCCAGTCATGGTCCGGCCCCTCTGGTGATGAAAGCACGGACCTGCCCTGTCTGAATGAGCCTTGCCACAAACCAGACCAGGATGGCGAGCCCGACGAATTCAGGCACATAGACGCTGGGGTATGTCAACTCATGAAACATCACGGGCAGCCAGCCAAAGAAGTCGGTTGGGTCAAGCCTGGGGAAGCTCCAGCCGTATGCCGGCCAGAGAAAACTCTGCGGGGTGCCCCACATCCTGTCCAGTATGAGGTGCATTACGGAACCAAAGGCGAGTATGAGCAGCCAGATACGCCTGCACCTGACAACCAGGAGGACCCCAAGGCCGACGAGCAGCAGGTTGAAGCACAGCGTGTGGCCTATCATCTGGCCATTTTGAAAGGTGTCATAGAAGAAGATGTCGCCTATCGGCTTATCGACGAGGTCGGGCAAAACAGAGCCTATGAGGAGGAACCGATAGTCAAAGTGGTCCCTTAGGAGGGCAAGGAAGCTGGGTGACCCACCGTTGTAAGGGGGGTCCGGCCCGGGGTTTCCCTGGGAAGGCGAAAGGCGCAACGCCTTTGCCTGCGCGGCCTGTTCGCGGGCGGTTAGGGCTTTAACCGCCGCATTCTTGGCCAGGATTCCGGCCCCGAGGGTTATGCCCATGTGAGCAAGTAGAAGCATCGTTTTCTCACTGTGGTCCTCTCCCTTGAAGGGAGAGATGAGATTGCCACGCCTGCGGCTCGCAATGACGAGAAGGGGAAAGGCTCGCAATGACAAAAGGGAAGGGCTGGCAATGACAGGAAAGGAAGGGAGAGGGGATTGCCACGCCTGCGGCTCGCAATGACGAGAAGGGGAAAGGCTCGCAATGACAGGAAAGGAAGGGAGAGATGAGATTGCCACGCCTGCGGCTCGCAATGACGAAAAGGGAGACGGCTCGCAATGACAGGAAAGGAAGGGAGAGGGGATTGCCACGCCTGCGGCTCGCAATGGCGAAAGGGGAAAGGCTCGCAATGACGAGAAGGGGAAAGGCTCGCAATGACAGGAAAGGAAGGGCTCGCAATGACATCTCATTTCACCGTCACTGATTTGGCCAGGTTCCGCGGCTTGTCCGGGTCACAGCCGCGGGCAACCGCCAGGTTGTAGGCCAGAAGCTGCAGGGGGATTATGCTGACCATGGGATACAGCAGCTCATCGACCTGAGGGATCCTGACCCAGAAATCGTAGAAATTGCTTTTCCTGTCAGATACACCAATGATATATGCCCCGCGGGCCCTGGCCTCCATAACATTGTTCATAGTCTCCTCGTAGGTATGGTCGGCAGGGCATATTGCCACCACCGGGGTGCCTTTCTCGATGAGCGCCAGCGTGCCGTGTTTGAGCTCGCCAGCGGGCATACCCTCGGCATGCATGTATGAGAGCTCCTTCAGCTTCAGGGCTGCCTCAGAGGCAACGGCGAAATTGATGCCGCGGCCGATGTAGTAGAGAGAGGTCTTCTCCTTCAATCGCTCAGTCAGCGCAATGAGCCGGTGATTGTTATTGGTCAAAGCTTCCTCCACCTTGCCACTCACAGAGCTGATATTACTGCATCCCTCCTCAAAGGAGTTCACCATAGAAAAGGACAACAGGTAGAAGGCGGCCAGCTGGGCCAGGAACGACTTGGTGGCGGCAACACCTATCTCCGCTCCACAGTTGAGCAAGATGGTGTGGTCGCTGAGACTCTCCAGCATAGAGCTGGGCCGGTTGACGATTGACAGGACCTGCCCTCCCGCAGCTCTGGCTGCCCTTACGCCCTCGATTACGTCGGCCGTCTCACCGCTCTGGGAAACAGCTATGACCATGGTGTTCTTGTCTACCGAGTCGGCGAAATAGCCGAACTCGGAGGCTATCACCACGTCCGAGAACTTCCTGGCCACCCTGGAAAAGAGGTACCTGCCCACCAGAGAAGCATAGCGGGACGTGCCACAGGCGGTTATTATCACCTGGTGCGACCGCAGCAGGTCCAGCGCCATGGCGTTGAACTTCTTTTCGTCCTGTTGAAGCACTCTTTTCAGGATGCACGGTTGCTCCGTTATCTCCTTGAGCATGAAGTGGGGATAGCCATCCCTGCGGCTATCGGCCCAGCTCCTGTCAATTTGCTTCGCTTCCTTGGAGATAGCGTAGCCACTGGCATCAAAGAATTCAGCCCGGCCTGACGACAGCACCACCACCTCGGCATCTCCCAGGACAACTACCTCAGAGGCGTGCTGAGACAAGGCCAGAGCGTCGCTGCTGAGGTAGTACCCGTCATCACCCAGGCCGACCATCAAGGGGTTGTTCTTTCTCGTCCCCACAATCACTCCAGGGTCATCGAGGGAGAGAGCGGCGAAGGCGTACGACCCCTGGAGCCGGGGGGCTATGGCCAGGACAGCCTCCTTGAGGGAGCAACTACCATTCTTGACCTCGTCCCCGATGAGATGGGGGATAACCTCGGTATCCGTCTGCGAGCTGAAGCTATGTCCCTTATGGATAAGCTCCTGGCGAAGCTGCTCATGATTCTCAACGATGCCGTTGTGGACCACCGCTATCCGCTTCTTGCAGTCACTGTGCGGATGAGCGTTCCGCCTGGTCACGCCGCCATGGGTTGCCCAGCGGGTATGTCCGATGGCCATGTGGCCGGGCAGGGAGGCAAGACGCTGCTTCGCGTTGACCTCTTCAATCTTGCCGACGTCCTTCTTCACCAGCAGCCGTCCACCGGATAGGGCGGCTATGCCAGCGGAATCGTAGCCGCGGTACTCCAGGTTTCTCAGCCCTTCAAGCACAACCGACGCCGCCAGCTTATTGCCACAATAACCCATTATCCCGCACACTTTAGCCT
>CAZHQV010000007.1:0-27630 GCA_964534285.1 uncultured Dehalococcoidales bacterium
ATCCAGACGGGGGAGTCCGAGTCCGCCCAGGAATACTTCCAGATTCTCAAGAGCGGCCATCGGCCGCTCTTTCATCTAGACCCGCTCATAGGCAAACGGCTAATTGCCTTGCCCCCTGAGCTCCAGAACGAGGGACTTTCCGATTTGGATCGGATCAAAATGGGTACGGTTCCCGAACATCAAGATCTTAAGGCCTCGCTTTTGTGCCTCCAGACGCTGCCCGAAATGCTAAGAAATACTCCCTCACAGGGGGCGGCAGTGCTGGACGACAACCGCTTGCTGGCTTGGCAGGAGCCGTGGCAGCTAAGTCGCCACTATGGCTTGGTGTTCGATCTCGGTACAAGCACGCTGGTGGGCAAACTTATCAGTCTGGTGGACGGGACTGAGGTCGCTGTCGCGTCGTGTCTCAACAGCCAAACGAAGTATGGGACAGACGTTATCAGCCGTCTTCAATACGTGAAGGACTACGTGAACGGCCTGAAGAATCTGCACTATCACCTAGTCGAGGATATGAACCAACTGACGTCGCGCCTCTTGAAGGCTGCTGGGCTTGAACCAACCGAAATCTTCGTTGTGGTCGCCGCGGGTAACACCACCATGCAGCACCTTCTGCTGAGCTTGAATCCTTCTGGCATAGCAGAAGCGCCGTTCTCACCGGTCTTGACCGATGGACTGGTTACGCAGGCGGCAGATGTCGGTCTCAGATTGCATCCCGAAGCCTTATTGTACGTTATGCCCACGAGATCTGGTTACATCGGTGGAGACCTGATAGGCGTTATCCTTGCTTCTGGAGCTGCCGAACAGGAAGAGGAAATCATATTAGGGCTCGATATTGGCACGAATGGAGAGATCTTCCTCGGCAACCGCAGAAGGTTGATGACGTGCTCCGCCCCTGCCGGCCCGGCGTTTGAGGGTGCGAGAATCTCCCACGGGATGATTGCTAGCATTGGAGCGATTGAGGCTGTTGGTTTTGACATTGTAAAGGGCGAAGCCCATTATCAGGTTATCGGTAACGTAAGACCAAAAGGGGTTTGTGGCAGTGGACTGGTCGATTTGGTCGCTGGGCTTGTGGAGCTTGGCATAATCGACCAGGAGGGCCTGATCCGCCCAGCTCAAGGGGGAGCGGCAGAAGGCTTGAATTGGAGAGTAATAAACCGCTCTGGGGCTTATGACTTCCTGATTGCTAGTGCGGCTGAAAGCTACGATCACAAGCCCATCTATCTCACACAAAAGGACATCCGAGAGGTTCAGCTCGCCAAGGGGGCCATCGCAGCTGGTGTAGAAACCTTGATGGATGAACTCGGCATCAGGGTCGAGGATATTGGCCGTGTGTATCTGGCAGGGGCGATGGGCAATTATGTTAACCTTTACAGCGCGATGCGCATCGGCTTGGTTCCGAGGTTCGATCCGAAGATTATCATGTCGTTGGGTAACGCTGCGAGCACGGGGGCTTCTATGGCGCTTCTGTCCAAGGACTACTGGCGTAAGGCTAATGAGCTTGCCCACTCCATTGAGCACGTCGAGCTGTCTTACCGCCTTGACTTCAACGAGTACTTTGTTGAGCATATGGATTTTCCCAAAGAGGAGGCATTGGACATTCACCGTGAAAAGGTGGCAGAGGTGATGATAACAACCAGGGTGGCAGAGGTGATGACCCCCGACTTTCCGACCATATCTTCCACCACGGCTGTAAAGCAGATAGGCGAGCTGTCGCGCAGCACAGGGCATCACGGTTTTCCCGTTTTGGATGAAGAGGGGCATTTGTTTGGCGTAGTCACACTAGCAGACCTGGAGAGATGTGTGCAAAGCGGGAATGTTGACCTTCCTGTGGGCAATATCGCCGCCAAGGCACTGTTTGTAGCTTATCCCGACCAATCATTGTATGAAGTGCTACAGGCTGCCACAAAAGACTACGGACGTATTCCTGTTGTGGATTCGCAGGATAAAGGCCACCTAATCGGTGTACTGCGCCGTCAGGACATCATTCAGACTTACCGCAGGAGAGTCCTGCAAACGTCAAGAGCGGGGGGAGGATTCTCTTGAAGATAATCCATTCTCTGTGTCCTAGATGATTCGGCCCCTACCATATTGCTGGCGGAGTCAATGAGAGATAGCGTGAGCACTGGAGTTGCCGGCGCCGGTGGCGATGGGATGGTGTTGGGCAGTTTTCTGCAAAAGGCTGCTGCCAGGTAGCACCCGGCCTTCGGGTCGGGTGAGGATTGAAAAGAAATAGCCGAAGGTAACAACATACTATCTTGTTGAATGGGGATAAGGATTGCGTCGGACCCCGGAGGCCACTAATGAACATTCCTGACGATTGTGTTCCTTGCTATTCAGAGAAGACAAAGATAGAATCTGGTAGGCGCATGACGGAACATGGAGCATATCCGACGTAAGAGATTCCCCTCAAGTCAAGAAGTCACAAAAGAGAAGGCAAAGAAATGACAATAACAAATCGTGAGATTCCTTTTGACTGTAAGCTGAGGTAAACCTAGAGTTCCTGTTTCTGGAGCAACAACAGAGACGCCTTTGCCAGAAGATGCCCCGACAAAAGCGCTTTCAAAGGCACAGGGGTTATCGGCTAATGGACCTAGAGACAAAGGCTGAGGAAAAGAAAAAGGTACACGAATGAACCAAAGTATTGTCCGTCCTGTAATTCACGTTATTGAAACAAGCCTAAGGTGAAGCAGAGCGGCCCGGAAAGAAAGAAAACGTGAGAATAGAGGCTGTGGGGATGGTTCCGGCCACAACTCGCATCGGCGAGTGCATCTATTGCGGATCAAAAACAAACCTGACAAAAGAACACATCGTGCCGTACGGACTTGGGTGCCCATCGGAATGGATACTCTATGAAGGAAGCTGCCAGGGATGTGCCAGAATAACATCAGCCTTCGAAAGAGATGTTCTTAAGAAATACCTTAGAGAACCCCGTGCTGCTCTTGGGTTACCGACGTATCACAAGAAAAGCAGGCCTAAGAGGTTAGATCTGCAATTACTTAGAGATGGCCAGAGTTTTACCGCAAGTCTTCCTGCAGAGCAATGCCCCCCTTTGATAATAATGCCACATTTCAAGGTGCCTGCACATGGAGGAAACTATGATTACCAAAGTGGTGTCATGGTGGTAGGGAGCTCCCTGCACGGTCCGTCTGATATGAATAAGAGGTTGGCAAGACTTAATGCTAATGGTTTTTCCGTGCGGCGGAGTCTAGTGGCAGTAAGTTTTGCACGTATGCTTGCAAAAATTGCGTATGGAATGGCGATACTTCAATTTGGGCATCATGCGTTGAAAGAGGTCTTTGTACTCCCCTGCATTTTGGGACAAAAGGGCGACGTAGGGCGGTGGGTTGGATGCTCGGAAGAGCCGGCTATTGTGCCTCAGGTCGAGAAACTCCTGCATAGAATAGAGACAATGTCAAATAATAGCGTAGTGAGCGCTCGCATCAGGTTGTTTGCCAATTATAGGACACCAGTGTACCTAGTATTTGTGGGAAGTTTGAAGTAGATCAGCACTAGTGGCTGAACGGCGACCTTTTACCAACTCCAACTTAATGACAAGTTTCCTGGAACAATCACTCATAATGTTTAACCCTCCATGACAGGGGTTGCTGTAATCCGAGGCGTTAGGCAACAATCCCCGATCTTGTTGGTCATAGGACTAGTCTTTCAAGAGTCATGTCTGATACAGATTTGGTGATCGAGTGGTAAAATGTAGCCAGATCCAGTAGCGGTCATGCACGAGAGCCTATGGATTACAAGGATGAGGAATTAGAGGAACTGGTGCGTGGCGCAGATGAGCGTGCTCACGATGGACGGCTCGAACGCCTCAGGTTTCTATTATCCAAACAAGACCCGAATCCCGCTCCAGTTGATGCTCTGCCGCACGAATACTTCGAAGAAGCTCGGCTATGTTGGTATGTCGGAGCATTCGTAGCTACAATAGTGATGAGTCAATTAGCACTTGAGGAGATGCTACGAGCGCACTACAGGCGTTGGAAAGGTGTCGGCGGGAAGCTCAATAATGGCCTCAGGGTGGATAAGGCTAGCTTCCGACATCTCATTAGCCAAGCTGAAGCTGATGGCTGGCTATCTCGTGAAGAAGCTGCCCAGCTTAACAAGATTCGTAGGGACCTTCGAAACCCCTATGTGCATCCTCACGACCTTAAGACTTCCAACGTATTTGCAGAACCTAACTGGCTTCGGCAACTGATCAAAATCACTGCTTCTCAATTGACAGAAAACGGGGCAGAAGACGAAGCAAGACAAAGCATCAGTACGCTGGTCGAGCTGTTTCCGAGCATTTCACGCCGCTTTTGGTGTACGAAATGACGCTCGATTCGGTATCTATAGGTGTATAAGTGCCGCCGGCTATGTGAATTTGGAGGTGTGTGTGAATCTGATAGCCAGAAGAGGCTAAACAAGATAGCGGATTGGTCAGCGCCAAACTTGGAACGTCTCGCAGAATGCCGCATCAGGACAGGATTCACAAGGTTCGGGAGATTGACAACGAGAACGACTGGTTGTATGGTAACTGTTAGCTCAGGTTGTTTCGTGAAGGAGACGATAAAGGAGCACGCACAGACTGCAGCGGACGCTTGTGACAGAAAGAAAGCATAGGTCAAAAGGAGGTGATAGATATGTCAATAGAACAAAACAAGGGCTTAGCTCGCCGTTCGATAGAGGATGTCTGGGGCAAGGGAAGCTTGGACGCAATAGATGAGCTTTACGCCACTGACTTCGTCTGGCACTGGGCCCTTCCCGGAATGGCACCGGACCGGGAGGGCTACAAACAATGCGTGACCATGAACTTCGCCGCCTTCGCCGACGTTCAGTGCACCCTTGAGGATATGGTTGGGGAAGGGGACAAGGTTGTGGGGCGCTGGACTTGGCGCGCCACACACAAAGGTGAGTACATGGGCATTGCCCCTACCGGCAAGCAGGTTACGCTAACAGGGATCAACATCATGCGCATCGTAGGCGGTAAGGTCGTGGAAGAATGGGGCGAGATGGACAACCTAGGCATGATGCAGCAGCTTGGCGTTGTTCCGCCATCGGGTTAGGCAAGCAATAGGTCAAAGCTCTTCGCTCATATGTTGCTTAAAACGCGCATTGCAGTCGCTTTACTTGCCCAATCATGGTGTTTAACCAACAACTGTCCAAATTGTGATTATATTGGGTTACGACAGAAATGGTGTGTAAAAATGAGCATCACCTAGCAGCATTACTGAGGCAGACAATATCGTTACTGCAGAGCATTGGTGGCGCCAAAGCGTTTCAGGAGGAGATTGACTACTACACGTCAAGCAACTTGCGACCAAAATTCCCTACACTAAATCATATTCATATCCGTGTCTGTGACTCCATTCGGAATACTAGTCGTATGCGGCTCGTGATAACTGACCCCCACTTTGAATCAATCGCCAGTAACCTTTTCAGTTCGAGCTTGGAGTCGATCAGTAGCGAGGGATTAGCTTTGGTCACACAGATTATAGAAGCCAGCTGCCAAATATCTGAGCCTGACCAGAGCCAAAAGAGGGCGTGGCGTATTTTCAAGAACGGCGTTGTTGATGGTGCATCTTACCTGAAGGAATTTGAAGGACAGAAGAAATCCTATGAGTATATTGACCACAAAGTTGCCACAGAAGATCAAGCTTGGGATTTAGCATTGGAGATAGACGGGAAAATAGAAGGTGTCGGCCCCGCTCTTGCTTGCGATTTTCTCAAGGAGATAGGGGTGGATCATTACTGCAAGCCAGATGTATGGATCAAGAGCACTTTTAGCAGATTGAGACTAATTGGTGAAACCAACCAAGACAGGCAAGCTTTCGGAGTAATCTGGCACATGTCAAGTCTGACTGGCTACTCTCCGGCTGTAAGAGACAAGATCTTTTGGATGGCGGCTTCAGGCAGATGGGACAAAACGTTGGATAAACAACTTGAGCAACCTGCTCGGAAGAAACAACAAATGTGGAGGAGGCAACGCCTCAGTAGCCTTGGGGATAACTTTCTTCAGGGCAGTTGAACAAAAGCCTGATTTGTGCAATCGGCAATACGAGGCTGGACATCTGTACATAGATATCCAGCCTTTCCAGCAATCCCGACTGAGACAGAGGTTTAATCTTCTTCACCGGAAGGAGAGGTGGTCTTCCTCTGCTAAGTGGCGAGACTAAAAGCCAGGGCAAAAGTTCTTTGTTCTGTCCACTGAGCCCCATTTGTAACACCGATCATGAGAGTTCACAGAAGTCCACAACTCAGTTAGTTGGCAAGTTCCCAGCTTGTCGTCCTCAAAGTATAAGCAAGAGGATGATGGAGGCTTACCATTACACTCTGCATGGTTTCATTGGTTATCCTCTAACCGTTGAAGGCATAAACACTCATCTGAGTCCCTTGGAATGTAAGAATGGCGAGTTGGAGTTCTATTCATGCCTCGGGACACTATTTTGGTGGTTATAGCAGAACGACGTATCTCTGGAAATCCCGTTGAAAGGATATCTGCACCAGGATGTCAAGAGAAGCAACGTGAACTAGCTATTGACAAACTTGGTCATGGATGCTAAAAGCATAGCAGTCCGGAGTATTTGCCTGGATGGTGATTTGGACGTAGAATTTACCAAACGGAATTCCGGAGCGCAGAACGTTATGGCTATAACCTATGAGCAATTGGCCCCTGGTTATGAGTTTCCTTCTGCCAGATATGAGCTTACCTCAGCGCTTATCTCCCAGTATTTGAAGGCAGTGGATAACCCAGATGAACTGAGGGTCTTTGAGGGATTTGTTCCGCCCCTATCTATGGCGGCATATGCTATGGCTGAAATGTCAAGGTGTCTTTCGTTGCCGCCTGGCTCTATACACGCGTCTCAGGAATTTGAGTTCTTCAAGTTGGTGCCAGTTGGTGCCATTGTAGATTGCCAGGCTAAGGTGTTTAAGAAGTTAACCCGGGGCACACTTCGTATGTTGGTATTGGGAATAGACGTCTTTGACCAAGGTAAGCAGAAGGTTCAATCGGGAAAGGCGACTGTAATTTTGCCGACTTAGGGTCTAAGGCAAATGGTTGCAGACTTTCGCGAGGGGAATCCGCTTCCTTCCGTGGTAAAAGACATAACTCAGGAGGGAATCAACCTGTATGCTGACGCATCGGGTGATTTCAATCCTATCCACGTGGATGAATCTTTCGCTGCTGCGACTCCTCTTGGCGGGACTATTGCCCATGGCATGCTTGTTCTGGCCTATGTATCGGAGATGATGACTTTGGCTTTTGGTCAGAGCTGGCTTTCTGCAGGTAAGCTTTCGGTGCGATTTCGGGGGCCAGCGCGCCCCGGGGATAGGCTCACTATCGGAGGGAGAATCGATTCCATCGAAAGGAAGGATGGTGTATCATATGCCAATTGCAGCCTTGAGTGCCACAACCAAAGGGATGAGGCAGTAGTCGTGGGGGAGGCAGTGGTCCAGCTTCCTTAGGGGGTGAGCTAATGTCTGGGGGTAGCGGAAAGATAAGGGTAGCGGTTGATGCCATGGGTGGCGATTATGCTCCGAGGGAAATAGTCAGAGGAGCAGTTCTGGCAGCGCAGAAAGACGATGTGGAAATTGTTTTGGTGGGCCCTAAGAATGTGTTAGGAGAAGAGCTGGCTAAGTATAATTCTTCCTATAATTCAGGTATTCGTTGTGTTGACGCTGGCGACGTAATTGGAGAAAGTGAGTCACCTGCTATGGCTATTCGCCGTAAGCCTAATTGTTCTATAGCTGTGGCGGCGAAGCTAGTTCGCTCAGGTGAGGTGGATGCTCTGGTTGGTGCTGGGTATACGGGAGCAGTGGCGGTCAGTGCTATCCAGTTCATAGGTATGGTGGAGGGGATGGACCGCCCGACAATTGGCGGAACTCTTGGTACCTTTGGGAATAACACCATAGTGATGGATATCGGAGCCAACGTTGACTGCAAGCCACGGCAATTGCTGGCTTTTGCCATTGCTGGCTCTGTTTTCGCAAAGAACCTACTCCATATTGCTAACCCAAAGATAGCTTTGTTGAGCACCGGTGTCGAGGAAGGCAAGGGGGGTGAGCTAGTTCGCGAAAGCTATTCTCTGCTTAAGAACAGCGGGTTGAATTTCATTGGCAATATTGAGGGTAGTGATATATTGAGTGGGCGAGCTAATGTCATTGTCTGCGACGGGTTTGTGGGTAATGTGGTTGTCAAGTTCTACGAAAGCATCGGGGAGCACGCACTGGTGTGGGTGAAGCACAAGTTGAGAAGGTATCCACCGCTGAGCCGCCTCGTAAACGCATTGTTCAACAGATTGTTCCCCATTCCTAAACTGGGCTACGAAAGTGAAGAAGAAGGTGCTGGCATATTGTGGGGTGTTGATGGCGTTGTCCGCATTGCACATGGCAGCAGTCGGGCACCCCATATAGCTCATGCTATAGCAGGCGCTAGGGATGCGGTGAAAGCTGACATCATCGGTTGTTTGAAGTCAGAGGTAGCAAAGCTGAGAAAAGAAGGCAAGTTATGAAGGAGGTTATCGAATGTCTGTCGAAGAGCAAATAACGGAGATCGTGGCCAAGATTGTTCACGTTGACAAGAGCATTATTACTCGGGAGGGCACTTTTAAGGATATAAAGGCAGACTCCTTGGACGTAGTGCAGGCATTAGTGGCGGTGGAAGACGCCTTTGAGATTGAGATCCCCGATGAAGAAGCTCAGAAATTTCAGAATTTCGGCGATTTTGTTGATTACGTGGAGCGGTGCTTGGCTGCCAAGGAGCGAGCATGAGTCAACCCTTGAAGGGCAGGCTAGCGCTAGTAACAGGGAGTGGCAGAGGAATCGGCAACGCTATTGCTCTGAAGCTTGCCTCCCAAGGTGCAGACATTGTTGTGAATTTCTTTCGCCACCGTGAGGCTGCTGACAAGACAGCCAGAGATATCGAGGCTATGGGTGTGAAAGCTCAGATTATCAGGGCCAATGTGGGAGATGCCAAGAAGATTGATGAGATGTTTGACACGATTGGCAATGATTGGGGACACTTAGACATCCTCATTAATAACGCTGCGTCAGGCGTAGGTCGTTCCGTAATGGATGTAGACCTCAAGGCCTGGGATTGGACTATGGACATCAATGCCAAGGCTTTCTTGCTCTGTGCCCAGCGGGCGGCCAGGTTGATGGAAGGAAGAGGCGGTAAGATAGTCAGTATAAGTAGCTTAGGTTCGTCATTTGTGCTGCCTACCTATGCTATTGTTGGTATCTCGAAAGCTGCCTTGGAAGCCCTAACCCGCTACCTGGCAATAGAGTTGGCGCCCAAAGGCATTTGTGTCAATGGCGTAGCTGCTTCCGCCGTCGAGACAGAGGCATTGAAGTTCTATATTAAGGAGGGCTTCATGAAGGATACTCGTCAAGCAACGCCGGCGGGCAGGATGGTCATTCCTGAAGACGTAGCTAACGTGGTAGCTTTTCTGTGTAGTGATGAAGCTTTGATGATAAGAGGTCAGATGATTATTGTTGACGGGGGCACCTCAGTGGCGCCCTTTGTTATGCAAGAGCAGGACCGCCAATGAAGATGTTATTGTGGGGAGTTATGAGCAACGAAGCGATGTCACAACATCGGACTGTTTTGCCACACTCTCAGTGACAGCGGCCAAAACAATCTCTAAGGAGGTACGCTAAGGTGAAATTGCCACGAGTTGTGGTTACCGGAATGGGCACTGTTAATCCTTTGGGCCTAAATGTAGAGGAATTCTGGTCAGGCCTAGTTGCCGGCAGGTCAGGAATTGGGCCTATTACTCGCTTTGATGCTAGCAAGTATCATGTGAAGGTAGATGGCGAGGTAAAGGGCTTTGATCCAGAGAAGCACATGGACCCGAAGGTGATGGATCGTAATCCTCGAGGGGTACAGTTTGCCATCGCTGCCGCTAGGGAGGGAGCAGCGATGGCCAAACTTGATATGTCTCAGGAAATCCCTGAGCGAGTAGGGGTTGGCATCGCCTGCATGGTGGAAAGCGATTATATCGTCAGGCAAAATGAACTCATCAATGCCAGGGGCCCGAGGAGGGCGGACCCGCTGTTCATCGCCAGATCTAGCCCCAGCGCAGCTTCAATGCAGGTAGGCATGATGCTAGGAGCTAAAGGGCCGAATTCCAGCGTGAATAGCCTTTGCGCCAGCGGTGCGGATAGTATAGGCACAGCGGCGCATTTCATTAGGTTGGGATATGCTGATGTCATGCTAGCTGGAGGTGCCGATTCCAGTTTAAGCCCAGTTGGCATGGCCGGTATCGACATTGTGGGAGCCGTCTCACGCTGCGCAGAGCCGACTAAGGCTAGCTGTCCTTTTGACCTCAACCGTAGCGGTTTTGTCTATGCTGAAGGCGCTGGAATACTCGTGTTGGAGGACTACGCGCACGCTAAGAGACGAGGCGCCCGTGTCTTGGCTGAGGTTGCTGGCGCTGGCTGGTCTTTTGATGCCTATGATCAAACTGCGCCAGCCCCCGAAGCAGAGGCCTATGCTATGAGGACTGCACTACAAAATGCTGGGGTGAAACCTGGGGAGGTTGATTACATCAATGCGCATGGTACAAGCACCAAGCTGAACGATGCTTGCGAAACGACTGCAATTAAGACAGTCTTTGGGGAACATGCTTACAAAATCCCCATAAGCTCTACTAAGTCTATGATTGGCCACATCATAAGTGCCGCCGGCGCTATCGAGACTATAGCTGCCATTCTAATTATGCATAAGGGCATTATCCATCCAACCATAAACTATGAGACACCTGATCCCGAGTGTGATTTGGATTATGTTCCCAACGTAGCTAGGCAGGCGCAGGTGAACATTTGCTTGAAAAACAGCTTTGGACTTGGCGGGGAGAATTGTTGCTTGGTTTTGAAACGGGTTGGCAAGTGAGGGAACTAGAAGGCAGAGTATCACTGGTAACCGGTGCCTCTCGTGGCATTGGTAAGGCCATTGCCTTGAAGCTTTATAGCCTCGGTTCTAGGGTAGCGGTCAACTATCGTTCTAGGGAGGCGGAGGCTAACAGCGTTGTCGGAGCCATGACCAGTCAGGGTGGTGGGGAGGCTATGGCGATAAAGGCAGACGTCGCTGATGCTGAAGCAGTGAGAGCTATGGTACAACAGGTGATTGACAGCTGGGGCAAGATTGATATTCTGGTGAACAATGCAGGAATTAACCGAGATACTCTGCTGTTAAGGATGTCCGAAGAGGACTGGGATGATGTAATTGACACAAATCTGCGAGGAGCGTACTTGTGCACTAGGTTTGCTTTAAGGTCTATGATAAGGCAAGGCTGGGGGCGCATCATAAACATCTCGTCAATCGCCGGAGTAATGGGCAATCCAGGGCAAAGCAACTATGCTGCTTCCAAAGGTGGACTCATAGCTTTTACCAAAAGCGTAGCTCGTGAGATGGGTTCCCGCAGTATCAATGTGAACGCCGTGGCTCCAGGGTTTATTGTCACCGAGATGACGGACAAGTTGCCACCGGAAAGGAAGCAGTCTATTCTGGCGATGATTCCATTGCAGCGCTTTGGCGAGCCGGAGGATGTAGCGGAACTCGTGGCTTTCCTAGCCGCCGAGAAGGCCAGGTATATCACGGGACAGGTTATCAGCATCGATGGCGGGGCGTTTACTTGATTGGTCGCGGCTAGGTCTCCTCCCTTGTCGCATGGTTAGGGCAAGCTGGCTGGGCAGAATAGAAGGTAGAACGTTAAAGGGCGAGGGACAATCTGGAAATCAGCAACGGAGAATTATTTCATTATTTCAACGTTGAACATTCTGCTGTTGGTCAGGTCTTGCAGCAGTCCGCTCAGCATTGACACGTAGTCTCTTGCCTCGTCGGGGTCGAGCTGTACCACTTTGTCAGCTATCCTTTGGCAGTAATCGCAACTACTGCACCCGGAGAGGCAATCCTGCTTCTTGAAGAAATCAATAAAACCTTCCAGCCGTTGGTTGTCAATGTAGATTCTGGGGGGTCGTCCTGGAGTGGGCATCTGCGTGCTCGGTAGGGCTGGGTCTGCCCATGTGACCTTCGGGGTAAGGGCCACTAGAATATCGTAGAGGTTTCCCAGGTAGCGACGTGACGAATACGCCGCAGTGGCATTGATGATCCACTCCGTCGGCATTGCTCTGCCGCCGATTTTGAAGAAATCGATGCCTATTTCTTCATAAAGATGTAGGTCCTCAGGTCTTATCCACCGGGCTTTGATAAGTTGAGAAGTATCGCTCAGCCTGCTCGAAGCACAGTGAAGTACGCAGTAGTCCATGTAGAAGCCGTTGAGTGGATTGTGGTTCTGAGTGGCGTGTCCCATAGTACTATTGTGGTAATACTCGTAGGGACACTGATAGAGGCAAGTGCTATTTGTCAGCACACCAAGCTCGCACCTTACGGCATCTCTGATAGCCCTAAGTAATTTGAAGTCGCGGTTCACGTTGGAGTCCAGGATGATGGAGTCAGCCCCAAGAGCTTCAAAGAACTTAGCCCGGGCAACGCTGTTTACATGGGCTATGGTTGACACCTCCACCTTGAGCCGGGGCAACTGAGACTTTATGAGCTCCAGCAGGTATGGGATAGCCACGGTAACACTGTCTACCTCGGCATCACTGAGCCACTCCAGATGTTGCAGCAATTCCCGATGGGTATCTTCGTGCCACTCCATGTTGTTCATGCACGGGGCATTGAGGAGGTAATTGAAGGTCAGTCCGGAGTAATGGGCTAGCTTGATATAGTCCTCTGCTAGTTTCGTCGTCATTTGGGGAATATCGGGGCCTGACATCCCGCTTCCCATCATGGAGGTGGGCAAAACACCAAATATTTGAATGTCTGCCTTAATCTGGCTTAGAGGCGGTAGCAGCTCCGTGTCCCAGTTCGTTGGCGCTAATAAACGCATACTTACTTCGCTTGAAGGATAATTTCAACGTGAACGATGACATCCTAGGACTATTATAGCATAGTACCTAGTCATATGATATATATATAATAATAGGGTTACATAATTTGTCAATAGGGCGAAGGCTTTTGTTCATGTGCCACGCCGATGGAAGGGGGAAACTTGAATCTCAAAAAGGTCTTGGCGGAGACTGCCAGCGAAGTACCGGGAAAGCCGGCTCTTGTTTTTGGTGGTCAGAAGCTTACTTATGAGGAATTGGAGGAGGCTTCCAATAGAGTAGCTATAGCGCTCGTGGAGCTAGACGTGCAGAAGGGTGACCACGTAGCTATCTTACTGTCTCATAGTCCTGAGTGGGTCATCAACTATTTTGGGGTTATCAAGGCTGGCGGCGTAGCTGTGCTGCTGAGCACTACGCTCAAGGCACCTGAGCTTGTTTCTCTATTGCGGGACTCTGACGCCAAAGTCCTGATAACCGAGAAGGCGTTTTCTCACGCGCTTTCACCGGTTCTGCCTGGCCTCCATTTGCTAAGGCGGGTTCTCGAGGTTGATGGAGATTTCTACAAAGTGGTGGCGGCTAGTGGTTCTGCAGCACCGCCTGCTGTTGACATAGGTGATGAGGATGAGGCGACTATCATGTACACTTCTGGCGTGCTAGGGAGGCAAAAAGGTGTAGTCCATACCCACGCTTCCTTTATGGGGACTCCCGACATAGTCTCCGCGGGTGTGGGGAGGGGCAGAGAAGATGTGGTGATTGATCCGGTTCCCTTTTTCTATCTTCTTGGATTGAGCGAGGTCCTTTTTGGTTCCATCGTTAAGGGGGCTACTGTGGTAATCATCCCTCTTTTCACACCTAGAGGTGTTTTGGAAGCCGTAGAGAAGGAAGGAGGAAGCATCATTTTCGGGGTCCCGGCAATGTACAATGCCTTGGCCATGCTGCGTCACGAGGTTATCAGGAGCTATGACCTGCGTTCATTGCGGGTGGCTTCTACTGCTGGAGCGAAATCCTCTCCTCGCTTTATGAGGATTCTGGAGCAAAAGTTGGGTTTGACTCTCTGTGAGACATATGGTCTGTCGGAACTTTCCGTCGTCTCCATGAGCACTCTTGATAACCGTAAGCTGGGAACGGTAGGCAAGCCAATCTGTGACCTTAAGATAGTAAGCGAGGATGGCAAGGAAGTCACTCAAGGTCAAATAGGGGAGGCTGTGTTCAAAGTCCCCTGGATGATGAAGGGATACTATAAGGCACCGGACCTTACAGCTCAAGTTCTCAGAGATGGGTGGTTTCACACCGGCGATTTGGTAAGGATGGATGAAGAGGGCTATCTCGAATACGTGGAGAAGAAAACGTTCATAATAGTGACCCCAGCGGGGCTTAAGATCTCTCCCTGGGAAGTCGAGGATGTGGTTACGGGGCATCCTGCCGTAGCTGAAGCAGCCTGTGTGGGAGTCAAAGATGTACAGGGTGGTGAGGTTCCTACAGCTCTCGTTGTGCTTAAGGCAGGAAACAGTGCCACCGCACAGGACATAGTCAGTTTCTGTGGCCAGAACTTGGCTGATTTCAAGTTGCCTCGTAGGATTGAGTTTGTGGATGGCATACCCAAGACTGGCTCTGGCAAGATAGACAGGCGACGCCTCAAGGAACGAAGCGTATCTCAGGAGTGACTCCACCCCCATGGCTGTTTTGGGGAAAGCTGTCGCCCATGGGCAATCCGAGACCAGCAAGCGGGAATCAGCGGCTGAACGGTTCTGGCTACCAGCGTCACAAACCTGTCATGTAGGGAATGTACTCGTAGCTTTGGAAAGGAAGCTCGTTCCCACAGCGAGATAACAAGGGGCGGCGCAATAGTGTGGGGAGGAAGATTGACGGCTGCGGCGGGCAGATGACAAAATCTGATAGCCCGAGTGGGCCGGAGGGGCTCTGGAACGTCTGTACGTGGCTTTCCCAGCACGGGTGCCCCGGAAAGGAGGAAAAGGCATGGCTAAACACATTGGCATAGTTGCGTGTAGCGCAGAAGGGGCATCCCTTTGTTATCGCACGATCTGCGTAGAAGGGTGCGGCTTGATGGGGAGGTATGCCCATCCTGAAGTTACGCTGCACACTCATTCCCTCAGCGAATATATGCGACGCATCGAAGCGGGTGATTGGGAGGGTGTAGGTAGTCTGATGCTATCTTCGGTAGCCAAGGTCGCCGAAGTGGGAGCCGATTTCGCTATATGCCCCGATAACACGATCCATCAGGCATTTGACTTTGTCGTTAGCAAATCGCCAATTCCGTGGCTTCACATTGCTGAGGAAGTTGCTGCTGAGGCAAAATCCCAGGACTACAGACGTGTCGGAGTTCTGGGCACGCGCTTTCTGATGGAGGGCCCGGTTTATCCTACAAAGCTTGCGGCCGTAGGTATTGATCACAGGATTCCTGAGGCGATGGACCGGGAGCGCATTAATGATATCATCTTTGATGAACTGGTGTGTGGGCTTTTTTCCTTGGATGCTCGTGCATATTTCAGTGAGGTGATTGCTGGATTGAAAAGCCGAGGCTGTGATGCTGTTGTCCTTGGCTGTACCGAGATACCGCTCCTGGTAACACAAGAAGATTCACCCCTGCCAACATTGGATTCTACAAGGCTACTGGCAAGGGCTGCCCTGAAAAGAGCAGTGGGGGCGGCATCGCGGAGGTAGTCTGTGCTGGTGTGCATAGCGTCTTTCCGCTTCAGCCAGACTGCGTTTGGTGACTTTCGTTCCCCACATCACCGTGTGTTAACGGGATGAACAATCTAGGGCTCTGATTGCCGTTCGGGGAGTAAGCTATGCTACGACACCGCGACGTCGTTTTCGCCTTTTCTATCCAACTTGAGGGCGAAGTCCACTCGTTGTGCCTGTGGCTCTTCTCGTTCCTTCTACGGCAGACTTCACCAGCCAAAACCGATGCCCTCTATCTCTAAGAGGTTGTCCCCAATCTTTGTTCTAGCACCAAGGAAATCCGCGACCAGCCATAGGTTTGTCTCAACGTGTTCGGTAATTCTTGGAACCGAGTATCTGGTGATGCCTTCAGCCAAGCTGGCGTAGATTATTAGTTGGTCTGCCAAGTACTTATCAACGGCGGCGCGACTCTTAACATCCTCAACAAAGCTTCGAGCTACATAACCTCCAATAGATTCCGAGCTCCTGCCGGGTCTTCCTGCCCTATCGGAGCCAATCCTGCCACCTGAACTTGTCTCGGCGTATATTGCCAGGGCTGCGCCCTCTTGAAGCGAGCTCTGATCACAAATCTCTTCGATTGCCGCCTCATACCCATAAGAGCCCAATACCCTACGGCACTCCGTTGCCATTCTCTGGCTCACCTTCTTTTCTTTCAAATGTGAAGAAAGGGCGATCCCCTTAATTCCGAGGATGTGACCCTGCTCAGCGAGGCTCAGAGGTTTCAACTTCCTTGCTGGCTCGACCTTGATTTCAAGTATCCCCGCGCCACGCGGCACGTAGCCAGGGCGGACTATCTCAAGTTCAGCTTGGATGCCCATCTGTCTGAGGAGCGGGAGGAGGACGTACCTCGTGTGATAGGCTGAGGGGGCAAAGTCCTGAAATAGTCCACCTTCCAGCGTGAATTTGGAGGGTTTTTCGGCAAAGCAAGCCACGGGAAGAAGGGTCTGCGCCAGCATTGTGGTTGACCCTGCCGTCCCTATGTCCCAGTGGTATTCCCCTCCCTTGAACCTTTCTTTGGGGATATAGGTTATGTCTTTGGAGCCAATCACGGCATTTTCTACAGCGCCGTGACACATTTCCTGACAAGCTTGAACAACCTTGAGGTGCTGTGCCCTCAGCCCCGGCTTATCCCTCTTCGCCCTGATGTTTTCTATTCTTATTTCTCTTCCGAGCAGGCTGGCTAAGGCTACACAATAGCGCACTATGGTTCCGCTTCCAGATTTTGTCCCACCGTCTATGGTTATCATTTGCAGCCGTTTCACCTTGTTTGAGGAATTAGTGTAACATTCTCTTGTGTCCTTGTGACTGTTGTACTTCAAGGCATTGCGTGAGGCCTCCTCGACAGAATAGTCCGAGAAGAGGGAAGGTTTAAGAAGGGGCAAGAGATGGGAATAAGGCTTCTTGAGGAACCTGTGCTGGAGAGACCAGAGCTGATTTGTGGCTGGCCAGGGATTGGAAATATTGGCTTGATTGCTGTTGATACCCTAAGGGGAGTGCTGAGGGCAGAAGAGCTTGGTGAGATAGAGCCGTGGGACTTCTTCTATCCCACGAAAGTCTCGATCAGAGATGGCCTGTTGAAGGACTTAGAGTTTCCCACCAACAAATTCTATCGTAAGAGGCTGGAAAAGAGAGATTTACTGTTTTTCATCGGGGAGAGACAGCCAACTGAAGGAGAGAGACTGTATGCCACAGGAGAGAAGGCTTACCACATGGCGAATTTGGTTTTGGACGTGGCTGAGAGGTTTGGCTGCCAGAGAGTCTATACTTCGGGTGCTTGTGTTTCACCCATCCACCATACTGCGAAACCAAGAGTCATTTCAGTGGTAAGCTCTGAGAACTTAACAGTAGAGGTGAACAGGTATCAGAATACAATCTTGATGAGTGAGATCGGAGGGAGAGAAGGTGAGGGTATGATTACTGGATTGAACGGTCTTTTGCTGGCAATGGCTAAGAAGAGGGGGTGGGAAAGCATCTGTCTAATGGGAGAGATACCAGATTGGCTTTCCGCATCTCCCTTTCCCTATCCAAGGGCCTCAAAATCAGTGCTTGAGGTTCTTGCCTGTATTCTAGGAATTACAATTGATTTCACAGTTCTCGAAAAGATGGTTGCCCACGTGGAAGAGGTTATTGAAAGGCTCTATGAAGCATTCCCTCCAGAGATAAAGGAGCGATATGACCAAAGGAAATTGGTTGCCCAGGCTAAGCCGGGCGGAATAACCGAAGAGGATGCTAAGTGGATCAAAGAGCATATCGATGGACTCTTTGAGAAAGGGGGTGAGCACGGTGGAGAGAGAGCTGTTTGACATATATCAACCGTGCCGGCTTCGAACGCCGTCTTTGATCGTTGGTTGGCAGAGCCATGATGTTGGGAGATTGAGCTCCAAGGTTATCCATTTTCTGAATGAGGAATTGGAATGTCAGAAGATTGCGGAAATCAAGCCCCTGGGTTTCTTTCCATTAGGCGGAGCGGCGTTTAAAGATGACTTGATCCAGGCTCGAGGAAGCAACTTTTGGGCTTCTACGAAAGGCAACCTCTTGATTTTTGAAAGTGAGGAGCCTGAATATAAATGGTATAGGTTCTTGACCACGGTCCTGGATTTCGCTCAAGATTTTTGTCAAGTCAAGGACCTATACACTACTAGCGGCACTGTCTCTCTTATCGCCCATACTACTGCTCGGAGGACACTGGCGGTTTACAACCAGGCGGAATTTCAAGAAATGCTGCGAGGCTACGGGCTGGAAGACATGACCTGGGAGGGCCCGCCAGCCATAAGCAGTCACCTTCTATGGGCGGCTAAGAGGAGAGGTGTGCCTGGTGTTAGCCTCTGGCCCGAGATACCATTTTACCTGGCCTCGGCAGGGGATCCCGCAGCAGCCAAGCTCACTCTCTCTTTCCTGGACGGGAGATTTAATCTAGGGTTGGACTTGGGGGACCTCGACTTGGAGGCCAGGAATCAGAATGAGAAAATAGCCCAGCTAAGGAAGGAAAACGCCGAAATCAACAAATATGTAAACTGGCTAGAAAGCGGCCTCAGTTTGAATGAAGAGGAGCAGGTAAGACTAGCAAGAGAAGTGTATGAAGTTCTCAAGGAATGAGGCAAAAGCAAATCCAGCCTGACTGGAAGAACTGTCTCGCTTTTTCTCTACAACATACTGCCCTTCAGACTTTTTCAGACTCATTCTCCCGTTGGATCGTCAATCAAGCGCGTGTGATGCGTTTTTCGCCAAAGGAAAGACGGACGTATTGCGGCGGACAGATTGAACCAGCGCCTTTCAGGCGCTCTTAGGCCACGTAGTTTTCAGGCCGCTTCCAACCTCGAGAATTGAGATTCTCCGCTGGCCTATAAAGAAGGATCAAGCGTTAGTGTCCTTCTGGAAACCACCCCTCTTTTGCCAGAATCTGGGCCGTTATCATCATGCTTGGGACATCGGCCCTTGCCACATTTATCGGAATTCCCTCACCGACAGCGTTTGCAACCTTCGCCACCGCCTCGTGTGAGAACCCGGGGCAGAGGATGAAAGACTGGATGCCTTCTTTTTCAACCAGGTCCTTGCACACTTTCGCTGCTTGATCGAAATTCATCAACTCAACCACTACCGCCGTAAGTTCAAACTTGGAAGTTTTGATCGAGGCTCTGTGCGTGTTTGGGTCACCATCAGGAGCCATAACGACAAATCCTGCTTTGAAAGCCATAGGACCACCTCCCTATCTATCTTTGCCCATGTGCAGTGCTTGGTCAAAAGCATTGGCGAAGCGCAAGTGCGACGACTTTTTCGGCCGGATCATGGTACAGGAATCCATATTCTAGTTCAGCACCTTATTGTAACATGGATAAGGTGCTCTGGCTCTTCTGGAAGTCTGCTAGATCTTATGCAGCGTTTCCCGCCAAAACTCCAGGGTCGCCGGGGCGGCACTATTGTATAATATCCTTGCAAGAAGACATGTCTGGCTCAGGACGAAGAACCGGGACTGCTAGTTTGCCTTTGCATCATGGCAAGGTGCCTCCGTGGTTATTTGGGCGTATGTCCCAGCTTGCCAGGGAGATTACTACTGTAACTATTGATGAATTTGGGCCTGAGGAGATGCTGCGCAGGCTGTCTGACCCTTTCTGGTTTCAAGCCTTCGGCTGTGTTTTGGGCTACGACTGGCACTCGAGCGGCGTTACCACCACCGTTTGCGGCGCTTTGAAGGAGGGAATGAGGGGCTTAGAAAGAGACCTTGGGTTGTTCATTGCTGGCGGCAAAGGCAGAACCTCACGGAAAACACCTGCCGAGATAGTGAATTCAGCGCATCTGCTAAAGGTAAGTCCATCTCCTCTAGTCTATGCCAGCCGAATGTCGGCCAAGGTGGACAACTCCGCGCTCCAAGATGGCTACCAGCTTTATCACCATGCGTTCTTCTTTACCGACGATGGCTCCTGGGCGGTAGTCCAGCAAGGCATGAATGAAGCTAACCGTTATGCTCGGCGCTACCACTGGTTAGGGGAGAAAGTCAGTGATTACGTTTGCGAACCTGAATCAGCTATTTGCTCGCAAGCCAAAGGTGAGGCGCTGAACCTAGTGGCTTCAGAGGGCGGGAAAGCAAGGGAAGTTGTCGCTCGTATCTCCTGTGAAGAAAAGCCAGATAGAATTGTAAGCCAATTGAACAGGCTGAAGAACTTGGACCTGCCTAGCCGGCCCTACATCAGCCTTGAAGACATCCACCCTGACAGGCTAAGCAAGATCTTCCTCACTATATACGAGCATCAGCCACAGGATTTTGAATCACTGCTTGGTCTTGAAGGTGTGGGTCCGAAGACTCTCCGTGCTTTGAGCCTTATTTCAGAACTGGTCTACGACACCCCTGTAAGCCTGCGTGACCCGGCACGCTATAGCTTCGCCCACGGCGGCAAGGATGGCCATCCTTATCCCGTGGATAGGAAGACTTACGATACCAGTATACAATTTCTGGTTCAGGCTCTGGACAAAGCCAAAATTGGAGACAGGGACAAGCTTGATGCGTTCAAAAGACTAAGGGCATGGTGAAGCCGAGGCATCGTTGCGTGGCAGAAAGTGCGGAAGCAGTCGAGGAGGGACTGTTTCGCTCCGCTCGCAATGACAAGCACAGTTGTTGAAGATACGGCTGCCAAAAGGATTGACCTGTAACCAGGGGCAGAGTCACATAGGGTGGCAGAAATGGCGGATTTTGATATCGGGTCTTACGTAGCCCACATTGAGGCCAACAGGGCGGCGAAGGATGCTCTAATGCAAAAATTGAGGGCACGCCGGCCTCCCCACCGCATAACAGTAACCGACCTGACTAATCTCAAACAGGCTTACTTTCGTAGAAAGTATCCAGAAATCACTCCTCCTCTGGAAAAACAACAGCTTATGTGGGCTGGCACCGGTTTCCACAAGATCTTCGGGGCTGCTGTTTCCAGCGAGGAGTACGTCGAGCAATCTGTAGAAATTGAAGGAATAGTAGGCAGAATCGATATCTACGAAGAGATACCCATAGAGGTGAAGACAACATCAACCACGGTATCTTCAAAGGGTCTGCTCCAGTACAGGCAGACCTACATTGAGCAACTTGGCATGTACTGCGCTATGGTCAATATCGGCCAGGGTAAAATCGTTATCTACCAGCGCCAGGATCAGGAAGCAACCCACGCACCACTCACAGCTTATCATGTTACCTTTCCTAACCTGGAAGCAATACGGGATGAAATGCGGCGGAGACGAGATCTATTGATACACGCCCTTATCTCAAATGACCCCAGTAACCTCCCCGTCTGCCCCTGGTTTGACAGAGGGTGTGACTATTCGCAGGTGTGCGACTGCAAGACCACATCTGTGCCAGTGTCATATGAAATTGCTGAGCTAGCGGGGCGAATCCAGTTTGACGATGTCACCTGTCAGCAATTGCTTGCCAAAGTCGCTGCGCCACAGCCATCCTCACTATTCCGTATGAACGACATCGTTTTTCCTCGCAAGGCATACTTCGAACGCCTGAAGTTGGCGGAAACTACACTTGAGGAAGAAGAATCGCAACAGAAGAAACAGGACTATCTCCGTGGCATGGATGAATTCGGTTTCCTGGACGCACTCCGTGAGTCACTCCAATATGGTGCTCCGGGTGAAGTGCAGAGTATCCCAGTGCAGTGCGCCTCATTAAGTGACCTGGTTCGAGTCCATCGGGACTTGCCTACCATCCTGCGGGCCCCCAAGTTCCAGTCCCTCGTGGAGAGACAGAGGCTGCCATGGGCGTTCCCTCATTACTTCCTGCGCCTGGGATTCGAGTGCGCGCTGACGAGGCACCAAAAAGGCGGACTATTACTCTACTATGCTAACGTTGATAAAGAGGATGCCAAGCTAATGGTCTATGATGTAAGCTTCAGAAGTCTGAATCCCGTCCAGACTGAAGCGCTGCGCCGGGTCGGACTATTGGAAACGGCAAGCTCCCCGTTTGACCTTCCAAAATGCCCCTCATGGATGTGCCGCAACTGCGAGTACCGGCTCGAATGCGGCGAAGCCTAGAGTAAAAACGCATGCCACGGGGGAAGGGGCAGATGTAGATGTAGGACATTAATGGACCTGCCTGCGCTGGTTCCACCCAAGGGGGTAGGCGACAGGTTGAGTAAGGAAAGCGCTCGGAACTCTCAGAGCTCATATTGATGTGAAAGAGAACGTGTAGCATAATACAGGTTAACAAGCGAGGAGGAGCGCACTATGGTAAAAGTTCTGATAAGGCGCCAATCAAAGGAAAACACCGAGGTCGAGGTACATGATTCCCTTGTGGAATACAGGGTGGCCGCGATGCGTCAACCAGGATATATTTCGGGGGAGACACTGGTTAATACTAGCAACCCCCGCGAGATTCTGGTCATAAGCACGTGGCATTCTCTGGAACACTGGAAAGCATGGCAAAGAAGTAAGCAGCGGGTGGAACTGGCCAAGTCGCTCGGGCCGCTTATAGCGGAGGAGCAAGTTACTTCCTACTACATCGCCGCGCGGGAAGGGTGAGGTGGTAGAGGCGGTAATAGAATAAAGAAATCGGGCGTGTGGTAGCTGTTCTCGGCGCACTCGTGTCCCTGGCCCACAAGCAATCACGACGGGAATCGAGTTTTGCCGCTAATTCGGGCCAGGCAAAGGTATACGTCACGATGGCTGCGCCGGTTGCTGGGATTGCTTCCGCACTGCCCGGTCTGGCAGCGACGCGGTGAAGCATCATCGTGAGGCGTCCACCTCCCGACATTCAGACGGAGGAAAGCCAGTCAAGGGTCTGGCTTAGGAGTTCTGGCGTGATGCTCGTGGCAACAGTATCGTGGGTGGTGCGGTCACGCTGCCCTCATAGGAAATCAGAATGAACTGGCTCGACATAGTCATCATAGTCATTGCCGCACTATTTGGCTTATTTGGCTTGTGGCAGGGAGCTATCAAGGCGCTGTTTGGCATTGCTGGATTGGTGGGAGGCATAGTACTGGCGGGGCGCTACTACCAGGCGCTTGCCGCCATACTTTCTCCCAGTGGAGCTATCTGGTCAGAGGTAGCCGCTTATACCCTCATTGTAATAGCCACTCTAGTTGCAGCTGGTGTGATCGGGTGGCTTGTCTCACATCTGGTTCATATCACGATGCTTGGTTGGTTAGACAGGCTTATTGGCTTTGTTCTCGGCGCTGCCGTTGGCTGCCTGCTATGCGCGGCCATTCTTGCCATCATAAGTAGGTATTTTCCGGGGACCCAATCAATTATCTCTCAATCAGCGGTAGCGAGGTTCCTGATGGAGCAATTCCCGCTGCTCTTGGCGCTTCTTCCCGATGAATTCGATTTCGTTCGCAACCTGTTCCAGTAGTTGCTATCTCTGCCGTATAGATGGGTAACACATCAAGGTGCAAGGCTCACCTTCTCTTTGGGACTGGATGAAGCGCTAGGAGGCCTTTGTGCCATTGCGGGCCATATTTGCTAGTTGTCATTGCGAGCCCCTTCGCTTGTTGTCATTCTGAGCGCAGCGAAGAATCTGGGTTGCTCGGGGCAGGCTGCGGCGAAGCAATCTCACGGCGCATGACGCCCCGACCGGGATTGCCACGGCACTTTGTGCCTCGCAATGACAGGGGGAGAAGGGGCACCCAGGGAGATTGCCGCAGCAATGGCGCGCTTAGGAGTCCCGTAGTGCAGGCTGGCAACGAACGTGCAGGCTCGTAGTGACTAAGAAGAAAGTCAGGTGTCGCTGGTCCGGGTCAGTGGCAACCTGTCAACAGGAGAGGGGCATATTCACATGGGGCATGTTTTTCTGCGGCTGGCAATGACTTCCTCGACTTTGGCCTCAGGCAGCCGCAATCGGCATAAGGTATGCCGCACGAGTTCTATGCCAGCCTCCGTTTCCGGTTGGACGACCTCAGAAACACCCCTGCCTTGAAGGAATTTGACCTCGGAATCATTATGAGCGCGGGCAATTATATCCAGATTTGGATTGATTCGCCGGGCATGGTCAAGAGCAAGCCTTACCGCCACAGGGTCAGCAACGGCGAGCACCAGGATGCTAGCATCTCTAATTCCCGCCTGGTGGAGCACATTGGGATTGCCTGCATCTCCATAAACACAGGGCACCCCCCTCTCTTGCAGTTGAGATATGGTTACGGGGTCAAGGTCAGTAACCATATAGGGAATACTCAGTTCATTCAGAAACCAGGCAATAGTGCGACCTACACTCCCGTACCCACAAATGATTACATGGTTGGTCAAATAGGGGGTTTCTATAGCAGTTCGCTCTCTACCCGCGCCGGCAACTTGCATAACTTGCCTCCGCCTGACGCAGATCTTGGAGGTCAAAGAGAAAACGAATGGTGTAAGCAATATGGTGATGACAGCGCTGCCGAGTATCATTGAATAGGCATATCCAGTAATTACGGCTGCACCCAAGCCCAATTCTGCCAGCACAAAGCTGAATTCACCAACCTGTGTCATCCCTGCTCCCACCAGTGGCACTGTTTTCCCCCGATAGCCGAACATGTAGGTGACGCCAGAGCAGATGGCGAACTTGATTACGATTATGGCTAGAGCCAGCAGTAGCAATAAAGGGATATTGGCTGCCAGAAAGGCCAAGTCTATGAGCATGCCAATTGACACAAAGAACAGCGCTGAGAACAGGTCGCGCAACGGCGCGATGTTGCCAAGTGCCTGATGGGTGAAGTCTGACTCACTGACCATGAGACCGACGGCAAAGGCACCTAAGGCTGCCGATAGACCAAAGTAGTAAGCAGCGAACGCAGCCCCTAGGGCCAATGCCGCGACGGAGATGATGAATAGCTCCCTGGACTGTTGCAGTGCGACGCGCTTTAGTGCCCGGGGTATGAGCCAGATGCCGGCAATCAGTACTATGGCGATGAAGGCTCCGGCTTTGAGGAAAGCCAGGCCGAGTGCAGGCAGCAGGCTGCCAGTGGCTGTCCCCAGCGCGGGCAGGATGAACATGGCGAAGGCGGCAGCAATGTCCTGCAGTAACAGGATGCCTATCATCACCCGGCCGTGTGGTGAGCTGGCCTCACCTCTATCCACCAGCATCCCAAGCACCACCATGGTGCTGCTCAGGGCAATCAGGAAACCGAAGACAGTGGCTTCGCGAGGGCTCTGCCCCAGCAGGTACATGGCCACCAGCATCGCCAGGGCGGTGGTTACCACTATCTGGGCAATACCACCAAAAACGGCCACATTCCTTATCCGCTTCAACTCTCGCAGGGAAAACTCGAGCCCCAGGGTGAAAAGGAGAATCACCACGCCAATCGTAGCTAGAATCCGGATGTTGTCTATGCTCTGAATCAGGCCCAGAGCATAAGGACCGATGGCAATGCCGGCTATGATGAAGCCCAGAATCGCAGGCTGCTTCAGCAGTCTGGCAATCAGACCGCCGCCTAATGCAGCCCCGAAAGCTATCGCCAGGTCAAGTATGAGTCTGGACTCTTCCATTGCCGTCCTCGGACAATCTCACTATTGTCCCCGACTGCTATTATACTATGGTTGGTACGCGTGTTACTTGTTCCTGGCGGTGACGTAAGCTCGCCAAGGCATTATCTGTCGTGCCAAAACGGTTTCGTCTGAGGCGTAGGTGGAAATTAGTACCTTAGTCCTGCTGTTTTGGAGGTAAAGTTAGCATAATGCTATTGACAAGAGCGTGGCGGCTGGTACAATAGTAACAGAGCTGAAATTGCGAATAAGGCGATAGCCCGCTATAGGGGAGCGATGAAGTGCAGCCCGCAAGTGGTCGCTTGGGCTGCGGGGAGCTAGTAGCGAAACCGACCTTCGGGGCGGTTCTTTATTTTAGTAAGCGGGGGAAACCGCCAAAGGAGACAGACTGAGGATGGAAATGAGACAGTTGCTGTCTGGGAGGAAAGCGGAAACATGAGAATGCAGGAATGGGATACCGAAAGAGCCTTATAACAACGGGTGGTCTCGACAGCCCGCTCATACGAGAGGCCAGCACACCACTTCTACTGGGGAGGACGTAGAATGAGAGTAATCCGTTTTTCAAAAGTGAGCATCGCCACAGGCCGTGTGGTGCTGGTGGCGATGGCGTTGGCCCTTGTCTTTGGGATGCTGGTGGGGGCATTGCCTGAGGGGGGAGCTGCACAGCCCTCCGGCTGGCCCAGTACGTGGATACCCATGGATACTGAAGCGTGTGATTGCCCACAGAAATGGGATCCTCCTAGGGACGTTAATGCCACCTACTATAACATGGATAGCCAGTACCTCTACCTGCGCATGTGCACTTGCGCACCGGCCGGCTGGAACTCCACAACGGTACAGGGCGAGGCCCGCTACAAGTGGTGGTTTGACACCAATGGGACGGCTGCCTATGTGAGTGGGAGTTCGGTGTACGACGCAGAATTTCTACTGATACTGGAGGACCTGACCGACAACTCCAACGATCCGAATCCGCCGAGGGACCGACTGGGCGAATTGACTCTCATGGATGACCTCGTGGCAGGCAACTTCAAGGCCCGATGGGATAGTGCGAAGCCTCCGAATTACGCCATTAACAACCCCCAGACTAATCCCACCAATAGTACCTGGTGGCGAAGGGTTCTGGGGGCTGGCACTCCCGGCGTTGGAGGACCCCAGGGGAACATGACGCACCCAGACATCGGGTACTGGATCGGGAACGAAACTGGTTGCAACTATGTGAACATCTACGTGAGCTGGGCGGCCTTGGGCAATCCAAGTCAGGTGTGTCTAATCTGGGCAACCGATAATCAGAACGTCAATCTGGATCAAGCGCCGGACTGTGATAGGCCCGCGGCGACGAACTGCACAAGCATCTCTCGGCTCTCCTGCAACATCACCTGTGACCCAGTTGATTGTGCTGACTGCGACGAGGTAAGGCTGACGGCCAACGCCACCGGTGGAGCAGATAATTACACCTATCTATGGAGCACCAATGAGACGACACAGTCGATAAACGTCACCACGTCTGCCAACTACACCGTGAATGTGACGGATTCGTATAACCACACCACCTCCTGTTACCAAGTAGCCACGATCTACGATTCTCCCAGCTGCAACATCAGCTGTGATCCTGTTGATTGTGCTGACTGCGACGAGGTAAGGCTGACGGCCAATGCGAGCAATGGGACAGGACCGTACACGTATCTATGGAGCACCAACGAGACGACGCACTCGATCAACGTGACGTCCAGTGGCACCTACAGTGTCACGGTGACTGACAGCAACAACTGCACCGGTTCGTGCAACCAGACAGCCACGATCTACGGTTCGCCGGACTGCAACATCACGGCTCCGGCCAGGGTATGTGAGAACACGACAGGGAACAGTGCGAACACGACGTCGGGATATACGAGTTACAGCTGGAGCATAACGAACGGGACGATAACGTCAGCTAACAACACCTACAACATCACGTGGTCTGCAGGGGCTACGAGTCCGGTGACGCTAAATGTGACGGTGACGGATGGTGCCTGCAATGCGACGTGTTCTAAGGATGTGACCATAGATACAACCCCGACCTGCAACATCACGGCTCCGGCCAGGGTATGTGAGAACACGACAGGGAACAGTGCG
>CAZHQV010000007.1:27730-36589 GCA_964534285.1 uncultured Dehalococcoidales bacterium
CTGCAACATCACGGCTCCGGCCAGGGTATGTGAGAACACGACAGGGAACAGTGCGAACACGACGTCGGGATATACGAGTTACAGCTGGAGCATAACGAACGGGACGATAACGTCAGCTAACAACACCTACAACATCACGTGGTCTGCAGGGGCTACGAGTCCGGTGACGCTAAATGTGACGGTGACGGATGGTGCCTGCAATGCGACGTGTTCTAAGGATGTGACCATAGATACAACCCCGACCTGCAACATCACCTGTGACCCAGCCAGTTGTGCTGACTGTGACCAGGTAAGGCTGACGGCCAACGCCACAGGAGGAGCAGGGAACTACACCTATCTATGGAGCACCAATGAGACGACACAGTCGATAAACGTGACGGTGTCAGGCAACTACAGTGTAACGGTGACAGACAGCAACAACTGCACCGGCTCATGTAACAAGACGGTCACGATGTACGAGCATCCCACCAGTTGTAACGTCACCTGTGATCCGCCCACTTGTGTCGACCCGGAACAGGTGACGCTAACTGCCCACTGCACTATTGGGTTCGAGGAATTGCCAACTTCAGGAGCCAAAGCCACGTTTGGGGCAGGTGAGTGCACTTACCTCTGGAGCACTGGGGAGACTACGCAGTCAATCACGGTAACGTCCAGTGGCAACTACAGTGTTACCGTGACGGCGGGTGTCCACGAGTGCAGCAAGGCATGCAGCAAAATCGTTACAATCTGCAAGCGGCCTCCGGCAATGGTGCCCGCCGTGAACCAGTGGGGCATAGTTGCCATGATAGCCCTGTTTGCTGGACTAGTGGTATGGACAGTGAGGAAAAGGCGGCTGGCTTCATGAGCAAGTAGTTAGCCTGAAAAGGCGATGGCAAGCAATCCTGCGGTGCGACCACAGGATCGGGGGAATGTCAGGGCGGCTACTGTTTAGGATGGCTGGGACTGACGGAACGAAAGATGGCTGCGGGGCTCGAGACTAGGTGCTAATGCGGGTCTGGAGACCTGCATTAGTACAGTCATCACAATGATGGCCCGCACTACGGTTCTCCAATTACTGCCCACTACATTGCTGCAGCCACACAATTGCGGAGCTGATAGAGTAGCGTGACCTTTGCCTCGTTGCCTACCGAGCATAGAAGCTGTCTATCCACTCCAGTCTTGGGGGTTGCTCTCCTGACTCCAGCATTTCTTTCCACTGCTCATCGGTCAGTCTTTGGTCTATAGGTTGCTTGAACTCGTAGTAACTGAGGGCAGGGCCGGCGCCAAGAATGATCCTGCCGTCGGGGACCTTATAGGCAACTAAGGCCAGGTCAACATAGCCCACTCCCTCTTCCAGGACTTGCTCTGGTGGGTTGGCATCGGTATGGACATCAGCGACCATGGTGGTCTCTTTGCCCTCCGCCTCGACTCCGACAACTATGGAATCAAGCTGCTGGCCGAAATTCCTGATGAATTCGTAGTCGCTCTGAGATAGCTCCTTGCCCTCTAGCTCGTCCTGGGATATCTGGATTAGCCTCTCCAAGATACTCTCCAGGCTCTCCAGCCTTGTTTTTTCCTCCTGGTTTAGAGCCTCAAGTCTATTCAGTCCTTCCTTTGTCATCGCGGTAAGCGCTAGCATGCGGGAGTAGAACTCGGGGACTGGTTCCACATAGCCAACCACAGGCTTCGGCTGAGGTGGTGCTGACGTGGCTGCTGGAGTGTAACTCTGCTTGGCATATAGGATAGTGTCATGCCGGAGCTCAGTCCAAGACGCCAGAACGGTCTGTAATTCCTTGTCTTGCCAGGCTTGCGTTTGCATGAAAGTGGGATAGCCCTCGCCATAGTCCTCAAGCAGAGGCTTCAAAGCGTAAAGCCAAGCCCAGTACAGGTTATGGTTCCAGTCCTCCTCGGTAAGAGCGCTGAATTGCTCCCTTAAGTCATCTAGCTGCTTATCATAGCTGGTGTCTTCCCTCTGGTATTCAGTATCGCCGTCAGCTTTCAATATGTCATAAGCCCGCTCTGAGCCCAGGACTGCCATGACATCCAGTCCTCGGGGGAAACATCTTGTGGGGCCAAGAACGGTCATCTTCATGGTAAAGGGTTCATCCTGGCCTGTATACATGCCAACGGCGGGAAAGACCAGGTTCTGGAACATATATGAATCGGGGACAAATCTCTGTCCCATAAACCTCATTCCCTTTGTGTCGGCCAGACATTCGTAGAGCTTTTCTTTGGTTACCGGAGGAGCGATGAGGCAGACTCCGGAGCCACCGTAAATCTGAGGATTTCTCATTTGAGCCAGCTCTGCCTTTAGACCGAGCAACGCTTCCTCATCAGCAAGCTGAATTGCATCAAATTCAGTGCCGAAGACCTTCTCCAGTGCATCCAGATATTCATAAGGTGTCAGGTCATCAGCGGTGCCCACGAAGAATGAAGTGACGGAGTAAATCCGATTCCATATTTCCCAACAGGTAATAAACCTTAGTGGTAACCACACCACTGCTCCCTCATTTGGCTCGGAGCTTTGCCTTGGAGCTTGGGCTGGCAATAACACGTTAGGTAACTCGGCTGAGATAAGTAAAGCCTGAATCGTTGCTATTTGAGCATCTCTCTCGCTGACCAAAGCGTCGGGACCTCCTTTGAGGAGGAAAGCCATCCTGCCATACCACATTGCTGCCTTGAAATACCTTTTCAGCGCCTCGCTCCCGGTGTAATGTCCTCTGGGGACATACTGGGAGTAGTCCTCCTCGTAGGGATTGGAGGAATCAGGGGAGTTGAAGATAGCGCTTGGCTTGAAACCCTCGTGGGCTTCGATGTTCTCGATTTCCCTGGCAACTTCGTCTGCCACATAAGACGGCACGGCGAACTCAACCTTCTTCAATGGCTTAAATTCCTTCGTGTCCCAGGGATGCTCCTCATTCCATCGCTCGATTTCCTGCCTGGCTTTCTCTTCATCGTAGTCCTCAGTTGGGGTCTGGAGTAGATTCAGGGCAACGGCGAAATAGGCAACATTTCTTCTCGCGGCTTCCTTCAAGTCGGCATCGGTGAAGGATCGGTAGTCTTTTATTGACCTGTCCATCATGGCCAAGCTCATGTCGACTAGCTCATCAAAGAACTCTTCCTCCTCGAGGCGTTTCAGTATCTCGTTGAACTGGATGTGATATAGGTGAAGCAAGGTATCAGAAGTCACAAAGACTGGAACCCCCTGCTCTTTCAGAGTCTTGTAGGGTTGGACGATATCATCTCCTTGCCAAGGAATAACCACAAAGCCATTTTGCGCCAGGACTTGTTCCTGGTCTCCGTTAAGCCCGAACGCCGATTCTACATCAGCCAAGTTCGTAATTCCTTCTAGGTTCAGTGGCAGTGTATAGGAGGGAGAATCAGGAGACATAGATAGCTCCTCCGTCTCATAGTAGATCGCCATGCCAAGCTTGGGGTTTGAGACTTCGCCTCCGCTTACCGAAGGGATAGTGAACTTAGAGGAGTAACCAGGAGCGCAGCCACCGGCTACAAAGGTGCCAGCCAACAACAAACAGGTCACAAGTCGAGCAATCTGCATCTCGCCTCCTGTATTAACTGAGTTTCCCTTGGGCTAGGAGCCACTTGTATCCCCATCTGTTGCCAGTCTAGGCAGTGGCAAATCACCAAGAAGAACTACCTTATTAGCCACCTTTGCGATCTCCTCGATAGGTATTAGCTTCTTCTGACCCAGATTATCAATTACCATCCATATCTTGTCTTGCGATAGCTCTTTCTTGATAGCGGTGACTGCGCCTAAGCTAGCGCCGTCGGGCTCGCGAACCTCCTTGCCCAAGAGAAGCGCTTCCAGGCCTCTGGCGGTTATCACGGTTCTCAGCATCCTAAGAAGCTTCATGATTTGACCTGCAATATGAACCATTTCATGACCTTCCCTGCTCTTCTGGACGGAGCGAAGGATCCCAGGGACCTTTCACCTCGTTCAGGGTGACAACCGACACCCCACACTATTAGCAACCAGGCAGGCGCAAAAAGGTTCATCCAAGGTTTGTCTTTTGCACAGACATTTTCAAGCAAGCTATATACCCTCACCAGCAAAACTCCGCCCACCAGGGCTCTTGCTCTTTCGTTACTTCTCCGGTGACGGCGTCTACCTGCGCTTCTATTTCAATCTCCGTCGGCACCAATCCTAAGAGTCTCTTATGCCTTATGCCCTGAAACTCGTATAGTGCTTTGTTATCCACACACCTGAGCTGAAGATGTCTTAGCTCCGCCTCGAGGCTACCCGCCACCTGGTCTGGCATGACCTGCACCGGCAAGAGCTCGTTTTCGGTATCCAAGAGAAGTTGAGAGTCCTGGATTTTCAGTTGACAGTCTGGGGCAACTTCGACTATTGCAGGCACATCATCCATCTCGAACATCGTCTCTCTACTAGCTTCATTGAATTGTAGGTAGGCTGGGTGGAGCTTCATATCACTCCCTGTGAGGCTGGCTTTAACAACTGTGCCTGGGTTCAGCGCCTCGATCTCCGAGCCGTTTTCAAGATAGACCTCGAGTCGGCCTGCGTGTGCATGGGCTCTTAGGGTAGCTTGGGAAGGGAGCTGAAAGTACTGAGATATGCTGGAAAGAGGCAAAAAGACTCTTTGCTGACCAATGACCTTGCCTTGGTATTGGACGACAACGAGATACGGCCCCGGGGCCAAGCCGGCAATCTCGGCTCGAAACAGCACCTCTCCCAGGCACTCAATGCAGAAAGCCGGCTTCTCCTGTGGAGTGATATTGATAATCATGGTCAGAGGGTAGGCAAATGTGGGGGCCACAATCAGCTCTGCTGCCAGCTCATAGCACGGAGTAGGCGTAATGACTAGTCCATAGGCCACTATCGTATTGCCAAAAGTCCCTATCACAGCCTGTGATTCTTGCTCTGAGGCATATCTGCCCTGACAGCAATCAAAAACGAGCTTTGCATCCGGCGAAATCCGCCCTATTATCAAGTCTCTGGTCAGACCAGCCAAATCCCCGTGATAGGCCATGGCAGTAAGCCAAGCCTCACCTTCAAGAAGGCCAGCTATGTCCTTGTCAATAGAAGCCAGCTCTTCTTCGGTTAGCTCGAACTGAATAGGGGGAGCGCCATTTGTGCCATAGAACTTACTCATCTCCAGACCCGACGGTAATTCGCTTCCTGCTGGCAGCCAATGTAGCTTCACTGGCTGAGGAGTGAGCAAAAACAAGTTTATGTCCGTCCACCCTTGAGCCAATGTGGATATCTTCAGTGGAAAATATAGAAAGTCGGAATTGAACCGATATACAATAGGCTCAATGCTTCTTGGCTCTGAAGTTACTTCGATAAGGTCGAAAACGAAGTACGTTATGTCTCGGCCGATATAATCATCGACTAGCGATTCAAGTTTAGCTGAGGAAATCTCGTGTTCGATGCCGGCATCTCTAAGAAAGCTCTCTGCCCACATGACGAGCTCAGCGGAATCTCCGGCTTTGACTACGGTAATATCATGAGCCCCAATCTTCTCATGAAAGATTATCTCCACCCCTTCTCCTGGAGTCAACGCACCCTTCCTAAACCCATCCCACCATTGCCTAGGGGAATGTTCCTCGATAAGCCTATTAACCTGCTCAAAAGAAGCAAAGTCGCCTTTTTCTACTTTGGGCTCGGAAGGCAAGGGTAATATCTCCAGAACCTGGCTATCGCCACTGGCGCTAACATCAGTCGATAGGATCATTATCTCCTCATCGCCATTCCAGGCAATTATTGCCTTTTGTCCGGGCCCATACACCGAGACGTCGCCTATGGGCACCATTCCCCTGTCGGCCAGAGTCACCTGTGCCAAAGGCATGGTGACTAGGCTTAGACAAATAGGTAGCAGCATGACTCTAAACACTTGCTTCATTTTGTCTCTCCGAATATCAATAACGGAAAGGTGATGAAAAGGTTTAGACCTTTTGGCCTAGAATCTCCTCCAGACTCTTAGCCTGTCCTACAAGGTGGGGACCGACCCTGGTGCGACGAACCTCGACTACCGTGGCGCCAACTCCTAGTCTTTCCCCGACATCGTGAGCAAGGCTTCTAACATAAAATCCTGACGATACATCACAGCTCAGGGTGAAGTAAGGGAATTGGAACGCCTTAAGCTCCAAGGAATGGATGCTCACTTTCTTAGGTGGTATATGTACAATTACACCTTTCCTGGCCAGTTCGTAGGCCTTCCGGCCCTCCAGTTTCTTGGCCGAAAACGGAGGAGGAACCTGCCAAATATCGCCATGAAAGCCGCTTAGCACATCCTCCAGCTCTTCCCTCATTATCTGTCTATCACTTTGGCGCAAAACCCTGCCTTCGGAATCAAAGGTATCGGTCTCTAAGCCCAGAATGATCTTGACCTCGTAAGCTTTGTCTAGGTGGAGAAACAGAGAGGCCTCCTTAGTACGTTTCCCGGTGAGGATAATCAATAGGCCGGTAGCTATGGGATCCAGCGTTCCCGTATGGCCAACCTTCACCTTAAATTGCCTCCTTATCAGGCCTACCACTCGGGAGGAAGTGAGTCCCTTTGGCTTATCCACAAGCAAGATATCATTCATTCCTTTTAAGTATAACCAAAAAACGAGGGTGCTGGCTATCGCATGGCGAAAACCGCGGCGGCGCTCTTTGAGGAGCGTTGCTATCCTCCAAGCGGCTGGGGAGACTGCTTACAGTCTACTTCAGGGGGTATTGCACTATGTTTGTCAGCGTTCGCCCGACGAGGTCTAGCTGCGCCATCGACCATCGCACCCCAGGGCTGGCAATCTGTTGGAGTGTTTGCCAGCACCAAAGCATGTGTCAGCAAGGCGCTATCTCCATGGTCCTATCCCGAAACAGACTGACCAGGGATAAGAAACGAAAGATTGGAAACGCCCTGCTCTGCAGCTCCTATTGTTTCTGCGGCTCTCTGCCGGCTCCCAGTTGGTTGTTTTTAGCCCAAGCCCGAAAAGTTGGCTCGCCCAGTTAAAGGGCATTCGCCAGGCGTGTTCTGATGAGAGTGTCTGGCTCGTAGGCTATACCTCCAAGATTGCTGGTGCCCGGCCAGATTGCAGCATGTCAGTCAAACCTTAACAGGATTCTAATATTCACATGCTAGCATTGGATTGCAGAAAGGGGATGAGCAAGGACACGTTGAACTAAGAGGTGTATTTTTGTCGGGACGTTTTGCGAAGCGTTGCTGATATTAACTGTGGGTCTGCAATGTGCATTTTTTCCATTGCTCGTTACGTTGTGTATGGTGTTAGGCAGCAGCAACAAGCAGAATAGGGCTAATACTACAAGGAAGGGAGACATCAGCAGTGAATAGGACAAATGCAGCAAGTCTGGTTCTTCCCCTTGTCCTGATTCTGCTACTCGCTCTGGGCACCGCGTGCGGACTGCTGCGCGGCACAGACGGTTCGGCCCCGGCAGGTGCTCTCCGTGACGGGGACAATGCCACCCCTATTGCCACAGACTGGTCAATACCGTCCGCCGAAAGCGAGTCCACAGTGCTTCCAAGCATTGCCGATGTTGTCACCGTGGTTAAGCCGTCAGTGGTAGCGATTGATACCGAAGTAATCGTCAAGGTTTTCGGGAGGTCTTTCACTCAGGAAAGAGCTGGTTCAGGATGGATCATCGATGAGAATGGGATTATCGTGACCAACAGTCATGTGGTAGAAGGGGCTGAGAGTATCACGGTAACCCTGGATGACGGTAGGACCTTTAGAGTTGACCCGGACACAGTGGCTAGCGACCCACTGAATGACTTGGCCGTTATCAAAATTGACGCTGAGAATCTGCCAGCCGCCGACATTGGTGATGCTTCTGCGTTGAGGGTTGGTGACTGGCTGGTAGCTATAGGCAATCCACTTGGCTTGGGAATAGGTGCCAAAGAGGGCATAGTCAGCCGTCTGGATGTTTCCTTAATCGTAGAAGGTCAAACGCTAGACCACCTCATTGAGACGAGCGCCGCCATTAACCCCGGTAACAGTGGTGGACCACTGGTGAACATGAAAGGAGAAGTGATTGGCATCATCAGTGCCAAGGTTGCTTCTGTGGGGGTAGAAGGGCTTGGCTACGCCATGAGCATCACTGAGGTGATACCAGTCATCGAGGAATTGACCACTGGCCAGTAGTGATTCGCCGCTGTTCGGGATTCGGATTCTTCGCCATTGATGAGCAATGAGCACTCTGATCCGCGCTACATCTCCATGCAGGCCTGCCAGTTGTTGTTCACTCTTCGTAGTGCCGACTCGCTGGTCGCTGACAGAAAACTCTAAAGCCGCCGGCGAATCTTAACCGGATTTTAATACTTAGCTGCTACGATTTTCAGTAAAAAGGAAAGGAGGTGAAATAGAAATCTGAGCAGGGGTCTACCAGTGGAGTGAAATCGTCAAAAGAAAGGAGGTGAAAAAGAAATGTGGCGAAGCAAGAAGTTGGCGATTGTTGCGGCGTTAGCGCTCGTAGTGCTGGCTGGAAGCATAGGTGGGGTGGTTGTTGCCCAGAATCGCGATGACAGCCAACCTGAGGCTCAACATGAGGCGCTACTAGCGAGGGTATGTGAGATCTACCAAGAGAAGTCAGGCGTCGCTATCGACCAAGAACTGCTCAAGGATTCTTTCGCCGAGGCCCAGGCTGAGATGCGGGATGAAGCCGTGCAAAACCGCCTTGCAAACCTGGTAGAAAAAGGCCGGATAACCCAGGACGAAGCTGACCAGTGCCTTGAATGGTGGCAGGCAAGACCTGACGTCGCAGGTGGATTTGGCTTCCGTGGTATGGGTAAACCACTTGGCCGGGTTGGACCAGGCTCTCCCGGAAAATAACCAACGGGCTTCCCGTCAGCAGAGAGGGGGAAAACATTCCCCCTCTCTTTTAAATGTGGGAGAAAAATTCTT
>CAZHQV010000008.1:0-36242 GCA_964534285.1 uncultured Dehalococcoidales bacterium
CGGGGTGACAAATTCACTGAACAGTTAAGATGACATTTTGACTGGACAACAACAGCGCGTCTGCTGGCTGGTACTGCTGAAGTGTGATTGACGCTGGTTTTGAACAAAAAAGGAAGGAGGAAAGTCGGTGTGAGGAGTAAGAATAAAGACACGGCTAGTGGAATAGAAGAACACTATTGTTTTAGGACTTCAAATTCGTCATCAGGGGCAATGATGATGTATTTACGCTTTTCTCGCTCGACTATATACCCCTTTATTTCTCTTTGGTCTGTAAAATACTGGATAATAGTCCCTTCTATGTCATCACCTTTGACTATAATCCTAGTCCCAAGCGGTAAGAGATTCCATTTTCCAAGCATAACAATACCTCCGTTTTTAATGAGCAAATTGGGGCATCTCCAGCTCCATCCTGATTATATCAAACTTATGATTGACACTGTTTCCACAAATTTCTATCCTTCGGTAAAAAGCTGGAGGATATAGCATGAAGTATGCGGAGTTCCGAGTTGAGGGACTATTTGAGGAAAGCTACACAATGCGAATGAAGTACGAAGAGGTAACCTGCAAATTCTGCGCTTCGCCGAACGTGGTCAAGAATGGCACTAGGAACGGTGTTCAATACTGGCTCTGCAAGAGCTGCGGACGAGCTTTGTGGATAACAAGGGATTGCCTAACATGAGGTACAATGTTGATGATGTAGCTTCAGCCATCTACCAATACTACACTGGCTCATCTCTAAACGAGATTCGCGGACACATAGAACAACATAGCGGACTCCGCACTGCTGATACAGGCTAATGGGGTCCACTCGCCGTGTGACAAATGAATGCGATGCGAGTTAGCTGTCTGAACGAACTGGTTTAGGTTGTCTGTTTAAGAAAGCGAAATCGCCCGGATATCGCTGCCATGCTCCTCTAGTATCAGCATCGAGCCTTAAGCCAGTCCAGTACAGTAGTCACGGCTTCTTCTTCAAGGCGTAGCTTGTGCTTAGCACTGGGGATTACGACTAGCTCTTTCGGCTGCTTGGCTTTTTGGTACAGTCTATAGGCATGCTGCAGAGGCACTACTTCATCGGCGTCGCCATGAACTAGGAGCAAAGGGCGAGGGGAGACCTTGTCAATCCATTTCATTGGCGAGACTTCATCAAAGCCCTTGAGCCAGTCTTCAAGTGAGGGCGGGAAATCCTTGTCTCTGATAACCTCAATTTCTTGGAAATGACGTATAGTGGCTATAGCCGCTTCCTCGCTTGTAAGGAAGCGGAAGTGGGCTGGGCAAGCACAGGCTAGTAACAGCGATATTCTGGGGTCACGCGCCGTAACATAAACGCTTACCGCTGCTCCGCCGCTGAAACCAAGGAGAGAAATGCGTTTCTTGTCTATTTCCTCGAGGTCATAGAGAAAATCGATGGCAGCCTGCAAATCCCTGGTCCAGCCCAGCATATCGAGGTTTCCTTCGCTTCTTCCCGCTCCTCGGAAGTTGAAGATTAGCGTGACGAAGCCGGCATGGCAGAACCTTTGTGCCAGTGCTGCATAACCTCTATCAGCAGGGTTGTATGCATTGGCGGGGACTCCGTGACAAATGCACAAAGCAGGGCAAGGTTCATGTACCGCGGGAATATAGACCTCGCCTGCAAGCTTGATTCCGTCGCTTTCCAAGCAGATATTCGTTACGTTCATCCACTATTCTCCTAAGCGTATCATGACTTGTTATTGTATCATTATATGATGGTGCGCATGCAGTGCGTAACAAGAATACGGATGCTCCTTGAAATAGTGTTGCCTTCGGTACAGAACACTGGGAGACTATTGTAGCCAAGGATTCAGAATCAGTCTTGTGAGGGGGATATGCGAACGTACACAACTTTTAGTCTAAATGCCGTTTGGTTCTTGATAGCGGTAAACATTCTGGTTTTCATATTTACGTTAGTGAGGCCTGAGGCTGTCTATTTCCTCGGTTTGACGCCTGCCTATTTTCTGCAGCAACCGTGGACCATAGTCACCAATCTTTTCGTCCACGGAGGGATAGGCCATATCGTGGTCAACATGATAAGCCTGTACTTCCTTGGGAGCTTTGTTCTCAGGCTGTTAGGGGAGAAGAGGTTTCTTCTAGTGTATTTCCTTGGGGGCATAATTGGCAACGTCTTCTATCTTTTCCTAGGCCCGCCTCTCATTCCGGGGGTAGGGGCTTCTGGAGCTATTTTCGCCCTTGGTGGAGTGTTGGCGATAATGGCACCAAAGCTACCAGTTTTCATGTTCTTTATCCCCGTTCCTATTCCACTGTGGATAGCGATAATTGTCTTTCTTCTCATTTCCTTTTTTCCTGGCATAGCGTGGCAGGCTCACCTTGGCGGTTTGCTTGTGGGCCTCGTAGCTGGCTACTATTTCAGAACAAGGAGAACCCGTTACTAGCCGGTAGGGAAAGCCAAGATTGAGGCCGGGTCTTTCTCCATAACTGAGGGAGTGTAAGGGATATAGATGAAGCTGGTTTGACCACTCTTGGCCTGCTAGGCGCGGCAGCACCGACCAATTCTTTGGCCTAAGTAGCAGCGCAAGGGGAACGGCAGACGTTGCCGTATATTGTGAATCGCAGCCGCGACACGTTGCTGGTTCCTTCCCCACACCCTAGTACACTCTACCCAACCAGCTGCTACATCAACGGTGGAAAGTGTAGTCATATAGAAGCCCTGAGTGCCATCACTACAAAGGCATACCAGGTCAACTTCCATGAAGCCAGAATAGTCCTCTTGCCATTCAGTAAAGGTGCGAATGGGAATTGCGTTGTCAAGCAAGCTGCCTGGCTCGGTAGTGGTCAGCGCACGCCGTCTTCCATATTGACGCCTGGGACGTTGTAGACGGTCAATAGTAGACTGACCTTATCTGACAGAGCTTAGGCTCGATGTCATGGGGCACATTGCTCTGTCCATGTCTTTTCAGCGCTGCTAGCAGTTGCGGTAGAAGTGGGTGTAAGCGCTTGGAACACAAGCGGACAGTGGCTTTCCAGACTACCTTTAGTGCGTCAACCACAGCGGCGCCATATAGCCGAGGACGCCCACGCTTTTTGCTTGTCCTGGGCAGGTTTGCTCGGCGCAGTAGACGGATTGCTGCATTGCGATGATAACCCGTGACACTTGCGAACTCGTCCAGAATCCTTCCCTTCTCCTTATTCAAGGCTCGGAAGTAGCGCCCTCGTACGGCCTCAGTGTATTCGCCTAGGCTGCCTCTTGTCGTTTTCTTCCCTGTCAGTAACAGTATTTGTGAGGCAACAATACCACTTTTGGTGACGACAATTATGAGTCAATTTGCGCACTTGACGGAGCGTGGTTGAGGGAGTAGAATGGCTTGCTCTGTAATCAGGATAGTCAAATTGAAGGTCCGGGGGTGATGCTATGTGGCTGAAGTGAAGCTTGGTCCAGGCGAGAGTTTCGAGAATCTGCTTCGTAGGTTCAATCGACAAGTGCAGGAGGGTCGAATCTTGGCTGAAATCCGGCGGCGCAGGTTCTATGAGAAACCAAGCGTGGGGCGCAAGAAGAAACAAGCAGTGAGGAAGTGGAAGAGTTCGAGGTAAGTAAGGTCGTGGCCCAGGGTTGGGTCAGGCGGACGAATGGTACATGGCGGTAGAACGAGGCCGCCAGTTTTCTGTTTACAGCATGAGATTTGGTATTGTTGTGTTTCCGGGCACTTGGAGTGATCGGGATTGCTATTATGCTGTTCATGATATCTTGGGACAGGAGGCTAATTACATCTGGCACAAGGAGAGTCAGGTTTCTGGCTATGATTGTATTATTCTCCCTGGGGGGTTCTCCTACGGTGATTATCTCCGGGTTGGGGCCATAGCCCGTTTTTCTCCGATCATGGCTGCCGTGGAGAGGTTTGCCCATAATGGGGGATTGGTTATTGGCATCTGCAATGGTTTTCAGATTCTGTGTGAAGCTGGGCTTCTGCCCGGAGCGTTATTGCCTAGCAGCCATCTGCAATACCGATGTCAGTGGGTCAATCTCAAAGTAGAGAACGACTATTCCTCCTTTAGTTCTAAGTGCGACAAGGAACGGGTGTTGAGAATGCCCATTTCCCACTACGAGGGAAATTACTATGCTGATGACAGTGGTCTGGCGGAACTGGAAGCCAACGATCAAGTTGTATTTCGGTACTGTACTGCTTCAGGTAAGATAACCGAGGAGGCCAACCCCAACGGTTCTTTACATAATATTGCAGGGATTCTGAACAGGGAAGGCAATGTTCTGGGGATGATGCCACATCCTGAGCGAGCCTGCGAATTACTTCTCGGCAGCGTAGATGGGAATCTAGTTTGGGAGTCGATGATTGACTGTCTCCAGAGAAGCTCTTGATAAGGTAGCTCTAAGCGAAAACGAGTATGGCCTTATTGTCCAACGGTTGGGGCGTGAGCCTACTGAAGTGGAACTAGGGATGTTTGGCTCCCTGTGGAGTGAGCATTGTGGCTACAAGCATTCCAAGGCGCTGCTTAAGGTTCTGCCTTCTCGGGGCAAGCGCGTCTTGGTGGGTCCGGGCGAGGAGAATGCTGGAGCAATAGACATTGGTAATGGTCAGGTATTAGTTATGAAGATGGAATCGCACAACCATCCTTCGGCGGTTGAGCCGTATCAAGGCGCAGCCACCGGGGTAGGCGGCATCGTGCGTGACATTTTCACTATGGGTGCTCGACCAATAGCTCTGCTTAACTCGCTTCGCTTTGGTCCTCTGAGTGAGTCGCGCAACCGCTATTTGTTTAGTGGCGTTGTCGGTGGGATTGCAGGCTATGGGAACTGCTTGGGAATACCTAATTTGGGCGGCGAAGCTTTTTTTGCGGATTGTTACTCGGGCAATCCGATAGTCAACGCTCTGTGTTTGGGCATCACTGAGAAATCTAAGCTAGTCAGAGCCAGAGCTAGTGGTGAGGGCAACTCGCTCATGTTGGTGGGGGCCGATACTGGGCGTGATGGGATCTATGGTGCTTCTGGCCTGGCATCGCGCACCTTTGAAGAGGAGCAAGAGCTGCGGCCAACGGTTCAGGTGGGCAATCCTTTTCTGGAGAAGCTGCTTATAGAGGCATGTCTTGAGCTGGCGCAGACAGACTGGATTATTGGAATGCAGGATTTGGGAGCTGCTGGGTTGACCAGCTCTGCTGTGGAGTCTGTAGCTAGGGGTGGGGGAGGTGTGGAGATAGACGTAGATAAGGTGCCTCGTCGCGAGGAGAAAATGACTCCCTACGAGGTGATGCTTTCAGAATCGCAGGAGAGGATGCTGGTCATTGTGAAAAGGGGTTGTGAGGACAAAGTGAAAGCTTTGCTTGATCACTGGGAGCTTCGCTCTGACGTTATTGGCAAAGTCACTGATGGGGGCTTAGCTGTGATTAGGGCAGGCAAGGAAGTCGTGGCTGAAGCCCCGGTTAGTGTGCTAGCGTCTCCTCCTTTGTATCGTCTACGGAGCAAGAAACCACCTTGGCTTGCCGAGCTCCAATCCTTCGATAGAGGCGATGTGCCCGACCTCAGGCCGAGGCAATGCAACTCGACCTTGCTTCGCTTGCTCTCTTCGCCCAACATTGCCAGCAAGGAGTGGATTTATCTCCAGTATGACCATCAGGTTATGACTGATTCTGTGGTTCTCCCTGGGAGCGACGCCGCTGTTTTGCGTATCAAGGGCACAAAGAAGGGCATTTCCTTGACCACCGATGGCAATGGACGATATTGCTATCTTGACCCCTTTGTGGGAGGGGTGATTGCCGTGGCTGAGGCCTCGAGAAACTTAATTTGTAGCGGTGCTGAGCCTTTAGCCGTTACCGATTGTCTTAACTTCGGAAACCCAGAAAAGAGCGATGTCTACTATCAATTGAAAGAAAGCATTAAAGGAATGGCGCGAGCTTGTCGAGGACTGAAGATTCCTGTTATCAGTGGGAATGTAAGCCTTTATAATGAAACCAAAGGCCAGGCTGTTTATCCTACGCCGGTGGTGGGTATGGTAGGAATCATCAATGACATAAATAGACATTGCACTATGGATTTCAAAGACAAGGGTGATTTGGTGTTTCTGCTCGGCGCTGCCTTGGGCCCATGCACTGAGCGTGGCGAATGCTCCCTTGGTGGCAGCGAGTACCTGGAGGTGGTGCACCACCTGGTGAAAGGGAAGCCGGTTATCAATTTGGATTTGGAGAGAAGGGTACAACGTTGCTGTCTGCAAGCGATAAGGCGTGGGCTTATCAAATCAGCACATGACTGTTCCGATGGTGGCCTAGCAGTGGCTATTGCTGAGAGCTGCGTTTCTGGCGATACAGGCTTCAGCGGCGAAGGTTTGAGAATCGAAGGAAGGTTAGACGATTACCTCTTTGGTGAACTTCAATCACGTGTCGTGGTCTCTTTGAGGGCAAGTTCATCAGCCAAATTGGAAATGATAGCTGCTAGATGGGGGGTACCATTGGCCTTGCTGGGAAGAGTTGGTGGCAGGCGTCTATCGATAGGAGGCTACATCGATTTGCCTTTAGCTGAGATAGCAAAGAGTTGGGGGAATGGGCTGGAGAGACTACTGAGTTAGAGGATTCTGAATTGGCCGAAGTATGTCCATTTCAAGGTGTTAGATATAATGGAAGGGTGGTCAAGGATCTAGGCAAGACCATCTGCCCTCCGTACGATGTTATCACACCTGAGCAACAGAAAGCCTACTATGAGAGAGATGTCTACAACGCCATCCGCTTGGAATATCCAGCGGAGCAGCTCGGAGATGACGCTGAGAGCAACAGATATACTAGAGCAGCCAGCTGTTTCCACAAATGGCTTGACGATGAAGTCCTTCAGGTCAACCAATCGTCAGCCTTTTATCTGCATGACCACTATTTCACTCATATGGGGGAGGAGCGAAGGCGACGTGGACTAATAGCTCGAGTTAGACTGCAGCCATGGTATCAGGGTATCTACCCTCATGAGGAGACATATTCCAAGGCTAAGAGCGATCGGTTGCAGCTAATGAGAGCTTGCCGTGCTAATTCTAGCCCCATACTTGCTCTATACCACGACTGGAGACAAGGGCTCGCCGAGGTCCTATGCAAAGCGGAGCAAAAGAAACCAATAATTGAGTGTCACTGTGAGCGGAGCGAAGCAATCTCTCTCAATGAAGGCCATCTTATTCGGGCAATAGCTGAGCCTACGCTCATAAGGCAGATCACTGAGCTACTGGCTGATCTGCCCCTTTATATCGCTGATGGTCATCACCGGTATGAAACAGCGTTAGCTTATCAGCAAGAGAGGGCACAGGTCATTGGCAGCCGAAGTGCTGAGCCTGAGGAAGTGGTAGCGAAGCTATCCCTTACTGGGAATGAAGCCTTCAATTACGTAATGGTGGAGTTGGTCGATTTTTCTGACCCAGGGATTGCCATTCTGCCCATTCATAGGTTGCTGCGTGGCTTAGCAGCTTCGGCCTTGGCTGAGCTAAGGAGCAAACTCGAGCACGTATTTGTTGTGGAGTCCATTTCGGTGACTGAGGGCTTGATTAGCGATTTGAAAGGCAGAATGCCTCGCGAGGCTCTCTTGGGGATTTTGGGTCTGGAGCTCGGATGCTTGCTGGTTCTGAGACAGCGTAAAGACATTCCCGTCGAGGTGATGATGCCCGATGATCGTTCCCAGGCTTACAAAAACTTTGATGTCAGTATTCTCAGCGACCTTATTCTTGATACGATGCTAGGGTTTACGGGGAGCCAGGAGGATATCGCTTATTCTGTTGACATGAATGAAGTCTGGCAAGCGATGAGGGAGGGAGAATATCAACTGGCCTTCTTATTGAATGAGCCCCGAGTGGGTGTGATCAAGGCTATTGCTGACGCCAAGGACAGAATGCCGCGCAAATCAACCTATTTCTATCCTAAGCTCCCGGCCGGGTTAGTCATCAATTCCCTAGATTGACTGGCTTCGTAGAAACCCTTGACAGACCGTAGTGTCGCTACTAAGCATCTCCTTTGGGTGCCACCGTACAGTTACATCTGCCTTCGCTTAGACGGTTACATCTGGGCGTCTCTGGCGAGAGCCATAGGGGCTTCTGGTGCGATTTCGCTTTGACAGAGGTTTCGACGCGAAGCATTCGCTCGGCTGAGGAATCTTAGCGTGTTCTCATGACTGTCGCTGGCCTATGCTTACTCGCGTACGTAGTGCTAAAGCTTAACTGGGTTAGCAGTGTGAATGCCGGGGAGGGCTAGTATTTCTTGCCTTTGCTCTTCAGCAAGAGACTCATCCAGGGCCAATATCATCAGCGCTTTCCCTCTGGGCTTGAGCCGCGATAGGTGCATCGAGCTAATGTTGATATCAGCTTTGCCAGTTATGGTGCCTATGGCACCAACAAGCCCAGGCCCATCGATGTGGTCACAGAAAAGGAAATAACCCCCGGTCGGTACTGTGTCCATCCAGAAGTCGTTAACCTGGACGATGTGGGTTTCATTGTCTCTAACTGTGCCTGATATAGTGGTAGTCCCTACATTGGTGTTGAGCTCCAGGGTAAGCAGGTTTGAATAATTCTGGCAAGTGGCCTGTTTCTCTTCGCTTATCTTCAACCCACGTTGAGTGGCGATGAACCCGACATTAACCAGATTGATTCTTTCCTCGCTTGCTTCTTCTAACAACCCGCTGATAGTCGCTGTCTTGATCGGATCGCAGTCAAAGTTGGTCACTTCACCGCTATATCTGATGTGTATTGAGCTTATCTGTCCTTCCATCAACTGGCTGGCAAGGCTGCCGACAGTGGAAGCTGCATTTACGAACGGTATCAGCTCAGGGGAGATACTCGGGGCATTGATAGCGTATCTACTGAACCGTCCTTGAAGCACTGTCAGGACTTGCTCAGCGATATCCTTGGCTGCTTTGGCTTCAGCTTCGGTTGTGGAAGCCCCAAGGTGCGGCGTGACAATTATTCTTTCGTCTTTGAACAAGGCGGTGTCGGTTAATGGTTCAGTCCTAAAGACATCAAAAGCAGCGCCAGCCAGTCTGCCCTCTTCGACCGCTTTTGCTACTGCCTTCTCGTCAACTAGCCCACCTCTGGCGCAGTTGACAATCAGGGCGGTCGGTTTGACCTTGGCTAGTTCCTCAGCACCTATCAATTCCGTAGTCGTGGATGTTAGTGGTACATGGAGCGAGAGGAAGTCAGCTTCTGCAAAAAGCTGATTTAGCGGGACTAGATCCACCTTAATATTGCGAGCGAAGTCAGCGGATACGAAAGGGTCGTGAGCAATAACGCGCATTTCGAAGGCTTGAGCCCTCTTGGCTACCTCGGAACCTACGTTACCCAAGCCAATAATGCCCAATGTCTTGTCTCTGAGTTCGATGCCGATCAGCTTCTCTCTTTGCCATGTGCCCGATTTGAGTTGGCTATTGGCTTCAGGCAGGTGACGAGCTAGGGCAAGCATAAGGGCAATAGTGTGTTCCGCTGCGGACACGGTATTGGCTGTGGGGGCGTTCACTACCACTATGCCCTTCCTAGTGGCAGCATCAACATCGATATTGTCTGTCCCTACGCCTGCTCTGCCGATAACCTTGAGTCTTTTTCCGGATTCAATTATGTCTGCACGTACCTTGGTTTGACTGCGCACTACTAGAGCGTCGTAGTCGCCAATTTTGGCTTTAAGACTCTCGGGCTTCAGGGCTGGCTCAACAGTCACGTCGGCATGCTGGCGAAGAAAGTCTATCCCGTCTTTGGCAATTCGATCTGCAACCAAAATTTTCATTCTCTGGCCTCCGGCAAAGTCTTGGCTAACGCCTCCAACACAATTTTCACGTCATCTTCTTCAACCCAGCCGAGATGGCCGATGCGAAAGATTCTTCCCGATAGCTTGCTCTGGCCGCCGGCGATGACTACGTTTTGCTCCTCCCTGAGAAGCTTAACTAATTTGGGCACATTGAGTTTGTCGAGGGCATTCACCGCGGTTACAGTATTGGAGGCACAGCTTTCTTCGGGGAAGAGAGATAATCCTAAAGACCTTATCCCGGACCTGGTGAATTGCGCTACTCTAGCATGCCGAGCAAATACATTGGGGAGTCCCTCGTGAAGAATCAGATCCAAGGTAGTATCCAGTGCGTAGAAGATGGAAATGGCCGGCGTCCATGGAGTCTGCCCCTTTTCCAGATAGTCCTTAGCTTTGGTGAAATCCCAGTAGAAACGCGGCATGCTGGCATGGGCATGAGCCTTCCAAGCTTTTTCGCTCACGCTTACCATTGCTAACCCGGGTGGCACCATCCATCCTTTTTGGGAGCCAGTTACAACCACATCGCAGTGCCAGTCGTCCGCGGGCAAATCAATACAGCTAAGGCTGCTTATGGCATCGACGAGAAGAAGCTTGTCAAATTCGGCAACCACAGCGCTTATGCTTTTCAGGTCATTGGTCACCCCGGTGGATGTCTCATTGTGAGTTGCGAGCACCGCCTTGATGTCGGCATCCGCCTTTAGCGCGTCCCTTACGGCCTCGGGATAGACCGGTTTTCCCCATTCAGCAGCGACCCGGCTTACTTCGGCGCCGTAGCGCTCGGCTATATCGGCGAAGCGGTCGCCGAAGACTCCGCTGGAAAGGGATAAGACTCTGTCACCTGGTGATAGCGTGTTGACGATAGCTGCTTCCATGCCGCCGGTGCCTGAAGCTGTAAGGATGAAGACGTCGCCTTTTGTCTGGAATGCTTGCTTCAATTTCGCCGTTACCGAATCAATAATCCTGGCGAAATCCTCGGCTCGGTGGTTTATCATTTGTTGTCCCATGGCTTCAAGAGCCTGTGGTGGACATGGTGTAGGTCCCGGTATACGCAGTTGCATTTCTATCACCCCCTTTTTCCTTGAGATTGCTTCGTCGCCGATGCTCCTCGCTGACACGCACCTGTCATTGCGAGTGGAGCGAAGCAATGTCATTCTTAGCGTTCGATGGTTATCCTTACGTAGTTGAGTTTACCTATCTTTAGAATACTACCGGGCTGAGCAGTAATAATAGTGTCTGCTATCTTGCGGCCGTCCAGTTCAATTGCTCCCTGGGCGAGCAGGCGCCTTAGCTCACTCCTGCTCTTGACCAGACCTTCTTGGAGTAGAGTTGGAGCGATATCAACGTGATATATTTCATCCCCAGCGTGAGTAGCTGCAAATGCATATTCGGGGATGTGCTGTGGCGTTTCTCTCCTCTGGAACACCCTGGTGAACTCCTGTGCTGCTTCGTCCGCAGGCTGTTTCCCATGGAATTGCCGTACAATCTCATGAGCCAGCCGTTTCTTGACCTGCATTGGGTTAACCGAGTGAGTGTCCAACTGGCTTCTGAAGCTGGCGATTTCCTCATCCGGGACATCGGTCACCAGCTCAAGGTAGTCAATGATAGCAGAATCGGGGATTGACATCACCTTGCCGTACATGTCCCGGTGAGGCTCATCAATGCCTATTTGATTATTAAGGCTCTTGCTCATCTTCTGGCTGCCGTCGGTGCCGATGAGGAGAGGGACGAGGAGAATTTGTTGAGGAGGCTGGCCCACAATCTGCTGCAGCTCTCTGCCGAGAAGGCAATTGAATTTCTGGTCGGTGCCGCCAAACTCGACGTCTGCCTGGATAGCTACCGAATCATATGCCTGCAGCAAAGGATAGAGCATTTCGGTTAGAGTAATGGGATTGCCTGAGCTGTACCTTCTGCTGAAATCCTCTCTGGCCAGGAGCTGTGCTATGGTGAATTTGCTGGCAAGCCGGATCACTTCCTGTAGAGTGAACCTGTCATACCACTCGCTTTGCCACCTTATCTCTGTCTTGTCCTTGTCCACCACTTTGAAGAACTGGCTCATGTACGTTCTTGCGTTGGAGTGTATTTCTTCCTGGGAGAGCATGGGGCGGGTAGCCGATTGACCGCTCGGGTCTCCAATTCGTGCCGTCCAATCACCAACTACAAGGATGACTTTGTGTCCCAGTTCCTGCAACTGGCGTAATTTCCTCAAGCCGACCGCGTGCCCCAAGTGAATATCGGGGGAACTGGGGTCGAAGCCCTGTTTCAGCTTGAGAGTCTTCCGTGATTCCAGCAGCTTGATGAGGTCCCGTTCCACGATAGCTTCAGCTACCCCTCTCTTCAGCGTAGGAGTCCACTCGAAATGGGTCATTTTAGTTCTCTAGCCAGGATGGTCCTGACATTTACGATGTCTTCTTTCATCTGGCTCTTCAGTTGTTCAGGAGAAGCAAAGTATTGCTCATTTCTTAGTTTCCATACAAATTCTGTCTTGATCTGCTTGCCATACAAGTCACCCTGGTAGTCCAGGAGGTGGACTTCCAGAGTCCTCGCACCATCCCCAAACGTAGGGCGGGTGCCGACATTGGTTGCCGAAGCAAACCGCTTTCCATCTACCTGAGCAATGGTGGCGTAAACCCCGTTGGCAGGTAAGGCTTGCCGCGGTTGTATGTCCAAGTTGGCGGTGGGGAACCCCAAGGCCTTGCCGCGCTTTTCTCCCGGGACAACTTCGCCGACGAGGTCGAAGGGATGTCCCATTAGCTTTGTTACCTTTGCCATGTCGCCTTGAGCCAGTGCCTGGCGAATAAGAGTGCTGCTCACTACTTCGCCGTCGATCGTAAAAGGAGGGAGAGTCTCCGCAGTGAACCCCAATTCTTTCCCTAGGGCAGAGAGCAGCCTACTATTTCCTTCACGTCCCCTTCCCAAAGCGAAATCAGGACCAATCATCAGCACACGCATCTTGAGATATTTCTTCAGGAAGGAAACGAATTGCCGAGCACCAAGCTGAGCTACCTCTGGGGTGAAGGATAGCACGGCAACGAGGTCTATTTCCCGCTGGCGAAGTCTATTCACCCGCTCTTCCAAGGTGCTTAGCCAGGGTAGTTGGTCACGGTGCAACACCCATTGAGGATGGGGGTCAAAGGTGACTACTCCGCTGAGGAGACCTTCTTCCCTTGCTCGCTCCTTGAGTCTGTTAACCAAGTATTGATGGCCCGCATGCACGCCATCGAAAACCCCGATAGTGAGCAGGGTTTCCGTTTGTGGAACCAGTCTAGCTAACTCTTGCTCAATGCCCACAGAACTCAGGATGTAACCGTTGTGCCAGGAACAGCCAGTTTTCTGCCCGTTGCCTCGACCAAGCTTGTCAACTGGGACGTGAGTCGTTGGAAGTTTTCAAAGGTGAGCGACTGAGGGCCGTCCTTAAGGGCCATGTCAGGGTTGGGATGAACCTCTATTAGGAGTCCATCCGCACCAGCAGCCACCGCCGCAAGCGCTAAAGGAGCTACCAAATACCATTTCCCTGTGGCGTGGCTGGGGTCGGCGACGATGGGTAGATGGCTTACTTTCTTGATGATAGGCATGGCACTGATATCCATAGTATTGCGAGTATAGGTCTCAAAAGTCCTGATGCCGCGCTCGCAGAGGATGAGTTGTTCATTTCCCTGGGCCAAAATATATTCAGCGGCCAACAACCACTCCTGGATAGTAGACGACAACCCCCGCTTGAGCAGTACCGGCCTGTTTATTCTGCCCACCTCATCAAGCAAGGCAAAGTTCTGCATATTACGGGTGCCAATTTGAAGTATATCGGCATAGCTAGCCACGAGCTCGACATCGGTTGGCGTCATTACTTCAGTGATGACCGGCATGCCGGTCTCCTCTCGTGCTCTTGCTAACAGCTTAAGCCCTTCCTCACCTAACCCGCGAAAATGATATGGTGAGGTGCTGGGTTTGAAGGCGCCGCCGCGGAGTATGTTGGCCCCTGCTGCCTTGACCGCTTGAGCGGTGGTCAGAAGCTGCTCTTCACCTTCGACAGCACATGGTCCGGCCATGATGACTAGTTCACCGCCGCCGATAGCAAGACCATTCACGTCGACTACAGTATTCTGGGGGTGAAACTCTCGACTGGCAAGCTTATAAGGTTTGCTGACAGCGATGACTTCTTCTACCCCGGGGAGCAATTCCAACCTGTCACGAAGCTCGGGGAAGATTTGACCCACTACGCCAACAATGGCATGCTCGACGCCTTGCGATATGTGCCCCTTTAGTCCCAATTCCTCGATTCGCTTAACAACCGCATGGACTTCGTCCTGGCTAGAGTCAACTCTCATGACTACAATCATTTATCGCCTCCGATTAGCTCTTTAGCCTCGCCCAAATAGACATGCACGATTTCCTCTACCTTTTTTTTGGTGTTTACCAGCATCAAGACCCTCAAGCAGCTGGATAGACTATTGGGGACATTCATTTCGTGTCCGCAGAGCAAGGCGAGCTGCCTGGGCCACCCCAGTTCCCGTGTTGCTGCCGCAGGGAATTCGGCATTCAGGTCCGGCGTAGTGGTAAAGAAGACGGCAGCTATGTCGCTGGTTTGAATTCTGTTGGCCTGAACCATTTCGTTAAGCAGCTCCTTAGCAGCAGCAATAATGGACTCACTGGTGTTTGCTGGTACTTTGATAGCACCTCTGATGCCGCGGCACTGCAATTTGATGTTTTTCCTAAATTTGAGGTAATAGCCTATCGTATTTACTGGCCTTCGTCAAGGAGAACCTGCTTGACAGCGGGGCAAGGTAAGATAAACTTGTGAAAACGCTTTGTGGAGGTGCCGTATGACGCGTGGGCAGAAAGCAGCTATCATATTCGCGGGACTATTGATTGGAGTCATCTTGTGCCTTGCTTCGGGGTATGCCGGTTACGTTCGTGGTCGAAGCTATGGTTATGAGAGCGGCGTGATTGCGGGCGCTGGCAGTGCCTATACCTTGAGAGACCCTACTTATAACGAGGCGAAGCAATTCTTAGCCCGGGACAGGACTGATGCTAACAAGTATGTAGAAGGTGAGTATGTTTGTTCTGATTTTGCCGGCAATGTGAACAACAATGCTGAAACTGAAGGCTTCCGCTGCGCCCTGGTCGAGGTCAAGTATCCCGGGGGGACCGGGCATGCTCTGGTAGGATTTCGAACGGTGGACAGAGGCTTAATATTCATTGAGCCTCAATATGATGAGGAAGTGACCATAGAGCTTGGCCAAAGCTATGCCGATGTTAACGGTTATAAGAAGCCAAGCTTTGATGATACGATTGCCCGCTATCTGGTTATCTGGTAGCAACAATGGTAAGATGGTTGTAGGCATGCAACGGGAAAGATTTGAGGCTCTGGTGGCAAGGGCAATTGATGATTTGCCAATGGAATTTCAAAGGAAGCTGGAAAACGTCCAGGTGCTTGTAGAGGACTGGGCGATGCCGAGTCAGCTTGGACGGGCGAAGCTGAGCCAGCGCAGCCAACTACTGGGCCTTTACGAAGGTGTGCCCCAAACCAGGCGAGGGAGAGGGTATGGACTCGTTCTTCCCGACAAGATAAGCATCTTTCAGAAGCCTATAGAGAACCAATGCCGTTCCGAGGAAGAAATCGAGGCGAAAATAGGCGAGGTGGTGCGGCACGAGATAGCGCACCACTTTGGCACAGATGAGGAGACTCTGCGGCGGATAGAAGGAAGGAGGCTGAGGGGGAGGCAACCCCAATAGAGCTTAGTAGCCAGAACTGCTGCGACAAGCTATACTAATGGTATGCCAGTGTAGCTCAGGGGTAGAGCAGCGGTTTCGTAAACCGCCGGTCGTCAGTTCGAATCTGACCGCTGGCTCCATCTGTCTCATCTTCCTCTTCAACCCCTTCTGCCGACATTTTGCCGACATTTTCGTCTTCTGCCAGCTGCTGCTGTAGCACTTCATCCAACCGCCTTGCCGCAGCTTGCTGCAAGCCCCCGACAACATGGCTGTATACGTCCAGGGTAAACGACACGCTTGAATGCCCCAATGCCTCACTGACTATCTTGGGATGGATACCTGCCACGAGCATTAAGCTGGCGCATGTGTGCCTCAAGTCATGGAAGCGGGTCCCGGCTAAACCTGCTTTTCGGCCAATTCTAGCGAAGTTGTGAGTAAGAGTGCCAGGGTCTATAGGAGCGCCATCTACATTACTGAATACAAGGTCATCCTCACTGAAGGGCTTTCCCAACAATAGATACTCCGCTCTCTTTGCAGTCTTATATCCATCGAGGAATGTAGCCAAGGAAGGCGGTAAATCGAGCCGCCGTCGGCTATGTTCAGTTTTGGGCTCCTTAAACTGGCAAATGCCTCGGCGCTTATATAGCACTTGAGAAACAGAAAGCAATGCTAAGTTGAGGTTCAAGTCCCGTCAGCGCAGCCCAAGCAACTCAGCTTGGCGCAAGCCGGTATAAACTGCGGTGTGAATGATAGGATAATAACGCGTGCCTTTGGCAACAGCAAAGAGTTTTGAAACCTCGGCCAGTGAAAGAGCCTTCATTATGTGCTTTCTAGCCCGCGGGGCATCTGCCAACAGCGATATTTCGAATCAGCAAGCCCTGCCTGACCGCATAACGTAGCGCCTGAAATAGGACCCGGTGGATATGTAGTACAGTTTGAGTGGATAATCCTCCCTTTCCGTTGGCGTGGCCCTCTGACAGAGCATGGGCATAGCACTGCTGAATATGATGAGGGTGGAGGTAGCATAGAGGTATGGCGCCTAGAGCTGGGATTAGGTGACACGTCACAATGCATTGGTAGCTGTCGAAGGTCCGAGGGGAGCAATTGATCTTGACATAGTCGTTGAGCCAGCGGTGCAGGAACTCACCCATATTCAATCGCTGGGGTTTAACATAGCTGCCTGTCTCAACTGAATGTAGCAACTGCCTGAGTTCCCTTTCCGCGTCCTTTCTTGTGCCGTGGACAGTATGCCATCGCTGGCGCCGGCCAACTCTGGACTTTTCAATTTGGATAATTTCGGCTATGCTCAGCATTAAGCGCCTCCGCTATCATATTGGTCAGAACCTGCTTTAGCCCCTCGGTAAGGAGCGGGCTAATACCGATGACCCTGGGCAGAAACGGGAACTCTTTACGTGTAGCTAAAAATCTCTCTGACCATCGCCACCATGCCGGGTTTTCCAGGATACAACGGTTGACGTCAGCCAGAGTATCAGTGTCGCCTGTTACCACTGCCGTGAGGTAATGGTCTAATAGTCTGGCTGGTTCTACTACCGTGCCACCGAGGATATCAGCCAGTCTGCCCAATAATTCACTTCCGTTGGGTGCAAACGGTGCATAGGCAATAACGGCCAGCCCACGTACCAAAGCGGAATCTATCTTCAATGCGCCCCGCTGCTCCAGAGCGTCGACCTTCTCGCAGGCGCGAAGCAGGGCCATCGTAACTGATAGAACGTGTTGCACTCGCGGCCAGCTAGCTATGCGCTGCTGCCATATCTCGATTGGCAAACTATCCGGGTCAGGCGCCTGATCCAGCAGCGTCTTTATCCTTTCCGCAAGTCCCAGTGGCTCGGCAAGCTTCAGCATACCCTCATCGCCAAGCGTGCGTGCTACGTCGGCGAGTTCTGGCACAAGCCCCTCGGGCTCTTTTTTGTCAAGTCAAAGCTGGTAGAACCTTAATTCTATTCTATCCATTCTATCTATTCCATCTATGCGCCTATGAGGGTTAGGTGAGACGCAAGGACAGTGCGGTGCTAATATTTCCGACAGATTACGCCTGGTGACCCCCTCCCCCTATCCATCTCAAACTCGCAACCTTCTTCGCCATGGACCTCCGTCGGTGAAAGCAGCATAGCCGTTGTTAGCCTGCCTAAAACATCTGGCGGCGTACCATTCGCGGCCAGACCTAGTCGGCAATAGGTTTTGGGTATGGTGGAAGCGGGGGTGATGAATCGCCGCAACGCTGCACGAAAAGATGAAGTGTGTGATAGTACCCGTCTGGCCTTAATCGCCCCCGGTAGATCAGTAATGGTCGGCATGAAGTCACCTTTATTGATTGTCATCCAACCCAAATATCCATATCATCGTCTTTTTTCGGTGTTTTTGATAGAGAATTATTGCTCTTTTTATACCTAATTGGGGGGGGCCCTGCCCCCCTTCTATCAGCTAGGATTTTGGGAGGAATTCACTATTGGAAGCAGGTAAACCATATATGGTAAACGATAACGTAAACGATAAGGTAAACGTCACGGTAAACCGCATCAACATGATTTCAGGCAGTCGGGCCAAGGCAAAAGCCATCTTCAGTGCACGAAATGGACAATCGTGCAACATCAGGCTTTCAGCACACCAGCAAGCTTACTCGCCAACCGTTCAAGCTGCCTGTCAACATCGCTATCCTTCGATACCTGCTCCGGAGTTTTTTGCCAAGGCAGTAACATGGCCAACCCATCGCATACCACAGACAGAGGAGTACGTCCTCAAGTTCTCGACTGCCTTTCCAATGCCTTCTTCTGCGACGGCTATGCCGACAATCGGCTTAAGGTCAAGCCTCGGCCAGATAGGACAGGTCCGGTCCATGAAGTTCTTGAGCAAGCCGGACAGCATTTCGAAGTAGACCGGCGTGCCAAGAGCCAGAGCATCCGCTTCCACCAGCTTAGGGTAAATCTGCTGCATGTCATCCTGAATCGTGCAGATCCCTTTTCGCTGCTTGCCTCCTACCTCGCAGCTTAAGCACCCGTCACATCCTTTGATTTCTTTCTCCCTGAGCAAGATCAGCTCGGTGTCTGCCCCGGCTTTGGGAACCCCTTCCAGAAGCTTTCTAAGCATCCACTCCGTGTTGCCCTTTCTGGGAGAGCCACAAACGCCAACCACTTTCATGTCAGTCACTGCCACCGTCCAAGTAGGAGACGCCTGAGGATTATAGCACTCTCAGCGTGCCAAGTGGCATAAGCAACGTAGGTGTCACAAACCGCCCAAAGGTGCAACCCTGTAACGAAACGGACTAACGTCCGATATGCTGCCGATATGAAGCAGACCGTTTATATCTTGCCTGGCCGGACTAGTGAGGCGACAATTCGCCTTCTGTTCAGCCACAGAGTGCCTATACAAGCGCGTCGTTCTTATCGTTGACGATTCATATCTATTGAAATAACCAGTGCGATTCCAGATTGGCTTCGATATCGGCACGAGTAAGCCAGATAGGGCGGTACTCTTTGTTGGCATACAATGGCAGTTGGTCATCCAAGTGTGATGAACCAGGCTGTGTGGCGCTGCCATAAGACATCACCCCCATTGCCTGTACCGGGTCAGAGAATTCGACTACCGCGACCCAGGAATCACCGTAGACCGTGGCCAGCGTTCCATCGTCCTGCGGCATGGCGACGTTCGGAGTGAAGGAGCCGAAGTTGCCAGGTCCGATGCCGACACCAAACGCGGGAAAGTCCAGGCCGCCGAGATGGAAGCGGACGAATGCACCCCATGGTACATGGAGCGAGCCGAAAGCCCCTTGCATCATGTAGGCAGCGGCCTCAAGCGCAGCGACAGCTGTAGCTGGATCAGCCAGGCCCATCGGTGTATCGAAAGGCCGAGCAGGATCAGTAGGTACGGCGTAGGCTGCCTCGGGGAGCAGCGCGTTACCCAGGATGTTGGGCTCGTACTGCATGGCCCAGAAGGTAAAGAGCACAGCGCCGTAGCTATCGGCGTCAAAAGCACGGTCCCAAGAGGCCAGTACATTGGCGGCCTCCTTCACCAGTTCGCTCTCTGAGTAGGCCGCGCTGGCGAGCAGGTCATCCAGCACGCGGTCGGCTATCAGCGAATGGGTGGAAAACTTGTCGCCCATGACGTCTTCCATGCCAAAAATATCGCTGGCCGTAATCATCTGTAGGGAACGCACTGCACGTGGGTACATCTCTAAACTTGGCCAGTCAGCAGGATAGTTTGCTGGGCTGAGTCCGCTGGGTAGCGTTACGGTCCATGGGGGCTCGTTGGCGTTCTGGAGATAGCCGGTTTCAGGATTGATTACCCTTGGCATACTGCTGTATGGGAGTTTGCCCTGCCACAGGGTAGCGGAGGTATCGCCCGGAACTACCCCACTCCAATCATAATCCCCTTCAGGGCGTTGTGGGAAGATGCCCGCAAGGGTGTACATGATGTTCCCTTCATGGTCAGCGTAGAGGATATTGGTTGGGCCGATCTCCTGCGGTTCGAGTGCTGCCAGAAACTCGTCGAGGTTCTTTGCTTTAGCCATATTCCAGAACTGGTCTTCAAGAGGGTCCGTTGGTATAGGTGATTGCACGGCCACCGCCTTGTGCTCCTTCTCCAAGATAACGGGACCGTGGACACTGCGCCGCACCACCAGGGGTTCCTCCCGCATGGTACCGTCCTCCAGCTTGACCTTGAGAATGTGGGACTCAGTCTCGAAGTGTTTGACCTCGCCATCAAAAAGGTATCCGTCCCCTACCAGGGTGAGTTCGTAGAAATCGACGACGTCGAAGGGACACGATGTGAAGGTCCATCCCTTAAGATCGTTGAAGCCGAAGGCCAGCCCCGGTATGCCGACCAAGCCGATTCCGTACATATCCATATCCGGCACCACCAGATGTGCCTCATAGAAAACCAGATGTTCCTGACCTGGCAGGTTGGGCCATGGTGCATGCGGATTGGAGAGCATAATCGGGTGACCACTTTCGGACTTCGACGGCCCTATCAGCCAAGCGTTCGAGGTCGGTGAGGCCGCTGGCTCAGTGTCGGATGCCTGATCATTTGCGGAGTATTGCTGGCAAAAGCCGTCGATCATGTCTGGCGGAACGTAAATTCCATAATAAGCGGCATACAGTATGTAGCCCAGCACATCCTGACCACTCAAGGGCAACACCAACTCGAACTGGTCGTCCAGTTCGTCCGGGTTGGCTTCCGCGTAGGCATTCATCCCTGCGGCAAAGGCATCAAGCTCAGCGAGCTCCTCGCTGGAAGCTTCCATGTATGTCTTCTCAGCAAGAACAGGAGCGCCCATAGTCCATACATACCTATCCAAATCGAGGAATTCCTCGCCCCAGTATTCCGAGGCCTGGCCGCGTGACTTGCCATAGTTTTCCAGTATTAAGTTACCGTGGTTCTGCACCTGTGCCCAGCCCAAGGCGTAGAAGAGGTTCTCCTCAGTCTCGGCGTAGATGTGCGGCACACCCCATGTGTCCCACAGTATCTCCGCAGATTTGGCTGCGGGCTTGCAGCTCAAGGCCGGCGACAACAAGAACAACAACACCAGACAAAATACAACTGCTCGCTTCACGTTATGCCTCCTCCTTTCAAGCTTTGCTTATTGTTGCTGCAGGAGCGAGGCAGTGTCAATAGGCTTTACGTAGCAGCAGGCTGGCTGTCTCAAGAGCCAGTAAATGTACGGGTGATATGCTCATCCTGTTGGCTAAGACATTGAACACTTCGCTAAAAGGTGCAGTTGAAGAACCGTTGCCGGCACAGACAGAGGATACTATCGGCTCTATTTTGATAGTCGCCAGGAGCTAACCATCAGTATGCTAGCGATGAGGTATGGCAGGCCGATTAGCACCCATGCAAAGACGTGACTGTGGCCAGCATAGCAGCTTATGTGTATGCCTAGACCAACCGAGGTAAGAAATAGCAGTATCCCAGAGATCGCATCTTTCCACCAGGAAAGAATGCCCCCAGCTACTGCTATCACTCCCAGAAAGACTAATGTGCCAGTTTCTATCGTAATTGGACCTGCACCTTCAGTTATGGCCGAACCAATAAACATAACCACAAACCAAATGGCTGCAATAGATGCTATGATCCGCCCTGCCCATCTCAAAAGTTTGATAAGTTTGGAGTAGTGACCATCCAAATCGGTTTCCTCCCAGTATGTTGCACACAACGAGTATTTGTGACCGTATCAACACCGTTCCTCAAATGTCTGAATCCGATGATATTAGACGGACTTGCCGTGTTATGCGGGGCTGAACTTTATGACACGGTCGTAAAGGAGTTCACTATAGGCTGGCCCCACCTTGGTAGCCGGCTCGATGTATGCGCGGAACGCAACGAAGGCAGGCTCATCAAGCTCAACTCCATACGCCCCGGGTCCGGTCGGTACTGCCGCACAGACCGTTTCAGAATCGCAGCTGCGCGCAAACTTACAGACGTAAAGATATTTGGCCAGCGGGTTGCCCGGTAGATATGGCTCAGCGCTTCCCGCATACTCGGTGCTGTATATACCCGCTACCCCGTTCCAGCCAGCCTCGCCGTAGAAATTGCAGTCTGAATACGTAGCTTTTCCGCTGGCAGCATGGTTAACACCATACACGATAATGAACTCATCCGGGTCATCGCCCAGTGTCAAGGTATCACAGCGAAGGTAACTCGTGTCACGGCTTTCCCCAGCCACATACAGTTCCTCCTGGACTGCATCATAAGACTCTTCAAGCCAGAGGGAAGTTCCCAACTCATCCGCCGAAAGGTTGCTGTACTTTGCCAGTATAGCCTTTCGCAGCTCATCAAGTGCAGGCTGTAAGTCTACCTCCGTTTTGCCGGTGCCCCTTACACGCAACTCAGGCGCCGGAAACGGGTCAAGTGTTACCTGTGACTTAGGTGTTACCCTAATGGCCGCTGATATTGCATTTGCGTATTCTTGGCCTGCCTCCTCATCAGCAAAGAGCGCCATGCGCTGCCCGAAGACAATTGTATCAAACTCAGGACCTGTGCCCAGCTTGACCATTGAACTCGGGATTACGTACGTGTTGATGATATCCTCTGGATATCCTGCTGACATGGCAGCACTGCGTATACGCTGGTCAGTACCTCTATCAGCCGTGATGATGATGATAGTATCCTGGTTGTATGGGTTCCCCTTTGCCCCATCGGGGGTACCGGAAGTCTTAATGGTGAGGTTATTCAGGGGATCATTGAAGCTGGTCCAGACCCATTTGCGCTGTTTCTCTTTTTCATAGTATTTATAGAAGACAAAGCCGCAATAGCTGAAGTACGTGCATTCCGGAGGGGTCTTAGTGACGAGAACGACTGCCTCATCCGGATCTAACTGCCATCCCTGTAACAGCCCTGTAGTATTATATAACCAATTTTCTACTTCCTCTCGGGCATCGGAAATCTGCTCTATGTCCTCTATTTCTACATTCTCCGGGAGATCACCAAACACCCCTCTATAAGGTGCATCGGCATTATTACCGGCGGCATTCGCTATTTTTCCGGCTTCATATAATTTGATGAGGTCCACTGGGACAAACGGCGCTAGTTTCAAAGTGAAGTCGCTATTCTCTAGTGAAGAGCGGAAAGCGTCAATATCGCCGCCTGATATAGGGGTGGTATCTCCTGTAGGAGCACAGGATATCATTAAGCATATGATGATGAAGGAAGCAATCGAAGACAGGGTTAGCCGAACTCGAAGCATCCCCGCTTTTGGTCGTTCAAGATTGTTATCTTTCATACTCCTCCTGATAAAGCTAGCCTGTTCACAGTATCACAAAGTTGCTGACAGAAATCAATAGAGAACGCCAGTCTCCTCGGATAATGTTGAATCAGTCAATGCCGAGGACACAAATCGTCAACAAGTTCAGTTCTAATTTGCAGATACGAGATTACCGATTAGCCGGAGTAGACCGCTGCAATTGCACACTTCTCTTCAGCGGTGAACTTGCGATAAGTGATGCGCTTGATGTCTCTGATAAGTCGCTTGGTTTGCTCACTCCTGGCTTCAGCCTGCCAGAACTTGTCTGATGTTACTTGAGCCATGGCCGCTCCTTTCTGAAGATACTCTACGTTCTTGCGGTAGCAGGAGCAAGCCCCTATGTGTCCATTAAGTTTCATCCCAAAATTGTCCCATTTATGCTGACCATCTACAGGCGAGTACCTCAGGCTGGTGGGAATCAGGCACATTACAGCATCCCCTTATCATCCTCAGACCAATGGCAAGATAGAAAGATACCACCGCAGCATAAAGGGAGAGATTAACCTGGTGCCCCATGAGATGCCGTGTGAGCTAAAGGAAGAGATACAAGAATTCATCAAGTACTGCAACTACCATCGCTACCACGAGGGACTCAGCGATGTCACGCCCTATGATGTTCACACAGGCAGACATCTCAATGTAGCGCAGAGATGAAAGGAGGTGAAGATCAGGACAGTAGAACCAAGCATGCACTATAATAAAAGCATCAGGGAGCAGGGCAACGGCCTCTGAGTGTCCGTTTACTCAAAGGCCTGATTTGTCCCACTTTTGCTGACTACATACATGTCTCATGGTAAGTGCTACTAAAATTGGGGGCAACCCAGCAGGTTGCAAAAACGTAATACTGACTTGGAGGGATTAAAGATGGCTATTGAGTCCCCAAGATATCAAACAGTTCATAAGGACAAAAAATTCGAAATCCGGGAGTATGAGGACTACGTGGTAGCAGAAGTTGAAATCGATGGCAATTTCGATTCTGCGTTAAGAAAAGGCTTCAGAGTGCTGGCTGACTATATTTTCGGCAATAATACCTCTAAGACGCGTATCAATATGACCGCGCCCGTTACGCAGCAAGCTTCGGCTGGTGAAAGAATCGAAATGACAGCCCCGGTTACCTCAGCCCCTGTTGCAGAAGGCAAGAGATACAGAATAGCGTTTTTTATGCCATCCAAGTACACGCTGGAGAATCTGCCTGAGCCGGTAAGTGGAGATATATCTTTTCGCAACGTAGCCAGACACAAAGTAGCCGCCTTACGGTTTTCCGGTAATCTCAATAGCAGATTGGCCATACGCAAGGCTAAGGAGTTAGAAACCTGGCTGCATGAAAACAAATACTCCAAGAAGAGTAGTTTCATATTTGCACAATACAACCCACCATGGATACTCGGTCTCTTTCGAAGGAACGAGATCTTGACCGAGGTTTAATAAGTCTCCGTCCTGGCCGCAGTAGGCATAGACAAAAGTGAGAAAAGTGGGTCCTGGAACGCTCCGGTGAGTCCCAATACATGGGAGAACTGGCAGATCGTTGCTGCGGTGTCATAGTCTTCGCCGTCCGTGAGGCGTTATCATAGGGGCTGCAGTGAGAAGTTGGTGTCGCAGTTGGATGAATTCGACGAACCAATCCATTGGTCATACGTTGAAAGCTAACTCAAACGTCTTGGTTCTATCTATCGCAAAGGGCCGCCCACAATACCTTACCTAGACTCTGTTTTTGCTATTCCGTCTGCTATTCTGAATTGTTGTGCCCGGTAAACACTCGAACGAATTCTAGAAGGAGGTGACATATGGATTTTGGTCTTACCAGACAACAAGAGATGTTGAGGGACATGGTTCACCAGTTCGCCGAACGTGAGTTGGCTCCTAGAGCTCTGGAGCTGGATGAGAGCCGAGAGTTTCCTTTCGATATCCTGAAGAGGATCGCCGAAATGGGGTTAGTGGGGATCATAACGCCGAAGGAATATGGCGGTACGGATATGGGCCATGTGGCAAAGATGATAGCCGTAGAAGAGATATCTCGAGCTTATCCCTCTCTCGCCTTTTCCCTCGAGGCAATCCAAGGGGGGATTTATACTCTTCAGACCTATGGCACCGAGGAACAAAAGAGGAAATATTTGCCTCCCTTGTGCCAGGGGGAGAAGACAAGTTGTACTCCCGCCACAGAGCCTGGGGGCGGTTCTGACCCTTCGACTATTCAGACTACGGCTGAACTCATAGGAGACGAGTTTGTTGTCAACGGGAGGAAAGTCTTCATATGTTTCGGAATAGCTGACCTTGCCTGTATCCTGGCTAAGACGAACGGCAAGTTCAACACAATTTTGGTGGAAAAGGGGACACCAGGCTTCGAAGTTACCAGAAGAGAGGATTACCCCGGGCTTCGCTCCCTATCATTCAATGAACTGGCTTTCACTAGCTGTAGAGTTCCCAAGGCTAATCTCATCGGTCACGAGGGGAGAGGGCTAGCCGAGGCTTTAGCTGTGATAAGTATAGTTGCTCGACCAACGACGGCCGGCGTTGGCCTGGGAATTGCCACGGGATGCTACGAGGCTGCCCTAAGATTTGCTAAGGAGAGGATACTATACGGAAAGCCCATAGGTGAGCTTCAAGCGATCCAATTCGCCTTAGTTGATATGAACGTGGCAATTGAGGCGGCGAAATGGCTTGCCTACTATTCCGCTTGCCAGATCGACCATGGTAAAGACATCAGACAAATAGGAGCCGATACAGCTCGGGCTAAACTTATTGGCTCTGATGTGGCGTGTAGAGTGGCTCTCAGCGCGATTCAGATTATGGGTGGTTATGGGCTTATACCGGAGTATCATGTTGTCCGCCGCTTCAAGGATGCTCTGCCACTGCTTGCAGGAAGCGGCACTCAGGAAATAATGAAGGTAATTATTGGGAGGAGCCTTATGGCCTGAAAGCACGTATGCGTTATATCATTCAATCAGAGCTCAACTACAGCCTTTGGAGAGGGCATTCCAGGGGAAGACACACCTGCGAAGGCTCCCGGACAAAAGTGCTGGCAGAATGATGAGACTGCAAAGGAAAGGCTCTGGTTTGAAGCTAAGAAGTGGGACTGGTCACAACAGTGGGCATGATGGAGCGCAATGGAAAAGGGAATAGGGCTAGATTTGTGTAGAACGTCAGCGATAATGGGACACCACCAAGTGGATGGGGTAGTGTTGTGGTCGTAGCCCCTCTCTCAGACATGTCTGTAGACCCTGACCTGGTTCTCTCTGTCTGCGACGCCGACCAGGCTAATAGGATAGTCAGCCTTCTGATGTACTCGGGCCTGCGACCTTTCGCGTATAATCTAGTCAGTGCTGGGTGCACTTCGCTGGCACATTCTATGGTTACAGGTGAAATAGACATAAATTTCATAACTGGCCACGCCAGAAGGAGAGTGCCAAATTTCGCAGCTCATGAGCTTATTGTGGCCATGCCCTTGAAGAGATTTAAGGAAGCGGTGGCTAGCCTGGCACACGCTGGTGCGGGAAGAGAAGGTTAGAGACAACTAGCAAAAATCTAGCAGGGCAGTGATGGCACTGTGGTAACATGTCTATCTATGGAACAGACCGTGTAATCAGCTCACCGAGGAATATGCCAGGCGAACGTTGACTTTTCCTGAATACGGTCAGGTTTCCTTCCTAAACCAGGCGTGAAAACCATTCCCCCACCGTGCAACTAGCTTTGAAATGCATGCCAGTTCTACCCATAAGACTGAAAAAATCCACTCGTACGTGGATGGAACGAATGAGAAATTACTTAGCTATAACCCACGTATCGTTCCTATTCCTATTATCTTTCAGAGGTATTCTATTCGAGGTGGGTCAAGCGTATAATGGACTGGCAAAGCTGTTCCTGACTACGCTGGAAGGAGGCAAGTACATGGGTAAAGCAAAGTGGTATCAAACACCAGTCTGTCTGCTATTGGCGCTGGCACTGGCACTGGCTCTGTTGGCAGCAATACCATTCATGCCCCAGGCGGCGGCAAGCCCCGACGAGGCCACCTTCTACTCCACGGTTGATGATGGTTTTATTTTTGCGGCGGGTAACAGCTATTCTGCTGTCCACCAAGCTCCTTCGGGAACTCTTCGTTGCGGTGAACCACAGCTATGTGTAGGCCAAGTAGAACAACTCATCATTCCCCCCTCCTTTAATATTCTTCGGGGCGCCCTGTTCTTCGATACTAGCTCTTTGCCTGACGACGCTACTATAAACTCGGCAGTTTTGTCTCTTTACGGCACAAGCGACAATAGCAGTGCGGACTTCGACATTACCATGGTAGACGGGTCGGGGCTTAATCAACCCTTGCAAGATACTGACTACGGCTACCTAGGGAGTCAGAATGTGAGCGGTGGCTCATTCAACACAAGCGGCTTCTCTACACTTGGTTACAACGATATCCCACTGAATGAGACAGGCCTGGGCTGGATTTCAAAAACGGGGATTACCAAACTCGGACTGAGGAGCTCAAGGGACATTGCTGCCATTGCGCCTACTACACCCAAGCATGAGTGTGTGGAGGTTTGGGCCTCTGAAGAAGGCGAAGGGTATCAGCCTAAGCTTGTTGTGACCTATACTACTCCTCTTGCACCGTTCCCACCAAGCGTGCCCGCCATCAACCACTGGGGCATAGTCGCTATGATAACCCTGTTTGCTGGGTTCCTGGTGTGGACAGTCCGGAGACGGCGCCCCGCTTTGTGAGCAAGTAATTAGCCTTAAGAGGCACCTCAAGAAGCTTTCTCCTGGGATTGCCTTAGGGCAAGGCATAACAGATTAGTGTTCTTTCCAGGCCACAGCCTGCTGTATTGCTGCGTCTAAACTAATGGCCCTTATTACAGACGAGGGCTTGTCTTTGGGTTTCGATTTGTGAGGAACAGAAAGAGAGGATGCAGTAATCAGGCGTGAAAACGACGTATTCCCCGTGCAATTAGCTGTGGAATAAATGCCAGTTCTACCTATAAGACTGAAAAAATCCACTCGTACGTGGATGGAGTAAATGAGAAATTGCTACCACCTCCATTGGCGTTATTTTCCGAAATCCCTCGAAAACCTGTTGACAATTCCTTCAATGCTGCTACCATATGCCGTGGGACGATGTGTTATGGGGCCAAGGATTAATCCACATACCAGAGTAGGAACTCATCGCCCAAAGCGAGACGTCAGACTATTACGTTCAACTTCTCGGTTTAGTGAGGCATCAAAGGTAAGACTCCTGCCAGAAAGTAGCCTGTAATAAGAGGTTCTTGGGGGTTCAAGGAGGCAAAAAGACGATGGTGAGACGGTCAGGCTGGGGCGTCAATTCCTGCAATATTCATGTCACCAAGCACAGTTGCGGTTGTTGCTTTTTGCTCTGTCCCCTAGTTGAGCTGGTTAGCCTCTCGCATAATCCACCATGCGATTGTCCCCAAACTCGTGGAGGAGGTCGGGACGTGAGAGGAGGGAAAAGCAATTTGCGTTGTCAAGTAGTTGACATCGCATGAAGATAAGGTGACCAAACTGGCTATGTCGAGAATAGTGAGTGGCCTCAGCCTAGTAGCGATGTTGTTGATAATGCTGCTCCCCGGCTCGGCGGTTGCCCAGCCACTTCTCCCCTGCCACTTTTACGGTGACGTGACGGTGAATGGCGAGTATGTGCCCGATGGCACGACAGTCACTGCCTCAATAGATGGCGTTGTCGACGACTGGTCCACAACTACCTTCACCTTCGAGGGAAAGTCGGTATATGCCATTGACGTCCCCGGAGACGACCCCGCAACACCCGAGAGGGAGGGAGGGCTGGAAGGGGACACGGTGCACTTCACCGTAAGCTACGCTGGACAGGGTCTCCCAGCAGCGGTTGCCGTCTGGAGTCAGGGGGCCTCTGTCCTGCTCAACCTAGCGGTGACCACGTACACCTTAGTAGTAACGTCGGATGGCTGCTGCTCCATAAATGTGGAATATGATGCTGTATCTGATACCGTGCCCGCAGGCCAGGCCCGGGACTTCATTCTTCCCTACTGGACAGACGTAACCCTTTACGCCGATGACAGCGATATCTGCTGCGATTTTGTTGAGTGGACGGTTGATGGCGCCCCCGTGCCCGGCAATACCGTACGCGTCGTCATGTATGAGAACCACACCGCTGTCGCCACCTGCTCAGCGCCCCCTCCTCCAATGGTGCCCACCATTAACCAGTGGGGCGTATTCGCCATGACAGCCCTGTTCGCTGGATTGCTGGTTTGGATGGTACGGAGAAGGGAGCTGGCTTCATGAACAGGCAATTAGGCTGAGGAGGCGATGTCAAAGAGGCCTGTTGATGGCTCGGCCTCCTCGTTTAAGTGCAAGGTCTCTAAGCGCTGAACCACCGTTGTATATTGCACATGATGACGTATTGTGTGATCTAGTCACTAGTAGCCTACTCTCCGATGTTGTAACTAAATTCCGCATTGCGACCGATTAAGTCTTGGATGCAAACAAGTGGGCCAGCATTGATCCACCCTCGGCGCTCATTACCTCCAGGTCATTTGCCAGGCTCAGGTACCAGTCACCTTCGCGCAGCATGAGGCGGCGATTTACCAAATCATCGAGGCCGCGGCGTAATGCAGCGCCACCGCAATATTTCCTCCCCCTCTTCTCGCTTATCTCCCTTGACAGTGAAGGGAACAGACGCCTGGCATCGCAGGCCGTATGAGCTAAGGCCATTTCTCTATCCAGCTCAATCCGGGAGTCAGTACGGCACGGCCTTGTGTCATAAATGGTTACCTTGTCTCGTGGCCTCCGCTCAAAGGCCAACAGGGGTGGCTCATCTTCTCGCCAGCACTGCATCCAATTCTGTACCTCCCTGAGCAAAGGGGATGTGTATTCGTGGATCTTGTCCTTGCCATCAAAATCACAAACGAAACAGTACTCTAAATCATCAATATCTTCCTGCTTGAAGGGATATATTGATCGATAGCAGGGATGAGCACTAATACTATGCATTCCCCACTCCTCAGCACGGTCAAACAGAGGGCTAAAACGCTGCAGGGTCACAGGAATAATAAAACTGGGAGGATGTAAATGAGTGACAGCGGGGATAAGCAAAGCCATGCGGGTATAGGCCTCGGGTTTCTCTCCGGGAAATCCGTAAATTAAGTTCCATACGGGATTCAGCCCGTATTCCCGAGCCCATTTGAGAAGTTGCACGTTCTGCAGTAACGTGGTGCCTTTGTGTATATAAGCCAGTATCTCGGTATCAAGGCTTTCAATTCCGGGTTGGATTATGTTCATACCAGCAGATTTCAACATACTCACCTGCTCACGGGTCAGGTTAGCTTTGCACTGGACATACAATGTCCCCTTTTTATCCCAATCGGAAAGGGCGGGCAAAAGAGTTTTGAAGAAGCCCATATCCAGTATGGTATCGGTGAGTGACACCCTGTCCGATTTATAGCGCGCACTCAGCGTTCTTATTTCCGCCTCAGCCCGCTCAGGACTTTTGCGTCTATACACTAGATTATGGGCATTAATACCGCAGAAAATACAATGATGCTTCTGCCCCCACCAGCATCCTCGGGAAAGCTCCAGAGCAATTTCTGCTGAAGGTAAATCAGAGGGCGCCCATCTCTGTACGGCATCAAAATAGTCATCAAATTTGGGGTAAGGCAGGCTGTCCAGTTCAACACACTGCCCTGTCCCCTGTGTTATTACGCGGCCATCTTGGCGGTAGGAAATTCCTGCGATACCTTCCGGCGGACTTCCGGCGAACCACTGAGTAACAGCCCTTGGGAACGAAAGGTCAGCTTCCCCCACAAATACCCAGTCCACAAATGGAAAAAGCCTGAGTAATGTCTTCCCCATTACATCAAGGCAGTTGGCTCCTCCCAAGGCAACAACCTTTTCTGGCCATCTTCGCTTAATTCTTTGTGCTAAAGCTAACGATGCTACTTGCTGACTAAAAACCGAGGTGAACCCAACGATATCGTAATCATTCCAGTTGACAGCACTCATACACCATTCTATGAATGCCTTTGCTTTCGACCGTAGAAGCAGGAGATGGTCATGCATGGATGGTGCGTCAAAATCGTATAGTGAAATGACATCGGAGTCATAAGCCGCTTCGAATGGTGGAGCTTTTTCTTCAAATAATGCTTCAGCAAATACCGATTCTCCGATTATATGTCGCGCGGCAACCTTAGAATAAATATCAGGGTCGCCAATAAATGCTCGAAATGCGATATTCAAATAGCTCACATCGCAGGCTATTCCCTCCCTTTGTACAAGAGGTTCGAGCAGGCCCAGTGCCAGAGATGGATAATCTAGGGGGCCGAAAGGCATGCATACCAGAAGTACCTGTTTCATCATACGTTGCTCCTTCCTGCCACGCTCCGGTTGTCATGGCTGAGGTCTTTGTTTCCCGTTTCCTTACTGAATTATTTCAATCTCGTGCCGGCACCCTGCCCTGCTCCTACTCTTAATTCAAATGCAAAATTAGATGAATAAGGCCGGTACGCCCACTTTTGACTCGCGCAGTCCCGCTGCCTCCGCTTTGGCCTTCATTTCGTTCATTTCTGCCAGCTCCTCAGGAGTAAATGTAATACCCATCGAAGCAGCCGCCTTTGCCGGGTCAGCACGTAGGTCCGCCCGAAAGGAATCGTCTTCGATCGCCCTGATGGCGAGCTTTTTCATTTCTTCTTTTGTAGCCATCGTTTTTCCTCCTTTCCCTTTTTTGTTCTTAACCTGCCGCAAGACAGGGTGCCTGCGCAAGCAACTATTTCAACCGCATTATGTCACAAGCTCTTTCCACTGTGCTACTACCTGCGCTCAACGGCGATGTGCCTATGCCGCCTGAGTAAAACGTAAAGCACGGCAGAGATGGCCGCTATTACTACAAGTACGCCGAAGATTTCCAGCACGAACAGGGGCCGCGAAATCACTTCGTTGACAAACTCACTGCCAGTAGTAATCCAGAAGTGTATTCCTACATACACCAAGAATGCGGTCCCTGCGCCGGTAACCAATCCATACATTAGAAAAGTGAAGTCGTCCCTCGACCATGGCTCGCGGCGCGCAGACTTGAACCACATGTCATGACAGATAAAATGCAGGGCTTTTGATCTCAGGCGTGGAGTTTCTAGCAAATCCTGGATAATGTAGTGGCCATCTGTCTCAGCAATCGGAATCAGATTGAAAAAGAAGATGATGGAATTGAGTATTCCGCCGTGAACTAGGATATCACGTACGGTGCCGTCTGGTAGAAATAGGGCTATCAGGAATAAGAGACCACCGATGACTGCATTAGCGCAGGGTCCTGCCAGGGATACAGCAATGCGCGCGCGCCGTGGTTTCATCCATATATCGGTAGTATCGGCAAATGCCATCGGCACACCAAAATAGAGCATAAATCCACCCCTTAACACTTTTCTTCCGTAAGCCTTGACTGCCAAGCCATGACCAAGTTCATGAATGACAATACTGACAAATAAAATGACTATAAGCGAAACTATGTCAACGACATGAACGCCGCTTGGAGATATCAGCAAATCTACATGCTGAACAAGATGAAAATAAACAAAAAAGGTGATGTCTGCTAGGATGAGGAATGTGAAAACAATTGTCCCAGACCGTGTATATAAGAAGTGTGGAGTGTGCCTATACAGCCAGTCAAAATATTTGTCTATATTTTTCATAGCCAGCCTACCGTGAGCTAGGAAATGGGCAAGACCACTAAGAAAAGCCACTGTTCTTCTTTTCGGAAGGTGTGTTGCTACGGATTGCATTGACTGATCCGCTTCCCCTTTGAGAAATCCGTTGCTGGCGAGCAAATCCAGGAGGTTAAATAATACTGTGTGGCCTGGAACCGTATACTTGGAGACGTATTCCAGTGCAAGGTCCCTGACTGTGTGCATTCCATCCATCAAATTCCAGAGGAAAAGTTCCTCTTCGCCAAGGGTAATATACCTATCGTTAGCAGGGTTGCGCAGCATGAATTGTTTAACTCCACCCCTGCTACCGATTTCCGCTAGTTCGGCTTCGTCAATCCGTGCAGGACGATATTTAGCAAGGTCTATTCTCTCTTCCAGCATTCACCCCAAACATTGCCAGACGTATTAACACGGTCTCCAAATATCGTATATGGCATCTTCCTTGATTCTATCATGTAGTCTCAACCAAACTAATCCTGCCTTTTCCCCAGTGGTTAACTTGCGGTGGGCGATCTGTTTGATATCCCTGGTGAACCTCCCTCCATCTTTTGTGTAAATCGTCAGCATGAACGGGACAGTTTTGGGACAAGGTTTAATGGACACATAGGGGCTTGCTCTTGCTACCAGAAGAAAGTAGAGTATCTTCAGAAACGAGCAGGCCATGGCTCAAGTAACATCAGACGAGTTTTAGCAGGCTGAAGCCAGGAGCGAGGCTGTCTACACTGGCAGGCATCTCAATGTAATACAGAGATGGAAGGAGGTGAAGATCAGGATACTAGAAGCAAGGATGAACTATAATAGAACTATCAGGGAGCAGAGCAATGGCGTGTGAGTGTCCGTTTACTCAAAGGCCTGATTTGTCCCACTTTTGCTGACTACATACACATGGAAGCACGTTTGCTCAGAGCTACAGTTCAGAAGGTAGCTCCATCATAGGGCTTCGTATTGAGCTTACATGAGAGGTCTTGGAAACAAGAAAGCAGGAGAGGGAGGTGATTTATGATTCCAAAGTACCAGAGCTACAAGTATCTCTCATTAGTGCTAATCGGCATCTTGGTTGTCATGACCATGGCGCTTACTGCTTGTATTGATTACTATGACTTGTCCACCAGCGTCAGTCCGTCTGGCGCTGGGAGTGTCATGCCTAGCGGTGGGACTTATGAATCTGGAAGCGAAGTGAACCTCAGCGCTTACGCCAATTCAGGCTACGTATTTGACCACTGGGGTGGTGATGCTTCTGGCTATTCGAGTTCCACTAGCGTTACGATGAATTCAGATAAGAGTGTTATTGCTTATTTCGAGAAGCTGAGCTTTAGCTTGTCTACGGCTGTCAGTCCATCAGGCGCAGGTAGCATTAGTCCGAGCAGTGGCACTTATGAAGCTGGAAGTACAGTGTCACTCATAGCTCAACCTAGCTCAAGGTATGAATTTGACCGTTGGGAAGCAGATGCTTTCGGTTATTCAAGCTCGATTAGCATCGTGATGAACTCGGATAAGCATATTATCGCTGTTTTTGCCTATACAGACAAAGCACCTAACACCCCATCTGGACCTTCAGGGAAGAGCGAAGGATATACTGGAACATCCTATAGTTATTCCACCTCAGCTACTGACCCTGATGGCGACCGAGTGAAGTATACCTTTGATTGGGATGATGGCAGCACTTCGGAGACTGGATTTGTAAGCTCAGGCGAGACTGCAAAGAACTCTCATAGCTGGAGTAGCCCAGGAACTTACTATGTTAGGGCTAAGGCAATAGACAGCAATGGTGCCTCCTCCGGATGGTCAAGTTCTAAGACGGTTACTATGTGGGTTAAATATAGACTTAACGTGCCCAGATGGGATGAAACATCACTGCTAAAGGATATGAGCACTAGAGAAACGGTGAAAGGCTCCTTCTCCATTGGCGGCATTGGCTCTGACATTCTGGTTTACGTGGAAGGTCCTACCGGCGACTTAGGTCCATATTCCGTGTTTGTTTCTGACGGGGATTTTGAATTTCAAGCAACTCAGCCGGGCATATATCGAATTTGCTTTCGCAACGTGGGACCACCTGGGGTTTTCTCAGCTGCTTACTACAAACTCATAAGTCTCAAGATGAACAGCACCGGGTGGCAGATAAGTTAATCAATGCAGGAAACTTGCTGAAGTGGCGTGAAGGGCAAAATCATAGAAGCAGTTTGCAAGCGAATTACAAATAGAGGAGAATGTGAACAACAGGGCAGATTATTGTAGGCACTGTGTCTGTCCTCCTACTATCTATTATCAGTTGCACGGGATGTCTTCCCGAGGTAAGTGCTCCCAAGTAGACTTACACGCGAACGTAGATGGTCTTTCTTCAAGTGGACTGAATGTGCACGTAGAAGCGAGGATTACCAATCCGAATCCTGTAACCTGGATATAGGGGATCTTGAGGTAACCGCCAGAGGCGAGGCAGGACAGATATATATCCATGACGGTATCATGGGAGGCTCAATACCACCTAACGCAAGAAGCCTCTTCACCCACTCCAGCTGAATAAGGAGGCGATAGCGGTTTCGATGAGTGCCTCACACGTGGTGTATTCAAGAACGGAGTGTCTGCTCCGTTGTTCCTGGGGCCTAAGTGGTTGATGCAATACAGGGGTAAGCGAGTACATGTGGCCGTGGCAGTTGGGGCGCCGGCCCTGAGATTGCTTCGCTGCGCTCGCAATGACAAGGAGGGGAGGTGTGGTGAGAAGGGGATGGCATTGGGAGGAGGGTCACGGGCGCGGGAATGTGGTTGTGGCCGGTGTGAGATTGCTTCGCTGCCTCCTCGCCACGCTCGGAGCTTCGGCTCACCGCAATGACACGGGGGGATCTGTGGCAACTTCGGCTCGCAATAACGGGAGGGGGATGGCGAGGCGCGTCAGCGACGCGCCAATCTGGCAGTTGCCATGGGTTCAGCCGCTTCTCTCAGTGACCGCATGTATCTCTCCGTAGGCGAATGCAACGTAGCCCTTGATATGCCTGGCAGCCTCCTCGGGTTCGGGGTGGCTCCAGGCGCCATTCTTGATAACGTCCCCTTCAACAGCGACATCATAATAGAACGCCTCGCCCTTCCATGAACGGGCAGGTGGTCTGTCTGCCTTGGCGAAATGCTCCCATTTCACCGACTGGGGTGGGAAATACACGTAGCTCTCCACCATTTCGTAGTTTTCTGTTTCTGCCAAGAGAACACCCTTCAAGGTGGCTGTGGCTATTTTCTTTCTTGCCTTGACACGGTAGATGCTTCCGCTGGGTACTCCCGCCAGTCCGTTGTCATCCCCGTGGAGGTCAGAGAAGTAGAGGCCACCGGGTCCGAAAGCCAGTCCACAAGGAGTGGCAGCGCCGTCGCCTACGTAGGTAACAAACTCATCGTATGATGTT